>JBAVSO010000147.1:0-8946 GCA_049695635.1 Candidatus Cybelea sp. | reverse complement strand
ATGTACATTAGCAATCTAGTGCGAGCCGCGTTAGTAGCGGCAGTCGTCGCGGTGGTCCCGGCGACCGGCTCCGCCCAGGTTTTCGTTGGAGTCGGCGTCACCATTGCTCCGCCGGCGATTCCGGTGTACGTTCAACCCCCGGTTCCAGCACCCAACTACATTTGGGAACCGGGATACTGGGCATGGGGCCCGGGCGGCTACTATTGGGTGCCGGGAACTTGGGTCGTGGCGCCGTCGGTCGGTCTGCTGTGGACTCCGGGTTACTGGGGTTGGCAGAACGACGCGTACTTCTGGCATCGCGGCTACTGGGGTCCGACCGTCGGATTTTACGGCGGCGTCAACTACGGCTTCGGATACTTCGGCACCGGCTACGCCGGCGGACGTTGGGATGGACGCGTCTTCCGTTACAACACGGCCGTTACGCGAGTCAACACGACGGTGATTCACAACACCTACGTTGATAAGACCGTCGTCTATCGAGACGATCACGTTCGCACCAGCTACAACGGCGGTCACGGCGGCATCCAGGCTCGCCCTACGCAGGGCCAAATCGTGGCGCGCGAACACGGGCAAGGCCCGACGGCCACGCAGACATATCACGAGCAAGTCTCGTCGCAGGATCGCAATCATCTCTCGACCGTTAACGGGGGTCACCCGAACACGGGGGCGGTCTCACACCCGTATAGCACGACGAATCGCCCGGCGCATTACGCTCCCGTTACGGACGCCGACCGGCAAGATGCGCAACGGCACGTGGCACAACAAGGCCAGCAGAATAACAACAACGGCGACAACAAGAACAAACCGCCGCACTAGGAGCCTGTAGGGCTCCTAGGCGGGTTCTAGTCGAGCGCGGCGGCGAGTAAGGTAACGGCGCGCTCGACGTCTTGACTCGACACGATCAAGGGCGGCGCAAAGCGTAGCGTGTTGCCGCCCGCACTGCCGATCAGCAAACCTCGCCCGCGCGCCTGCCCGACGATGAGCTTCGCATCGTACGGCGCGCGTACGGGCAGGCCAACGAGCAGCCCCATCCCGCGCGGGGCTTCAAAGATCTGGGGAAGCGATTGCGCGAGTTGCGCGAGAGAAGCAAAGAGCTCGTCCGAGCGCGCGCGCACGTGACGATCGAGATCGAGCTCGTCGCGAATCCGAAGGTGGGCGAGCGCCGCGGCGCACGGAATCGGAGAGCCGCCGAAGGTCGAGCCGTGATCTCCGGGCCGGAATCCTGACGCGGCGCGTTCGTTGGCAAGGACCGCGCCGATCGGCAGGCCGTTTGCAAGGCCTTTCGCCAGCGTGACTACGTCCGGTCGCACGCCGAAGCGCTCGAACGCAAAAAACGAGCCAGTGCGGCCTGTGCCGCACTGAATCTCGTCGAAGATCAAGAGAGCATCGCGAGCGTCGCAGAGCTCGCGGGCCGTAGTGAGAAACTCGACCGTTGCGACGTTCACGCCGCTCTCGCCCTGCACCGGCTCGACGATGAATGCCGCAATGCGGTCGTCGATCGCATCGCGCAGCGACGCAACGTCGTTGAACGCGACGAAAGCAAACCCATCCGGCAAAGGCTCGAATCCCTCGCGCAACGATGCGTTTGCGGTCGCGGCGAGCGAACCGAGCGTTCGGCCGTGAAAAGAGCCCGTGCACGCCAAGATGGTTCGGCGGCCGCGCTCGTTGCGCCGGTAAGCCCACTTTCGCGCGAGCTTGATCGCGGCTTCGTTCGCCTCGGTGCCGGAGTTGCAGAAGAATGCACCGCTCATCCCCGAGCGCTGGACCAGCTCGCGCGCAAGGAGACCCGCCGGCTCGTGGTGGTAGAGATTGCTTGCGTGCGTGAGCGTACGCGCCTGCGCCGCAATCGCGTCCGCGATCGCAGGATGCGCGTGACCGAGCGCGCTGACGGCAAGGCCGCCAATAAAATCGAGATAACGCTGCCCACTCTCGTCGATGAGTTCGCAACCTTCGCCCGCAACGATCGTAAGCGGCGCGCGAGCGTACGTACCGAGCAGCGTCACGTGCGGTAGTTCGCGTTGATCCGAACGTAGTCGCGCGAGAGATCGCAGCCCCATCCGACCGCCTCTGCCTCGCCCAAACCCAGCTTCAACTCGACGGCCACGTTTGAAGACTCAAGCTCTCGGTGCCCCTCGGCTTCGGAGAGGAGCTCCATGCCGCAATCGACCCACGGCTTTCCGTTCACCTCGAGCGACCACCGCAACGGATCGAGCCCCGCACGCGCCGCACCGGCCGCCGCTACGATGCGTCCCCAGTTCGGATCCTCACCGTAGAGCGCCGTCTTGACCAAATTACTATTGAGGATCGAACGCGCAATCGCGCGTGCCTGAGCCGTGTCGCGGGCTCCGCTGACGCGAACCTCCATCGCTTTCGTCGCGCCTTCGCCATCGGACACCATGGCGCGCGCGAGATCGAGGCAAACGGCGCGCAACGCGGCGGCACATTCGACCGGCGCTTGAGCTCCGTTCGAGCTCGCGGGTGCGAACGCGTAGACCGCATCGTTGGTCGACATGTCGCCGTCAACCGAAATCATGTTGAAGCTTTCGTCGCTGCACTCACTCAGCAGATGCGCTAGCCCGCTATCGGAGATGGGATAATCCGTTGCGATGAAGGCGAGCATCGTTGCCATATTGGGAGCGATCATGCCCGAGCCTTTGGCAATGCCGCCGGCAACGTATTTGCGGCCGCGATGATAGAACGCGTAGGCCGCGAGCTTCGGCACACGATCGGTGGTCATGATCGCTTCGGCCGCATCGAAGGCAGCCTTCCCCCCCGAATCGAGTTGCGCGACGGCTCGTTCGAGTCCGCGCTGCACTCGGTCGATCGGCAGTGGCACGCCGATGACGCCGGTTGACGCGACCACGACTTCCGCCGGAGCGATTCCAAGCAGCGTCGCGGCTTGGCGCGCGGTCGCCCGGGCATCGCGTTCTCCCCGCTCGCCGGTACACGCGTTCGCGCAGCCCGAATTGCAGACGACCGCCCGCATCGCGGGCGAGCTCGCGAGGTGCTCGGCGCTCACGAGAAGCGGCGCGGCTTTGATCTCGTTCGTCGTCGTTACGGACGCGCAGTTTTGCGGGCCGTCGAACTCAATTAGCGCCAGATCTCGCTTGCGCGGTTTGATTCCCGCATGCACGCCCGCAAGGCGCACGCCTGGGACGGCGCCCAGGCCGCCCCGCATCGGGATCAACTCAAGCGAGGATAGAGCGAGCACCTAAACCACTCTCCTCGGGATAACCGCACATCAGGTTGCAATTGGCGATCGCTTGGCCCGCGGCGCCTTTGCCGAGGTTATCGATCGCGCAAATCGCGCGCACCATCGTTCCATCAACGTCAACACGCAGTTCCGCATCGTTGGTTCCTGCGACCGCCGCAACGCTCGGAGCGCGCTCGCCGGCAACCATACGCACGAACGAAGCATCGCCGTAGGCGCGAGCGTAAGCCGCCTCGACTTCGCCCGCATCGACCGGTGCGTCGAAGATCGCGTAGGCGTCGACCAGCATGCCGCGTGCGAGCGGCACGACGTGCGGCGTGAACGCGATCGCCGCTGCGACGCCGGCGGCGCGAAGATGCCGCTCGATCTCCGGTAAATGCCGATGGCCGTTCAAACCGTAGGCGCGCACCTCGCCGCTGACCTCGGCAAAAAGCGACGTCACGCGCGGCGTACGGCCGGCACCGGTGATGCCGCTCTTGGCGTCAATGACGATGTGACGCGGATCGCCGATCTCGGCGAGCGGCAAGAGCGCGAGCAACGCGGCGGTCGGGTAGCAACCTGGGTTTGCAACGAGCCGCGCACCGCAGATAGCTTCACGATGCCACTCGGTCAACCCATAGACTGCCGAGGCGTCGAAGCGATAAGACGATGAGAGATCGATCGCGCGAAGTCCTCGCGCGAGGATCTCCGGCACGACGGCACGTACCTCGTCGTCCGTCCCGGCGGTGACGACCACGTCGCCAAAGGTTGCGCTCTCCAGAACGCCGCCGGGCCCGTCGAACCGGTACGGCGCCGAGCGCAAGAGCGGGAAATGGTCGGCGACCGACTCGCCGGCATGGCTGCTGCTTTCGAGTACGCCGACCTCGAACGACGGATGCGAATGCAGCAAGCGAATGACTTCGGCAGCCGCGTACCCGCTCGCGCCCCAGACGTGAACGCGCGTCATCGCGCGAACTCCGGCGCCAGCAGTTCGCGCTTGAGCGACGCTATCTGCGCGCGCACGTCGTCCGGCGCCGTCGAGCCAATCGTGCGTTTTGCCGCAACGGAATCACGCGCACTAAGAGTTGTCTCAAGTGGGTGGCCGTCGCGTTCCGCGCGAGCGACCTCGGCGCCGACGCGCGCATGTGCCTCGCGCGGCGACGTTCCCTCGATTACGAGCCGATCGGCGAGATCGGTCGCGATCGTATAGCCGCTCAGCGCCATGGCCTCCATGCGCTCACGCACGAAAGCGACCGATTCCCAGGCGCGTGCGAAAGCATCGAGCACCGCGAGCGCATCCTGCGCAATCGCGATTGTTTGAGCCTTCGTCACCTGCAGGTCGCGTTGGTACGACGGCGCGAGTCCGCAAAGCGTGGCGAGCGCGCCGGCGTACGATCCGGTCAGCCGCGCGGCGTACGCGCGCACGAGCTCGAACGGGTCGGGGTTGCGTTTCTGCGGCATCAAGCTCGAGCCGGTTGACGCCGCGTCGCCAAGCCGAACGTAACCGTATGCCGGCGCCGACCAGGCGATCAGCTCTTCAGCGATACGCGACGCATCAATGACGGCGCGGACACATGCGTGAGCGAGATCGAGCGCCGCATCCCGGTTTCCGATTGCGTTCAGCGCGTTGCGCGACGGTGCATCGAAACCGAGCGCGCGTGCCGCGCGCCCTCGGTCGAGGGCCAGGCTCGTACCGGCGAGCGCGGCGCTGCCGAGCGGGCAGAACCGGCGCGCTTGCACATCTACGGCAGCGAAGCGCCGCGTCGCCAGTACGAACGGCTCGCTCCACGCTGCGAGCACGAAGGCGAGCAGCACCGGTTGTGCCGGCTGGCGGTGCGTGCACGCGGCAAGAACGGTCTGAGCGTCGAGCTCAACGCTCGCGCGCGCGACCAGTGCGGACGCGATGTCGCGCGTCAACGCCGAGGCGCGAAGCGCGCGGTCGCGGACGTAGAGCAAGAGTGTGGTCGCAACTTGATCGTTGCGGCTGCGTCCGGCATGTAGCCATTCGCCGGCTGCGCCGGCCAGCTCGCGAACGCGAGCGTCGATCGCGCCGTGGATGTCCTCCACGCCGAGAGCACGCGCATAGGATGCAAACTCACCGCCGGCGATCTCAGTTTCGACTTTGCGCAGGGCGGCGCGCATGGATTGGGCCACGACGCGCGTGACGATCGCTCCGCCCTCGAGCGCTTCGACGTGCGCGAGCGAACACGCAACGTCGAAGGGCGCTAGAACGAGATCCTCTTCAAGCGAGGATCCGAAGGCTAACAGAGTGCGATCGGACACGCCTGTAAAGCGGCCGCCCCATTGCAGCGCGCTCAAGTCGCGCCGAGTGCCGCGCTTGCCGCCTCAGTGACACGCGCGTAGGTTTCGAGCGGGAGTGCGTGCAGCGCGATCAGTCCGCTCGCGGCTTGATGATCGAAGACGTCACGCGTGCCGTAGGTCGCAACCTGTTCGCGATAGAGCGCGAAGGGCGAGCGGGTGCCGGTGACGACGCTGGTGCCGCGATGCAGGCGCACGCGGACTTCGCCGGTCATTCGCGATGAGAAGGTTTCGTTAAAGGCATCGAGCGCCGCGCGTAGCGGCTGCATCCATAAGCCGTCGTAGACGAGCTCCGCATAACGGCAATCGGTCAATGCTTTGAATCGCAGTTCGTCGCGCGTGAGCACGAGCCGTTCGAGCGCGCGGTGCGCCGCAATGAGAATCGTCGCCGCGGGAGACTCGTAGACCTCACGCGACTTGAAACCGACAACGCGATCCTCGACCAGATCGATGCGCCCGACGCCGTGCTTTCCCCCGACCGTATTGAGCTCGCTCACCAATCCGGCGCTCGTGTTCGCGCCGCGCGCGGGTTCACCAGAATGAAACTCGACGACGATCTCTTGCGGCGTTGCGGGCTGCTCCGTCGCGCCGGCCGTCCACGCGAATGCGTCCTCCGGTGGCGAGTTCCATGGGTCCTCGAGAACACCGGCTTCGATCGAGCGACCCCAAAGGTTCGCATCGATCGAGTACGGCTTTTCCGCGGTATGCGTCACCGGGACGCCGTGTTCGCGCGCGAAGGCGATCGCGTCGGGGCGTGTGAAGGGTGATTCGCGCAGCGGCGCGCGGCAAGTCAAGCCTGGGTCGAGCGCGCGCACCGCGAGCTCGATGCGCACCTGGTCGTTGCCTTTGCCGGTGCAGCCGTGCGCAACAACGGTCGCGCCATATTGGTGCGCGACCTCGACCAGGAGCTCCCCGATGAGCGGACGGGAGAGCGCGGCCGAGAGCGGATATGCGCCCTGGTAGAGCGCGTTGGCTCGTAGCGCCGCAAATGCATACTCGCCGGCAAATCGTTCGCGCGCGTCCACCACGATCGCGTCGTAGCTGCCGAGGGCGATGGCTTTGGCGCGCGCCGCTTCAAGGGCCGCAGCCGCGCCGGCCCCCGTCACGGCGTCGCTTTCACCGAGATCAACCGTCATCGCGATAACCTCGTGGCCTTCTAGAATCAGCTTCTTCAAGAGCACCGAAGTGTCCAGGCCGCCGGAATAGGCGAGAACGATTCTGCTCATGCAGCCGCTTGGGCTTTCAGATCGGCAAAGCGCTGCTTGACGAACGCTGCCTCCTCCGGCGTGCGAACGACCACCAAGATCGTGTCGTCGCCGCCGATCGTACCAAGCACCTCCGGCCAAGCCGCTTCGTCAATCGCCGATGCCACCATCATCGCGCTTCCCGGCGGAGTGTGGATGACGATCAAGTTTCCGCTCCCGGCAATCGTCGTGGCGAGTTCGGTCATCGCGCGGTGAAGGCGGCTTGCATAGTTCGGCGCCGCGTTGGGCACGACGTATTTGAAGATCTCGCCTTGCTGCGACGCAATCGGAATCTTGGCGAGCCGAAGCTCTTTGACGTCGCGAGAGACCGTTGCTTGCGTTACCGCAAAGCCCTGTCGCTGGAGATGCGCGACGAGCTCCTCTTGCGAATGTATCGGCCGCGTAGCGACGAGCGTCAGGATTGCGCGCTGGCGTCGTTCTTTCATATCGGATATCCTCTGCATTCGGTTAACAGCGCGACGAGCAGCGCTTTCTGCGCGTGCATCCGGTTCTCGGCTTGGATAAGAATCGCGCTCTGTGGGCCATCAATGACGGCGGCCTCCACTTCTTCGGCGCGATGCGCCGGCAGGCAGTGGAGAAAGATCGCGTGCGGCGCAGCATAGCTCATCAGCTCGGCGGTTACGGCGTACGGCCGAAGCATCGCGTCGTTACGCTCGCGGTACTGCTCCTCTCCCATTGATGTCCAGACGTCGGTATAGACGGCGTCGACACCGCGCACCGCACGCACCGGGTTCGCAAACGCTCTTGCGCCGCCGCCGGAAGTGCCGGCAAGCCGCATCAGATGGGCGAGGAAGGCTTCCGTCGGCCGATGGGTCGGTGGAGATCCGAAGTTAACGGTCCCGCCGAGCATGACGGTCGCTTCGGCTAAGGAGGCCGCGACGTTGTTACGCGCGTCGCCTAAGTACGCGATACGAAGGCCTCGTACGTCGCCGAAATGGTCGCCGAGCGTAAGCACGTCGGCGAGCGCCTGACACGGATGCGCGCCGGCGGAGAGCCCATTGATAATCGGCACGCTCGCGGCTCGCGCGAAGCGCTCGAGCGGCGCGTGGTCGTGCGTGCGGACGACGATCGCGTCTACGTAGCGCGAGAGTACGCGGGCCGCATCCTCGGGCGACTCGCGCGAACCGACCGCGAACTCCGACCCGTGCGCGAAGAGGGTCTCGCCCCCGAGCTTTGCCACCGCGACCTCAAAGGAAACGCGCGTTCGCAGGCTCGGCTTTTCGAAGAGCAGCGCGACAGTCCGCTCGCGTAGCAGCGATCGCTGCTCGCGCGCCGCGCTGCTCTTAAGGAAGGCCGCGAGCCTCAGGAGACCGAGGAGCTCCTCCGCGGTGAGGTCGCTTATCCTAAGGAAGCTGCGGCCGGCCAGGCCTGAAAGCCGAGCCGGGGCTGGCGCAACGGCATACATCTCCTGTATATTTATGCACATGATGCATGAATATGCAAGAACCATCGTTGTGAAGTACGGCGGCGGCGCGATGCCCGGCGCCGGCGGCGGCGAGGCCGACCCGGTTCTGGCCGAGCTCGCGATGCTTCGCGGCGCCGGCAGTGCGGTAGTGCTCGTTCACGGCGGCGGCCCAGAGATCGACTCGGCTCTCGCCCGGCTTGGCATCTCGACGTCGCGAATTGACGGCTTGCGCGTGACCGACGCGGCGACGCTAAGGGTCACCGAAGCCGTGCTTTGCGCGAGCATCAATAAACGCATCGTACGCGACGCGCTTGCGCTTGGGATACCGGCCGTAGGGCTGAGCGGTCAGGACGGCGGCATGCTGATCGCCGAGCGCGCCGTGGGACTGCAGGGCCAAGATCTCGGATACGTAGGACAAATCGTCTCGACCGACGTGCGGCCGCTTCGCGCGCTGCTCGACGCCGGGTTTTTGCCGGTCGTCGCACCGCTCGCCGTTGCGCGTGGCGGCAATCACGCCTACAATGTCAACGCCGATTTGGCGGCCGCCGCGCTCGCCGCAGCACTGCGAGCCGACGTTTTCGTTGCGATTACCAACGTGCCGCGGGTCTTTGCCGATCCCAACGATCCCTCGTCGGGCATCGATGCCTTTACGCCGGAAGATGCGTTTCGTTTCGCGGCAGGCGAAACGTGTCGCTCGAGCATGAAGCCGAAGCTGCAAGCAGCGGCCCGTGCGGTTCGCGACGGCGCGGCGGCGGCCTATATCTGCT
>JBAVSO010000146.1:0-24842 GCA_049695635.1 Candidatus Cybelea sp. | reverse complement strand
ATATCGCCGGACTGCACGTACGTCGTTCCATCTGCCTTATAAAAGAAGTCGTGGAAGAGTGTGTGAAAGAGGTGCGCGGTCTGAATGTCGCGCACTCGTTTGCCGGTGAGCGGCACGACCAGCGTTTCGCCCGCAGCGGGCACCACGCAACTAAACGCCAGGATCGAGGCGAGCGCGACGCCTGCACAGCGCGAAAGCACGATGGGAATTTGCCCTTGGACGCGAGGGAGGTCACCTCTTGCCGCGAGCCGCAGGTATCGGCATGGACCTTCTGCGCGAGTTCGAGGCGCGCATTCCCCGTGCGCTCGCGCGAGCGATCTCACGTGCGGAGTCGGGACGCGGCGGCGACCTGATTCGCGCACTCTATCCAAAAGTCGGACGCGCGACGACGGTCGGGCTTACTGGGCCGCCCGGCGTCGGCAAATCGACGCTTGCCTCCGGGCTCGTCCGCAGCGCTCGCGCGCGCGGGCAGAGTGTTGGTGTCGTTTCCGTAGATCCCAGCTCGCCCTTCTCGCACGGCGCGCTGCTCGGCGATCGGATCCGTCTCGCCGAACACTTCACCGACGAGGCCGTCTTCATTCGTTCGATGGCGAGCCGCGGACATCTCGGCGGTCTCGCCGGGGCGACCGCCGACGCAGTGCTGCTGATGGATGCCTTCGGTTTCGACCTGGTGCTGATCGAAACGGTCGGCGTCGGCCAGAGCGAGGTTGCGATCGCGGAGCTCGCGCAGACTACGATCGTCGCGTTGCAGCCTGGGAGCGGCGACTCGATTCAAGTGCTCAAGGCCGGGATCATGGAGATCGCCGATATCTTCGTCGTCAACAAAGCCGACCACCCGATGGCCGACCTACTCCGCCGCGAGATTCGATCGATGATGGAGATGCAACATTGGCCGGGTTGGATTCCGGAGCTCGTGACCACGCAAGCGCTAGAGGGGAAGGGGATCGACGAGCTGGTGAGCGCGATCGAACGCCACGCCGCCTATCTTAATGAAACCGGCGAGATCGAACGGCGGCGTCGCGACGCGTTCACCCACCAAGTGCGACAGCTCGCGCTGGGGCGCTTGGAGCAGCGTCTCAACGATGCGCTAAAAGCGCAACCCCGCGAAGACCTCGATCCATACGAAGCGGCCGAACAGATTCTCTCGAAGCTCGGACTCGGGAGCCAGTAGGGCTGCTAGCTGCCTTGGGGAGTTTCCCGCCGGCGCGTCGAAAAGCTCGGCCCCTATGGCCCTTCGACAGGCTCAAGACAGGCCCAAGATGATCGAGCGTCCGGCTGGGCTCTGGGCTCGCAAAGGGCCGGGTTCCGGGGCGCTCGACCGGACGATCTCCGACGTTCCCGTCAAGACCGTTTACGAGCCGCAAGACATTCCCGGTCTCGACCTTCCGTCGCCCGGCGAGTATCCGTATACGCGCGGTATTCACCGCAACGGCTATCGCGACCGGCTCTGGACGATGCGTCAGTTCGCCGGTTTCGGCACAGCCGCGCAGACCAACGAACGCTACCACTTTCTGCTCGAGCACGGACAGCACGGGCTTTCGGTGGCCTTCGATATGCCGACGCTGATGGGATACGATTCCGACGCACCGCAGGCGCGCGGCGAGGTCGGAAAGTGCGGTGTCGCTATCGACTCGCTCGCGGACATGGAGGTGCTCTTCGACGGCATTGACATGGCCGACATAACGACCTCGATGACGATCAACGGGCCGGCCTGCGTCGCGCTCGCTCAGTACGTCGCGGCGGCCGAGAAGAAGGGGATTCCCCGCGCGAAGCTCGGCGGAACGATTCAGGCCGACATTCTCAAGGAGTACATCGCGCAGAAGGAGTGGATCTTTCCGCCCCGCCCTCACATGCGCATCATCGTCGACATGATCGAGTTCTGCACGCGCGAGATGCCGAAGTGGAACACGATTTCCATTTCGGGCTACCACATCCGCGAAGCGGGTTCGACGGCCGCGCAGGAGCTCGCCTTCACGCTCGCCGACGGCTTCGCGTACGTCGAGGCCTGCATGGCCGCCGGAATGGACGTCGACGAGTTCGCGCCGCGCCTTTCGTTCTTCTTCAACTCGCACCTCGACTTCTTCGAAGAGATCGCGAAGTTTCGCGCCGCCCGGCGAATCTACGCGCGCCGAATGCGCGAGAAGTACGGCGCGCGCAACCCGCGCTCGTGGCAGCTTCGCTTTCACACCCAGACGGCCGGCTGCAGCGCTACGGCACAGCAGCCCGAAAACAACATCGTGCGAGTCGCCTACGAGGCGATGGCTGCGGTGCTCGGCGGCACGCAATCGCTGCACACCAACTCGATGGACGAAGTCTTGGCGCTTCCAACCGAGAAATCCGTAGAAATCGCGTTGCGCACGCAGCAGGTCCTCGCCTACGAAACGAACGTGACCAACGTTGTCGACCCACTCGGCGGCTCGTACTTCGTCGAAGCGCTCACCGACGAGATGGAACGCCAGGCCGAGTCGTACTTCGCTCAGATCGCCGAGTACGGCGGTGTGATCGAGGCGATCGAAGCCGGCTTCTTCCAGCGCGAGATCGCCGAGGCCAGCTATCGCTATCAACGCTCGATCGAGACGCGCGATCGCATCATCGTCGGCGTCAACGCGTTCGTCCACGAAGACGAGACCCAGAACATCGACCTCTTGAAGATCACCGAGGAGATGGAGCGCGCGCAGGCGCGCGCGGTTCAAAAAGTGCGCGAGAATCGGGACGAGCGCGCCGTTGTGCGCACGCTCGAACGCTTGCAAGACGCCTGCCGCAATCCGAAAGACAATCTGATGCCGCATCTCATCGAGTGCGTTAACGCCTACTGCACCGAAGGCGAAATCGTCGAAGCGATGGCGGCCGTTTACGGCCGTTATATCGAACGAGCGGTGCTGTAGTGGCCGGTCGCTAGAATGCGTCACAGACACGGCATGCGTTGCCGAACCGATATCGAGCTCTACCGGATGCGACGGACCCTCAAGCAGGTGGTGCGCAAACTCGAGGAGGCATTGCACCTGAGCCGGCGTCGCGCCGGAATAGTGGAACATGAACGACCGACCGCTGCGCATCGTCATCGCTAAGGCCGGGCTCGACGGTCACGATCGTGGAGCGAAGGTCATCGCGAGGGCTTTGCGCGACGCCGGCATGGAGGTCATCTATACCGGACTATTCCAGACGCCCGAGCAGATCGTCCAAACAGCGATTCAAGAAGACGCCGACGGCATCGGGCTCTCGATTCTTTCGGGCGCGCACATGACGCTCTTCCCGCTCGTAGTCGAGCAGCTCGCGCACCAAGACGCCGCCGACATCGTCTTTTTCGGCGGCGGCACCATTCCCGCCGAGGATGCGAAGCGTCTCAAAGCGCTCGGCGTGCGCGAGATCTTCACGCCGGGAGCGCCGCTGCAGGAGATCATCGACTTCGTCGAGCGCGAATGCGGTAAGCGACGAGCGCTGGTCGGGTAAGGCACTAGCATGTCCGGCGTTCGAACGCGCGTCGCGCCGTCGCCTACCGGCGACCCGCACGTAGGAACCGCGTATGTTGCGCTGATCAACTATTGCTTCGCGCGCAAGCATGGCGGCGAGTTTATTCTGCGCGTCGAGGACACCGATCAAGCGCGCAGCACGGCCGAGAGCGAGCGCGCGATACTCGAAACGCTGCGCTGGTGCGGTCTCGATTGGGACGAAGGGCCCGACGTCGGAGGTCCGCACGGACCGTATCGCCAGAGCGAGCGTTCGGCAATTTATCGCGAGTACGCCGATAAGCTGCTCGCGAGCGGTCACGCCTTCAAATGCTTCTGCACGCCGCAGCGGCTGGAAGAGATGCGCGTCGCGCAGCGCGCCGCCGGACAGCCGTCGCGCTACGACGGTCTCTGCCGCAGCTACTCGCCCGATGAAGTCGCCCGCCGCGAGGCGGCCGGCGAGCCGTACGTCATTCGGATGGTGGTGCCCGATCAGGGAACTTGCGTCGTCGAAGACCTGCGCCGCGGGCCGATCGAGTTCGATTATCGCAGCGTGGACATGCAAGTGCTGGTCAAATCGGACGGACTGCCGACCTATCATCTGGCCAACGTCGTTGACGATCACTTGATGCGGATTACCCACGTTTTTCGCGGCGAGGAGTGGGTCTCGAGCGCACCCAAGCACCTCCTGCTCTACTCGTATTTCGGGTGGGAGCCGCCCAAATTGATGCACCTCCCGCTGCTGCGCAACCCCGATAAAAGTAAGCTCAGCAAACGAAAGAATCCGACCGGAATCCTCTTCTACCGCGCGATGGGCTACCTGCCCGAAGCCCTGATCAATTTCTTGGCTCTCCTGGCCAATGCGACCCGCGACGGCGAGGACGAACTGTTAGACCTGCCCGCGATCGTGAAGCGTTTCGAGGTCGAGCACGTTCCGGTCGGCGGACCGGTCTTCGACGTCGCGAAGCTCGATTGGCTCAATGCGCGTTACATTCGCGAGCGCCATGACGCGGAGTCGCTTCTCGAACGCGTGCGTGAGTGGGCGGCCTCGCCGCAGCGCCTGACCCGTATCGCGCAGCTCGCCGCGCCGCGCATCGAGCGTCTGAGCGACTTGGGGCCGCTCTTGGCCTTTCTGTTCTCGGGGCGCGTCGCGCTGCGTGCCGAGAGCCTGCAAAGCAAAAAACTCGACGACGATCAGACGCGCCAAGCATTTTCCCTCGCACTCGCGGAGCTCGACGCGCTGCCCGCCTGGAATGCTTTCGCGATTCAAACGGCGCTCGAGCGGATCGCCGACTCGCTCGGAAAGAAAATGCGCGAGATCGCGCGCCCGTTCTACGTTGCGATCACCGGAAGCCCGACGTCGATTCCGCTCTACGACTCGATGGAGTTGCTCGGCCGGGACATCGTTCGCGAACGCTTGCGCAGCGCGATCGAGCTCATGACCCGCGGAATGGCCGGCGCATGATCCGGGCTATTGTGCTTGCCGCCGGAAAAGGGACGCGCATGAAGAGCGCGCGCTCGAAGGTGCTGCACGAGATCTGCGGACGGCCGATGCTCTGGTACGTTGTGCGCGCGCTTCGCGACGCCGGCATTGACGAGATCGTCGTGGTGGTCAACGACGAGCTCGAAGGGCAGATCGACCGCTTCGGCGTCGCGAGCGTTCTGCAAGCCGAGCAGCTGGGTACTGGTCACGCCGTACGCGTCGCGCTCGATCGGCTCGAGCCACGACCCCGCAGCCGGATCGTCGTCGCCTGCGGCGATATGCCGCTCGTCACGGAAGAGATCTTCCGCGGCATGATCGGCTCGCTCGATGCGAGAGGGCAGGACGACGCGGTAATGTCGCTCGTTACCGTGAAGATGCCGCTGCCTTCGAGCTTCGGACGCATCGTTCGGCGCGGGCCGGTCGTCGAGCGCATCGTCGAGGTCCGCGACGCAACGCCCGACGAACTTGCAATAGACGAGATGAACGCCGGGATCTATGCATTCGATGAAGCCGCACTACGCGAGTCGGTGACGCATCTGCGCGACGACAATGCACAGTCGGAGTATTATCTCACCGATACGGTGGAGTACTTCGTCAAGACCGGAAAGCGCGTTCGCCCGGTGGTCGCGACCGACCATCTTCACGTGCTCGGTATCAACGATCGGGTCGAGCTGGCGGAAGCTCGTAAGGAAATGAACGCGCGTCTCTGCGCACAGCACATGCGTGGCGGCGTCACGATCGTTGACCCGGATACGACCTACCTCGAGCCCGAGCTCGAAATCGGCAGCGATACGGTCATCTATCCAAATACGACCATCGCTCGCCTTTCGAAGCTAGGCGGACAGTGCGTGATCGGCCCCAATAGCCGGCTATCGCACGCAATCCTGGGCGAGCGCGTCACCGTTCGCGAGAGCGTCGTCGTGAACTCAGAGGTCGGCACCGAAGTCTCCATCGGTCCGTTCGCGCATCTGCGCGACGAGACGATCGTCGCCGAGCGAGTCCACGTCGGGAACTTCGTCGAAGTCAAGAAATCGAAACTCGCGCGCGGCGTCAAGGTGAGTCACCTCTCCTACCTCGGCGACTCGACGGTCGGCGAAGGGACCAACGTCGGCGCCGGCACGATCACTTGCAACTACGATGGGACGCAGAAGCACGAGACCGTCATTGGACGCGACGTTGCGATCGGCTCGAATACATCGCTCGTCGCGCCGGTAACGGTCGGAGACGGAGCGCTGACCGGCGCGGGCTCGGTCGTTACCAAAGACGTCCCGCCCGGCGAACGCGTCGCCGGTAACCCAGCCCGTCCGCTGCCGAAAAAATAGCCAGCGCCGGCGCAGAGAATCGCGCTTCGGCTTGTATGACCAAGCTACTTGACTAAGCTTGGTCAAGAGCCTATCCTGGTCCCATGAAAAGGGCAAGCGTCGGAGAGGCGAAGGCACACTTCTCGGCGCTCATAAAGCGCGCGGAAGCCGGAGAGGAAATACTTGTAACTCGCAGCGGGATGCCTGTCGCACGTATCGTGCCCGCGAAAGCTGCGAAAGAGCGTTCCTTCGCTAACGATGAGGGGCTGGGCTTCGTGGCCGATGACTTCGATAAACCTCTTTCACCTGAACTCCTCAAGCAGTTCTACCAGTGAAGTTCCTGCTCGATACGCAAGTCTTTCTCCGGATGTTTCTCAACCAAAGGAAGATCAGTTCGAAACTTTGGGCCAGCCTAAGAGATTCCGACAATGAGCTCTACTTATCAGCTGCCAGTGCATGGGAGATCGCGATCAAGGTTCGAATTGGGAAGATGAAACTGCCGAGCAATCCCGCCCTTTATGTGCCTCGGAGGGCGCGTGAATCGAGCATTCTGTCGTTGGCCATAACGGAAGAGCATGCGTTGGCCGTCGCCGAGCTGCCGATGGAGCACACGGACCCTTTCGATCGGATACTTATCGCTCAGGCTCAACTCGAAAGCCTTACGATCGTGACCAGCGATCCCGCCTTCGAAAAGTACGATGTGAAGTGCGTTATGGCATAAGCCTGGCGGCGCTGATCCTGCTTATCGTTGGATTCGGCGCCTCGGCGCTCGCGGCGCGGCCGAATTCGCTCGATCTGCGCGTGGACGCTCTGACGACGCAGACTCTGTTGACCGAGCCGGCGACGGCACTGGTCGATCCCGCGCGGCAGGCCGGAGCGCTTCGACGCGCCCATTGGACCGTCATCGGATTTGTACTGACGCAGCTTTTCGAAGTCGTAGCGCTCTTCTATCTTTGGAGCTCCGGCGGGGCGGCTAGAATGCGCGACGCGCTCCGCCGGCGGCTCGGCAGCGAATGGAGCGTGCGTTTTCTCTTCGGGGCGGCCCTCGCGCTAATCGCACGCCTCGCCTCGATCGTTCCGTCGTTCTATCTCTATCGCGTCGACCGAACTTTGGATCTTACTCACGAACTGACACGAGTCTGGGCGCTCTATTGGGCTTTCCATACCATCGTCGCGATGATCGTTGCCGGGCTGATCGTGGCGATCATCCTGTGGCTCGTCTCGCTAACGCATCAGTGGTACCTGTACGCGATCGCCGGAATTCTCGCGGCGAGCGTGGCCTATTCGTATATCAGCACTCAGCTGCGCGTCGAGAGTTTTGCCGGATTGACGCCGCCCGAAATCAAGTACCGGCTCGCGTATCTGGCCGGACATATCGCGCATGGCGATCGGCTCTCGATCGCGCTGATTGAAGGCGGCATCATCATCGTCTTTGCTGCGATTGCCGTGGTGATAGCCGATCGCATCCAGTTCCGTCGTGACGACGACCCGCTCTCGCGCCTCACGATCGTCGGCGCGCTTCTCGCGCTCGTCTATCTCGCGGCGGTGCCCGTGCGCAATGCGGCGCTACGCTCCTACGATCTCAGCGCCGACGCATACGCGGTCGCAACGACCGGCGACCCGGCCGCGGCGGTGCGCACGCTGATACGGGTCGCCGACGAGCGGATGATCGAGGTCTGCCCCGAGCTGACCGCGACGCTCTTTCTCTACACTACGCCGGGGGTCGGGACGCGCGTAGCCGCCATCAACCATATTCCGAGCGGCTGCCCGTAGCTAAGGGCCGCGCCCCGCTACTCCGACGCTACAGTCCGTTAAGCACGTCGTCAATGTGCCTGCCGACGCTAACGTCCGCCGTCCCATTCCCAACTGAACTCGTGTATTGGTAACCGGAGGATGTGGAGTAGAATATCGATCCGGTAATTTGAGACGTCCCCGAAGTTATGGTGAAGGACTCACCGAAGGAGTAGAACGGATACCATTCTTGTTGCTCGTAGCCTCCGCTCGCCGTAAAGGTTCCCGGATATGGCCCCGTTGCCTTACCGGGGCCTTTTGTGTGAAACTCGCACGATGTGAATAGACCGGCGTGGTATTTGCAATGGGTATGCACCCGGCCCTTGAGGACTTCGTTGCCGGAGGAATTGGAGCCGATACGCCCGAGAGGTGCTTGCGTGGCAGGATTTGGCAGCTGGGCCGAGCCGCCGCAGCCCGCAAGCATCGCAGCGGCAACGCAAACGCTCAGACCGTAAGGAACGCGTGAGATTGTGTTCATAGCGGCTAGTGCGGCGTCAACTCGAAGACGGTTCCGTTGCCGAAAGGGCCACCGCTAGCGGTCGTGCTGTAAAGCGTGCCGTTCTTGTCGGCCACGACACCCCAATATGGTTCCGCGCCGTCCGTTCCGCCCTTGAAACGGTAGATTACGCGTTCGGTGTAGCCGCTACCCGACGGCGTCAGCTTGAACACCGTCCCGTAGTTGTCGAGTCCACCATGCTCGCCCGTGCCGTAGAGCGTGCCCGCCTGTTCAGTTAGTGTCGAGTAAGTGCCTTCGGCATCCCTTCCCCCTTTGAAACTGTAAAGCGTGCTCTCAGCATAGCCGCTACCGGAAGGCGTTAACTTGAACACCGTCCCGTAGTTGTACGCTCCGCCGCCTCCGCTCGTGCCATACAGAGACCCGTTGACGTCGATGACGCCTGCGCCGGGATTCTTACCGTCGCTTCCGCCTGTAAAGCTATAGAGGATGGTCTCAGTGTAGCCGCTGCCGGAAGGCGTCAGCCTGTACACCGTGCCGTAATTGTGCGCGCCGCCCACACCGGTCACGCCGTACAGCGACCCAGCCACATCGATGACACCGGAGGGCGGCAGCCCTCCGTCGTTACCGTCGGCGAATTCGTGCAGGGTGTTCTCGGTATAGTCTCTTCCGGAAGGCGTTAGGTCGAAAACCGTTCCGTAACCGTACTCACCTTCATAGTTGGTCGTTCCGAAGAGCGTGCCGCCCTTATCGATGACGCCCCTCGACACAACGGCGCCGTTGGTGCCGGAGAAAGCAAAGAGCGTCTGCTCGGAGCCGCCGCCAGAAAGCGGACGTTTAAAAACCGTGCCGCAACCGATGTAATAGCACGCATAGAGGCTGTAGTTACCGCCAAAAGTGGTCGTTCCAAAGAGCGCGCCATTCTTGTAGATGACGCCGCCGGACGGAACTGCACCGTCGTTTCCGTTTGGGCCCTGGAAGCGATAAAGAATCGTTTCCGCATACTTCTTTCCGGAAGGCGTCAACTTGAAGATGGTACCGCACCCGGGACCCGGATTGTAGCATCCGCTCGAGCCTCCGCCGGCGGCGGTCTCGCCGTAGAACGTGCCGCCCTGGTCGAGCAGACGCCCGGACGGACCTATTCCGTCGTTTCCGCTCCGAAAGCTATAGAGGATCGTTTTCGTATAGCGAGTTCGCTCATCGTTCTTCGTCGTGCCGCTTGAGGAAGGTCGATCGACGGTACTCTCGATGCCGAGGGGTGTCTGCGCGGGAGGATTTGGCAACTGCGCCGACCCGCCGCAGCCAGTAAGGATCGCGGCCACAGCGCAAACGCTTAGAGCGTAATATCTAGAGAAACTTGTCTTCATGCGAATGCTCCTTTGCAAGCACGTAAATTCGCGGCTTCAAATGGCGTTAGTTAGAATCCGGTCGGAATGCATTTGCTGCCCGAGACGGCGCACACGGAGATGCCGGCCGGCCCTGTGCCGGCCGCAAATGGCGACCCCTTCACCTTCTTGAGCGCGCCGCTGCCCGCGACCGCATAAACGGAAATGTTGTTCGTGTCGATGTTTGCGATGTAGACGAACTTGCCGCCGGGTGCGATCGCTCCGCCCAGGGGACTGATGCCCACGTCCTTAAACGGCGAACCCGGCAGCGGGGCCAACGTACCTCGTGTCGAGTCAATCGAATACCCCCCGATGTGGCGGCCGCCCCCGCAACCGCCGCACACCGCGGAGTTAGTCACGTAGGCGTATCTACCCGTGGGAGTAACTACGATTTGTGCAGGGCCGGAAGCCGGGTCCTCAAACGGCGATCCCGCTAACGGCTTCAGCGCCCCGCTGATCGCATCAACCGCGAAGCCATAAATATTTTGGGACTCCCAACTTGCGACGTACGCGAACTTTCCGCTGGGAACCAGCGTTAGGCTTTCCGGTCCAAGGCCCGCGGCAAACGGCGACCCCTTCACCGCCGTCAGCGCGCCGGTCGTCGCGTTGATGGCAAAGGCCGCGACTGAACCGGAGAGTTCGCATGGAACGTAAACGAACTTGCCCTCGCGGTCGACCGTCACTCCGTAGGGGTTGCGGCCCGTACGAAACGGTGACCCCGCAACCGGCGTCAGCGCGCCGGTGTGCGCGTCGATCGTATAGGCGGAAACTGCGTTGGAATTACCGTTGTCCACATAGGCGAACTTGCCCGTCGGGTCGACGGCAAGGCCGATGGGACCCGAACCCGTCACAAACGGGGATCCGCGCACCTTTTTCAGCGCGCCGCTGGCGGCGTCGATGGCATAGGCCGAGACAGTGCTGGAGCCAAAGTTAGTCACATAGACGAACCTGCCCGCAGGGTCAATCGCCAGGCCATAGGGATACTTGCCCGCCTTAAACGGCGAGCCCGCAACCGGCGTCAACGCGCCGCCGGCCGCGATCGCAAAAGCGGAGACGTTGCCGGAAACAAAATTTGCCACATACGCGTACTGCACGGCGACGTCGGCGCTGCCGCCGGAACGATGCGCTGCCGACCCGGCACCAGGCGAACCGAGCGGCAGGACCTGCGAGCCCGGCGATGTGTTGGAGCAGCTCGCGAGCAGCACCGCCATGAGAACGACCGAGACGCGATTTGCGGTGGCTATTAATAGGCGCATGGTGCCGAGTTTCCTTTCACTCGTAGCGTAGGTTCAGAGCCCGCCGGTGCCGTTGGGAGTTCCCCAGCCGTCTGGGCCCGAGTAAGTTCCAAACTCGTCGGTTCCGGCCGTGCACAGATAGCTGCCTCTGAGATCGTGAGGACAACCGTCGTTGCCGCTGCTGATGACGTGCAGATCCCGCTGACGCTTCGCTTCCCTTAGCGTCCAGAGGGTTTCGCCGCCGTTTTGTTTGTCGGCGTTGCCGGCAAGGGCAAACGCGCCGGCAATGATCGGCGTGGCACTGCTTGTGCCGCCGTTGGTATTCCAGCCGCCACTGCCGTACGTGTCGTAGGTGGCGACATCCCAAGAGACGGCCGAGATGTCGTTGGCCGTGCGCCCCGAGCAGCCGGGATCGTGCTGCCACGACGGCTTGGTAATTTGTGCAGCGCAGCCGCCGCCGGTATCTTGCCAAACGATCTCGCTGTAGATCGAACCGCTCTTCGAGAGGAGGGTGCCGCCGACCGAGACGACGCTTGCGAGGGCGCTCGGCACTCCCACGCCGTAAGCTATGTCGCCCGCCGCGCCAAGATACGTTACACCCGGGGTGTCGAAGTAGCTTGAAAAGTTGGGATCGCCACAATTCTCGGAGTGATAACATATGAAGCTGTTGCTGACGATGTGTGCGCCTAACGCGACGGCTTCCGCTTCAGCTTTTTCAAGCGAGTGCGCGCTGTTGTTGTTGGATTCGATGAGATAGATCGTACAGTTCGGACAAGCGGCCGAAACCATATCGACGTCGAGGTCGATCTCTTGGCCATCTTCTACCTGGCCTTTAGGGTAGTGGCCCTGTTGTCCGTCCTGGTTGAACTTGTAGAACTTTGCCTTCGGCAGACCGTAATGCCGGCGGTACACTGCGAGGTCTGAGGCGACGTTGGGGTTGTCGTTGTAGTCAACGACCGCGACGATCTCTCCCGAACCTTTGCTCGACGAGGGAAGGCCGTACGCTGCCTCAATATCGCTTGGCCCCCATCCCGGCTCTTTGCCTTGAGGGCTCTTGTTTATGATCAGAGCCTCACACTGTGCCTCGCCGGGACCCGCAACCGGACAGGCGCGATGCGCGAGACTTAGCGCCTGCCACTGTGGAATCGGCTGCCCTTGCGCAGCGGATTGACCGATCGCCGCCAGCACACTGGCGGAGCCGCCGGCATTGCAGCCCGCGATCGCAAGCGCGGCAGTGAACGGTGCGAACAATTTCAAGCTTCGCAGCATAAAAGCTCCTTCGCAAGCGCGCCAAGGCGATTGCCTCGTCGCAACTCAATCATGACAGCGCACCGAAACCGCAAACAGACACAACCACCCGCACAACTTGGCGGCGCTCGGCCTCTGCGGGTGCCGCTGAGCTTGGCCCGAACTTTGGCGAACATCGTGGAAAGCGAGGGTCGAGCTGCAGGCCCGCCGGATTTCGGGACGCTTCTGCGCAGCTTCCGGCTCACCGCGGGGCTCTCGCAAGAGGCCCTCGCCGAACGCGCCGGGATGAGCGCGCATGGAATCAGAGCGTTGGAACGCGGATATCGCCGCACGCCGCAGCGCGGAACGCTCGCGCTCTTGGCTGGCGCGCTGGCCCTCAGCGACGAGCAATGCCAGGAGCTCGAGGTGGCTGCCGCGCGTTGGGTGCTGCTGCGTGATGGCGGCAGAGCCTCGGTAACTTTCGGTCCTTGGGTCGACGGAGTTACCTCAAGCCTGCCGCTCTCACTGGCCAGCTTCATTGGGCGCGAACGTGAGCTGGAAGAGATCGCAACGCTCGTGCACGAGCATCGGTTGGTTACGCTCACCGGAAGCGGCGGCGTTGGCAAGACGCAGATGGCGCTGCACGTCGCCACCGGGCTGAATAACACCGCTAACCACGCGGCTTCATTCATCGCGCTAGCGCCGGTACGCGATCCGTCTTTTCTTACCGCAGCGATCGCTTCGACTTTGGGCGTGCAAGAAGTGCCTAACCGCCCACTGCTTGGGACGCTACTAGCTTATCTCAGGAACAAGTCGCGGCTGCTCATTCTCGACAACTGCGAGCATGTCATTGAGGAGGCTGCGACGGTTGCCGACACTTTGCTAGCGGGCTGCCCGCAGCTTCGAATCCTTGCGACCAGCCGCGAACCGCTGCGCGCCGCGGGCGAACGTACCTACCGGCTACCGTCGTTGAGTACGCCATCGTGCGAGGCAGCTGCTCGGCTGCGCGCAACGGATGCCACGGCGTATGGAGCCGTCGTAGTCTTCCGCGATCGCGCTCGCGCTGTCGACCATCGGTTCTCGCTCACTGACGAAAATGCGCCTGCGGTGGCCGAGCTCTGTCGGCGCCTGGACGGCATTCCGCTGGCGATTGAACTGGCCGCCGCTCGAATGAACGCGCTCTCGATTACGGCGCTCGTGGAGAGGCTCGAGGATCACTTTCGGATTCTCGCCGGCGGCGAGCGCACGGCGTTGCCCCGACAGCAGACGATGCGCGCGACGATCGATTGGAGTTACAATCTGCTCTCTGCGCCGGAGCAGCGCGTCTTCGAGCGCCTTTCCGTCTTTGCCGGCGGCTGTACCCTCGCCAGCGCAGAAGCGGTCTGCGCCGGCGACGTCGTCGCGACGGCCGATGTCGTTAATCTCATCGCATCGCTCGTCGATAAGTCGATGGTCATCGCCGACTTCGACGTGATCGAGCCGCGCTATCGACCCTTGGAGTCGTTTCGGCAGTACGCGCACGAAAAGCTCGCTAGCCGTGGTGAAGAACAGGTCGTGGCGCACCGCCACGCGCACGCATACTTTCAACTCGCCGAGCGGCTCGAACGCATGGACCAGAGCGAGTCTGAAGGAGTCTGGCGCGTGATTGCTAGCGAGGAGCTCGGCAACTGGCGGACTGCATTGCGATGGGCGCTTGCTGACCGCGGCGACATCGTATTGGGGCAACGACTACTCGGGGAGTTCAGTGTGGTTTGGCGAAGTTTCGCGAGCATTGAAGCGCGGCGCTGGCTCGGATCGGCGCGCGAGTTGGTTGACGAGCGAACCCCGACGAGCGTTCTTGCCGGGCTTAGTCTGAGCGAGGCGATGAACGCTACGGATTTTAGCGAACCCAAAACAATGCTTTCGAATGCCGAGAGCGCTATCGCGTCCTACCGCGCCGTCGGGGACTTGCTCGGAGCTGCCCGCGCGCAGAGCATCGCGGGTTATGCGCTCACGGCTCTTGGACGCGGTGCAGAGGTAAAGCCGCTGCTCGAAGAAGTGCTTGCGGTCGCTCGCCGACTTGAGGATCGTCGGCTGATCCTTTTCACATTGCGCTGCCTTGGATATGCCAGCGCGAGGGCTGGTGATCTCATCGCGGCTCGCGGTTACCTTGGCGAGGTGCTGGTGATATGTGAGGCGATTGGCAACAAACTCATGGTTGCAATGGTGGAAGATGATCTTGCTGAGGTCGAATATCAGACGGGCAACGGAGAACTAGCAGTTCACCATTCAACGAACGCGCTTGCTATTCTGCGCACGCTGAACGACACGCGAATCGTCCGCTTGATACTTACGAATAACGCATCGCTATTTCTCGTCTCATCGGCTCGGTACGACGAGGCCCAAGAACGCGCACGCGAGGCGCTCGCCGTGGCGCGTGAACGCGGCCATGACGCTTTCGCCATGTATGCGCTACAGCATCTCGGATACGTGGCAGCGCTGAGGCCGCAAGTCGGCGCAGAAGGTACGCCCAAAGCTTACGCTCGAGCTGCGCGAATCTTGGGCTTCGCCGACGCCCACATCGCAGCGATGGGGTTTGCACGCGAGATTCTAGGAAAACAAGAATACGATCGGGTCCTCGCCGTGCTGCGCGACGCAATGGGCGCCGAGCTGGTCGCGAACCTCATGTCCGAGGGCGCAGCGATGACGGAAGATCAGGCCGTCGCGGAAGCGTCCGAAATATAGTCGCGCCAGTGGTTACACGCTAGAGCGCGAAACAAAACCAGAAAGAACAACGGCCTAGCGAATCGCGAAGCCGTTGTTCCAGTGCGCGTTCTGTTTCATTAACAGACTATTGGCCTTAGCGTGTCCCGCACATCCCATTGCTGTATCCGCAGCAGATCGGGACCGATCCGTTAAGGGCGTTCACACCGTTTTGCGAGGAGACGTTGGTCGCAGATGGCTCCGCGTAACCCGAGCCGCCGCCACTTGCGCCGCCGTCAGCGCCGCCGCCGCCACCGTAGTAGCCGCCGCCACCGCCGGCCCGGTGGCGGGATACGGCCCCTTTTGGATACGCTTGCCGTAAGCCGCAAAGCTGCACGATGAAATTCCACCGAACATTTTGCAACGCGTAGCTCGAACCATTCCGATGAGGCGTTCAAGGCTGGAAGAATCAGAGCCAATGTGCTCGAGCGTCGCGAACTTTGGCGACACCACGTGCTTTGGTAATGAGCGCATTGCCGAGAGGCATCTGCGCGCCGAGGTTTGGAAGCGGGAGCGATGCGCCGCAGCCCTCTAGCATAGCAGTGGCAGCGCAAAAGCTTAAAACGCAATGCGGACGCGAGACATGCTTCATACAAATGTCCTCGACTACAGATTGCTTCATACAAACCTTTTGGCTATAACCCGGCGAGCATCTCGCGGAATTCACCCTTCTGAATGATCTCGATCAACGCAGCTCCGGACCCCTGGTTGCTCATGTATTGCAAGCGAGCGGGACCAAATGTGTGGCATCCAAAGGGGCGGCCCCGGTGTCCAGCACCTGAAATAGTTCCCGTTATCGTAGATGTCCCTGATCTTATCGCGAACGACTCGGAGAAGAACCAACTCCGCACGTGACGCGGGTCTACACCAAAGTAGCCGTGTGCCGTAAATGTTCCCGGATACGGCCCCCTTGCCGTCCTTTTCCCAGGTCTCACGTTAAAGGTGCCACCCGGGCCCGAAGGTCCGCACCCCTTCTCTTGGCCAAAACTTACATTCTTCGCCCTGAGGACTTCTGTAGTGGAAGAATCGGAGCCTACGCGCTCAGAGCCAGCGTAACTTAGCGACGCGGCGTGATCCATGGTGCGGGCGTTAACAAGAGGGGCCTGCGCGATGGGGTTCGGGAACTCTGGGGACCCACTGCAGCCTCCAAGCATAGCAGCGGTCGCACAAACGTACAAAGTATAGTGTGCCGAACGACAACGAATCTTCATGTTAATGCCCCTTTCGTTATAGCCTAAGCGGAGTTTCGTTGAAACCGCTCGGCTGAATGATTGTAATCTGTGCCTTTCCCTTGTGGCCACTTGTCGTCGCGTAGTTCAAGACGTGAACGCCGAACGTGGGACAACTTGCGACGCCTTTTTTGCCGCTACCTGAAATCGTCCCGGAAATACGAAACGATCCTGACTTTATCGTGAACGACTCATCGAAATACCATGAGCCGCCGACGCCGCCTTTGTTAGTAAAGATCCCCTTAGCCCTGAAGGTTCCGGGATATGGTCCTGTCGCCGTCCCTCCCTCCACGGCAAAATCGCCGCGGCCGGGAGGGGGAGGGCCGCAAGCGACCGTGGCGCTCCCCTTAATTGTCTCAGAGCTTGAGAATCGGCACCTACATGCTCTGGCGCGGTGTAGTTTGGTGATTCGGCCCGGTCCATGCGGCGCGCGCTACCGAGCGCCGCTTGACGCAGTAGGATTCGGGAACTGCGCTGACCCGCCGCAGCCCCCGAGCGTAATAAATGGCTGCGCAAACGATTACGGCGTAGTGCGCAGGTGAAATTGCCTTCATAAGAATGCTCCTTTGCAAGCGCGCAAAGTGCGTTGCTTTCAAACCATTGGTTATAATGGCGGCGGGATGCATTTGCCGGCCGTGACGCGACAAACGGATATGCCGGCGGGAGAGGTGCCTGCGGCAAACGGCGACCCTTTTACCTTGCGCAGCGCGCCGTCGGCCGAAATGGTGTAAGCGGAAACGCTGCCTGAACCATCGTTTGTGATATAAGCGAACTTGCTGCTAGCATCGACTGCTCCACTCAAAGCGCCAGAGCCATCATCAGAAAACGGAGATCCCGGTACCGGCGTCAGGGTGCCTCTGGTCGGGTCGATAGAGTAGGCGGGAATAGTCGGGCCGGCGTTGCTGTTGTTGGTAACGTAGACGAACCTGCTCGTTGGAGTAACTACTACATCCTGAGGACCAGAACTGGGAAACGGCGAACCCGGAAGCGGCTTCAGCGCGCCACTGCTTGGGTCGATAGCGTAGCCATATATATTGTCAGACCAGAAGTTGGAGACGTAGGCAAACTTCCCCGCGGGATCCATCGTCAGGCTAACCGGAGCCGTGCCCGCCTTAAACGGTGAGCCCTTCACCGGTGTCAATGTACCGCTGGCCGCGTCGATGGTATACGCGGAAATGTTGTTGGAGCCGGCATTGGGGGCGTATGCGAACTTGCCGGTCGGATCGATGGCGATTGTGTACGGTTGGAGGCCCGCACCAAAAGGTGATCCGTTCAACGGCGTCAGCGCGCCGCTGTTGGCATCGATGGAATAGGCGGAAATATTCTTTGAACCATAATTGGCAACATAGGCGAACTTGCCCGTAGGTTCGACCGCAACTGCTGTAGCCTCGATGCCGGCAGCAAACGGCGAGCCTTCCACCTTTTTCAGCGCCCCCGTGGTGGCATTAACGGTATAGGCGGAAACGTTGTTCGAGCTAAAGTTGGCAACATAGGCGAACGTGCCCATAGGATCGATGGTAATTCCGTAGGCCTCGCCTCCCGCCTTAAACGGAGATCCTGCCACCGGTGTCAACGCGCCACTGGTCGCATCGATGCTGTACGCGGAAACATTGTTAGAGCCAAAGTTCGCGACGTAGGCGAATTGAACGGCGACGTCGGGATCACGACGATGATGGGCGATCGATACGTTGGCGGCTGACGACGTAAGGGGCAGTGTCGGCGAGTCGTGAGAATTGTTTGCGCATCCCCCAAGCAGTGCGGCCATGAGAATCACCGACGCGCGATTCGCGGTCGTTAACGATAAGCGCATGGTGCCAAGTTTCCTTTCGTTCTTAGCTTTTACGGTCGGAACGCGCCGATGCCGTTCGGGGTGCCCCACCCGGTTGGGCCGGAGTAGGTGCCAACCTCATCGGTTCCGGCAGTGCAAAGATAGCTGCCTTCGAGACCGTGAGGGCAGGCGTCGGTTCCGGTATTGATGACGTGCAGAACCCGTTGGAGCTTCTTCTCCTTTAGCGTCCAAAAAATCTTGCCACCGTCCTGCTTGGTGGCGTTGCCGGCAAGCGCAAACGCAGAGGCGACAATCGGCGTCGCAACGCTCGTACCGCCAATGACTATCCAGCCCGATTGCCCATATGTATCGTACTCGGCGACGTCCCACGCAACCGCAGCCACGTCGTTGGCCGTGCGTCCCGAACAGCCGGGGTCGTGTTGCCACGACGGTTTGGCCACTTCGGTCGCGCAGCCGCCACCCGTATCGGGCCAGACGACTTCACTGTAAATCGAACCGCTTTTTGACAGCACCGTTCCGCCGACTGAAACGACTGTCGCAAGCGCCATCGGCGACGCGATGCCGTAGCCTTCGTCGCCGGCGGCTGCAACGTAGGTTACGCCCGGAGTTTCGAATGCTTTGCTTTGGTTGCAGCCCGTAAAACCATAGCAGGCAAAGCTGTTGCTGATGATATGTGCACCCAGCTTCACGGCTTCCCTCTCGGCTTTTTCGGTCGAGCCGGCGCCGTTGTTGTTCGTCTCGATCAGATAGATCGTGCAGTTCGGACATGCAGCTGAAACCATCTCGACGTCGAGATCGATCTCGACGCACCACCCGTCCTGTCCCGTACAACTCTTGGGATAGTCGCCCTGTTGCCCATTCTGATTGTACTTGTAAAACTTCGCTTTCGGCAGACCGTAATGCCGGCGGTACACAGCGAGGTCCGAGGCGACGTTCGGGTTGTCGTAGCCGTCGACGACCGCGACGATCTGTCCAACGCCTTTGGTCGACGAAGGGAGGTTGTAGGCCGCCTCAATATCGCCGGCGCCCCAGCCAAACACTTTGCTTTGAGGGCTCTCGTTTATGATCAGAGCCTCGCACTGCACCTCGCCGGGAGGCGCTTCCGGACAGGCTCGTCGCGCGAGGTGCTGCGACTGCCACAGTGGGGTTGGGTGCGACGCGGTCAATTGGCCGATCGCCCCCGGCTGGGTAACGGAGCCGCCGGCATTGCAGCCCTCGAATGCGAGCGCGGCAACGACCGGCGCAAATAGTTTCAACCTTCGCAGCATAAAGGCTCCTTTCCAAGTGCGGCAAAGGCAGGAGCCTCGTCGCAACGCAATCATGGCACCGCGCTGGGACCCGTACAAGACACAACCACTCGCACAACCTGTGACGTCGGCCCCAACAGATGAGCGCCGGCGCAACGGGCCCGCCGGAGCGGGCCCGCATTTCAGTCGGGTTTACAGGCTCGCGAATGGGCGAGCGATACCCTGGAGTTGCCGGAGTTGTATCCGCAGGCTTTCAGGCAGAGTGACCGGGCGCGCAGCCGAACCGGGGATCACGTCGGACTTGTTGCCCGGAATCAACACGACTGCTCGTTGCGGCTTCGTGGCGCTGTTGGCGAGGGCTGCGATCTGCCCGCTATCGTTGATGTCGTTGCCGTAAAACACATAGAGTGACTTCGGCGGAACGAGCAAGTTCAGATCGGTCATCGAGCCGTTTTGCCAAATGAACCCGCGGCAGCTTCCGCTCGCAGGGCACGATACGCCGACGATTTGGCCTTTGTCGTTTATCCCGTTGGCTGCGCTAAAAACATCGCCGGGCAGCGTGCCGAGGTCGCTCATCACGCCGTTCTGCCAGAGGAAAGCATGCGAAGTCGCGTTCCCCGCGGTGTACGCATAACCCACGATCTGCCCTCGGTTGTTGATCGCAAATGGGACGTTGTTTGCGGTGCCTCCGAGATTGCCGAGGTCGATCGTCGAGCCGCTCTGCCAGAGCAATGCGTGCCGCGCCGTTAATGCGTCGTTGAGGGGTCCGCAACGGCCCGAGTATCCGACAACATCGCCATTATCGTCGACTGCGGTCGCAAAGGAAATCGTGTCGCGGGCGTAAGGAGGAAGGACGAGCGTCGTGCCTTTCGGCTGCCAGATCACGCCGTAGTAATCGAAGTGTTGGGGTTTTTTGCATTGGTTGTCCTCGGTATTGGTTTCGGCCCCCCCGACTATCTGGCCGCGGTTGTTCACGCTGGTGGCAAAGCTGTTGTTTCCGCCCAGCGTTGGAAGCGCCGTCATCACGCCGTTCTGCCAGCGAAACCCCTGGCAGAGACGGGTCTGGTCAAATATACTGGGCGTCAGACAAAAGTTTTCCAGATACGGGTCGGTTTGGGCGACTTGAGAAAGCCCGGCAACTTCGCCTCGAGTGTTCTTAACGGGGTAGCCAACGACACTGTTCGGGCCGCCGAGCGTGCCGAGGTCGGTGAGCTGCCCGGCTCGCCATAAAGCGGCGTGAATACTCTTGTTCCCCCTGAGTGTGGAGAAACCGGTAATCCAGCCCCGATCGTTGATGCCGCGGGCACCGGAGTATTTTCCGCCAATTACGCCGAGATCGACGAGATAGTACTGATTAAGGCCCCCTTGAGCTCGCGCGTCAGGCCTGGCTTGGGTCACGCTCTGTTGCGCCGTACTTGAAGGCGCGAAGCTCGACGCTGGCCCGCCGTTGCCACAACCGGCGAGTACGGCCGCGGCCGCCGATATGCTCAACGCGTACGAGACCGAATTTGAGATGTTCACTCCAAACTACTCCTTTTTAAATATGGCAATCTTCGTGTTCGCAACCGCGCAGCGCCGACTGCCTCGTAACGCCATCATGACAGCGCGGCGAGACCGCTGAAAGGCACAACCACCCGCACAACTTGCCTGCGCTCGGCCTGCGGGGGTGACCGCGAGCGTGGCGCGAACTTCGCTAATATCGTGGAAAACGAGGGGCGAGCTGCGGGCCCGTCGGATTTCGGGACGCTGCTGCACGGCTTCCGTCTAGCGGTAGGACTCTCGCAAGAGGCGCTCGCCGAACGTGCAGGGATGAGCGCGCACGGAATTAGAGCGCTGGAGCGTGGATATCGCCGCACGCCGCAGCGCGGAACGCTCGCGCTGTTGGCTGGTGCGCTGGCGCTCAGCAACGAGCAATGCCGGGAGCTCGAGGTGGCTGCTGCGCGTTGGGTGCTGTTGCGCGACGGCAACAGGGCTTCGGTAACTGTCGGCCCTTGGGTCGACGGAGTGACCTCAAGCCTGCCGCTCTCACTGGCCAGCTTCGTCGGGCGCGAACGGGAACTGGAAGAGATTGCGACGCTCGTACGCGAGCATCGGCTGGTTACGCTCACGGGAAGCGGCGGCGTTGGCAAGACGCAGACCGCGCTGCACGTCGCCACCCGGCTGAATGACACCGCTGACCATGCGGTTTCATTCATCGAGCTAGCGCCGATACGCGATCCGTCTTTCGTTGCCGCTGCGATCGCTTCAACTTTGGGCGTGCAGGAAGTGCCCAACCGCCCACTGCTCGGGACGCTGCTCTCTTATCTCAGAAACAAGTCGCCGCTGCTGATTCTTGACAACTGCGAGCATGTCATCTCACAGGTTGCGACGGTTGCCCACGTGCTGCTGACGGGCTGCCCGCAGCTTCGGATCCTTGCGACCAGCCGCGAACCGCTGCGGTCGGCGGGCGAACGCACCTACCGGCTACCTCCACTTGGTTTCCCATCGCGCGAGGCAGTTGCTCAGCTGCCCGCAGCCGATGCCGCGGCGTATGGAGCGATCGTACTCTTTGCCGATCGTGCGCGGGCTATCGACCATCACTTCGCGCTTACCGACGAGAACGCGCCGACCGTGGCCGAGCTCTGCCGGCGCTTAGACGGCATTCCGCTGGCGATCGAACTGGCCGCCGCTCGAGTGAACTCACTCTCGATTACGGCGCTCGCTGCGAAGCTCGAAGATCGCTTTCGAGTTCTCGCCGGCGGCGAGCGCACGGCTCTGCCCCGGCAGCAGACAATGCGCGCGACGATCGATTGGAGCTACGAAGCGCTTTCGCCGTCGGAACAGCGCCTTTTCGAGCGCCTCTCGGTCTTCGCCGGCGGCTGCACGCTGGCCAGCGCGGAAGCGGTCTGTGCCGGCGAGGAACTCGCGACCGCCGATATCGTTAACCTCAACTCATCTCTCGTCGACAAATCAATGGTAACGGCGAATCTCGACGGAGGCGAGCCGCGCTTTCGGCTCCTAGAGTCGTTCCGGCAGTATGCGGGTGAGAAGCTCGCTACGCGCACCGAACGGCAAATCGTGAGCCGCCGTCATGCGGTCGCATGTTTGGACCTTGCGGAGCGGCTTGACCGCGCATACGATGCCGAGCCTGACGGCGTATGGCTCGAGCTAGGGCGAAACGAAGTCGACAACTGGCGGGCGGCGATGCGTTGGGCACTGACCGAGCGCGGCGATGTTATCTTAGGACAACGGCTCGCCGGTGCACTTCGCGCGCTCTGGGAATATTTTGCGCCGCTCGAAGGGCGGCGCTGGCTGGAAGCTGCGCGCCAAATGATCGACGAGCAGACGCCGACGGAGGTGCTCGCGAGTCTCAGCTTGGCGGGGGCGACCGTTGCCTGGCATCTTCGTGACTATCAGGCGCAGCTTATGAGTGCGCAAAGCGCTATCGATCTCTACCGAAACCTCAGCGACCCGCTGGGAGTCGCACGCGCTCAGAGTCTCGCGGGCTATGCGTTGGCATCGCTTGGGCGATTTACCGAAGCTAAGCTGATGCAAGAGGAAGCGCTTCAGGCGGCCCGCAGATTGGGCAATCGTCGTCTTGCCGCTTACATATTGCGCTGCTGCGGATACTTCAGCGCGCTAGACGGCGACATCGTCTCAGCTCGCGGCTGCGTTACGGAGGCGCTACACATCTATGAAGCGATGGGCACTGAGCGCGCCAGGGCCGTGGCGATGGCCGACCTAGGTATGTGCGAGTTTCTCACGGGCAATCCGGAGCCGGCCCTTCAACACTCGGTCGATGCGCTCGCCCTGGTTCGCCGATGCAATGAGATGAACTCGTTCGATGTCCTTCTGCTTACCAACATGTCGGGATATCTTATTGCGCTGGCTCGATACGATGAAGCCGCGACGCGGGCACGCGAAGCGCTCACCCTGGCCCGCGATTACCAGCGGGACGTATACGTTGCGTGGGCCCTCCAGCATCTCGCCGCGATCGCGGTCTTGCGGCCGCGAGCCGAGTCGGAGCGCGCGCCATTGCCGCACCAGCAAGCCGCGCGGATTTTGGGCTTCGTGGACGAGCGCCTCTCGACGACCGGCTCCGCAGTAGTGCTCTGGCAACGGCAGCAGCACGATCGAGTGCTCGGTGTGGTGCGCGAGGCGGTTGGCGCCGATATGGCCGCACGGCTAATGGCGGTTGGTGCAGCGATGTCGGAAGATCAGGTCGTCGAAGAAGCGTTCTCTGCGGCCGAGGAGCGATTTGTTCATGCGTGAGACTGCCTTGAGCACGAACCCCGACATCATACTCTTAAACGGCAAAATTTTTACCGGGAGTACTTCGCTGGGTTTTGTCGAGGCTCTGGCGATCGCCGGCGAGAGAATTGTCGCCGTCGGTGCGACAAACCAAATCCAAGCGCTCGCGGACGCCCGCACGCGCACGATCGATCTCAAAGGCCGCGTGGTCATTCCCGGCATCAACGATGCTCACTTTCATCACGTGCCCGACCCCCGTGTCGCCGTGCTGCCGATTTCGCACTTGGAACCAAGTTGGGATGAGATCGCCGATGCGGTAGCCGAAATCGCGAAGAATGTTCCGAAAGGCAGTTGGATTCTCGGGACGCATGGAATAAATGTCGTCAACGATCCGCGTGCAACGCGAATCGATCTCGACAAGGTCGCTCCGAATCATCCCGTGCATCTAACCTCATACTTCGGTCACGGCGGCATAGTTAATAGCGCGGCTATGGCTGCCTTGCAAATCGGGGATGAGCAACCGGACCCGTTTGGCGGATGCTGCGAACGGTTGCCCGGGTCGAATAGAATATCAGGTAAACTTTTTGGCTATGCGCAGTGGACGCATTGGCGCTATTTCGGGCTGATCGAAACTGAACCGGAGCGCGTCTCGAGCGCGCGAACGATGGGGCAGCAGGCCACGCGTCTCGGCATCACGTCGATGCAGATTATGTCGCCGCTGAAGGCCGAAGACTATGCCCAAGCCCTTTATGCAGCGCACCTGCCGATTCGCGCGCGTGTCATTCGTTTTCGTCGCACTTCATTGCACGATCGCATGTTTGACGAAAATGCCGAGGCTCAGACGCAGCTTCGCCTGGGTAATCGCATTCGGATTTCTGGGACCAAATGGCTTCTCGATGGGTCGCCGCTCGAAAGACGCGCGGAACTGCGTTCGGATTATCGGGACCGGCCCGGATGGCGCGGCCAGATGTACATGCCGTACGGTGAAATGCGTGCGATGCTGCGAGAGTCTGTTGCTGAAAACGACCAGTTGCTGGTGCATGCTATCGGGGATGCGACCATCGAGGCCTTCCTTTCAGCCCTGGAGTCAGAAGCTGACACCGCGTCGGCTCGCCCGCGCGTGCGAATCGAACACGGGTACGGTATGAAACCCGACCTCATTCCGCGTGCGCTGGCGCTCGGCGTGATTGTAGTCGAGAACCCGACGCATTTCGCATTTGGTCCAGTTATGGCGGAGCGTTTTGGGCAGCAGCACGACCATCTACCATTGCGCTCCCTTATCG
>JBAVSO010000145.1:0-4750 GCA_049695635.1 Candidatus Cybelea sp. | reverse complement strand
GGACATGCCGCCACCGCCGCGAGACATACCGCCGCCGCGTGCACCGCCGCCACCGCGTCCACCGCCGCCTCGTCCACCGCCGCCGCGACCTGCGTCGGCGGCCGTACAAAGCTGCATGACGAAAACGAGAGAGAGGACGAGCGCGGCGTACTTCTTCATTGCTTTATCAGTTGATCGATTTTGCCGCGCACGTTGATGTAGGTGCCGTTTTTGGTTGCCAGCGCGAGGAGGATGCTATTGGCAGGCAGTCTGGCAGACGAACTCGACATTGGCTGTTCGGCATTCGTGTAGTTCAGATAGATGGTGCCGGACTTGAGGTCGAGCGCATTGCTCTTTCCCTCCTGCACGAGCGCAACCGCTGTCGGTAAGCAAACGATTATCTTGTCTCGATACGAGCACGCAGCTCGGGTAACGACGATAGTCCCGTCACCGTCGTCGGACGTTAAGAAGAGCGAGCCGGAGAACACCTTGATTTCGACGTCGCTGTAGGTATTTACCGTGCCGTCTCTGTGGTGAATGTTGATGGTACCCGTGGCGTTCGCTACGGCAGGGGTTAGGACGCAGCAGAACGTCAACCAACCGGCTGCGACAACTTTCGATAAGCGGCCCAAGGATTAAAACACCTTCAACATAGCGATTTCCAGCATAGTCTGAGGCCTCAAGCGCTGCAACCATGTACTAAGGTCCACTTGGTAAGTGGAGGTTAAGCGCGCACTGCCTTAAGCCGACCAGGCCACACAACCTTGGGATCGATCGGGTGCTGCCGTTCTTTTCCGATCTCTTCCAACCGGCTGAATTTCGTTGCCGTTTCTTCGTCGTTCGGAACGAGTATGCGCAAAACAAGATCGGGCTGAAGTGATACGCTAAGGTCGATCCCCGACACCGTGAGCCGACCGAGCGCCGCGTGGTTTCGAACCATAACATGTTGTGTGTTTAGGTCGCTGACGACAATCCGCCGGTTCCAGGCTTGTTGAAAGAGCGGCTCGTCCTTAATCCTCTCATAGACTGCGGCCGCTAACGGACTGGGCCGCTGAGACGAATAGTTGAGCCCAAGCATTCCCACCGCGCGAAAGACGAGCTCTTCGTGCTCCGAGCCAAGGAATGCAATAAAATCGCGGTCGAACAGGGAGCGGACCAGCGTGTTGCGCTCTACCGGATTCTCGTACTGAGAATATCCGTAGATGACGTCGGCCAGCGCGTTCCATCGAATCGGCGTGAGGATTTTGTCGCCGATTGTAGCTGCGACCCCTCGGAGATTGCCCAGCAGCGCCGGAATAGGCTCCGGTATCGGCCCCTCCACTTCGGCCGTGGATGGTAAGGGACTTCGCAGACTGGCGAGATCGCGCACGTACTCGAACTCGGCACTCGATAACTGCAGCGCGGCAGCGATCCCCGCCAAGGTCGCTTCGGAGGGGTGTATTTCTTCGCCGGCCTCTAGCCGCGCGTACCACTTGACGCCGATGTCGGCAAGAAAGGCGACCTCTTCGCGGCGCAGGCCGGGCGTACGGCGCCCACGGTGCGATAAGATGCCTACTTGTGCGGGAGCTACTGCCTCACGTCGCTGCCGCAAGAAGTGGCCCAAGGCCTCATTACGCGTTTCTTCGACGCCGCACACGCGTCCGCGATCGAAGAGTTTGCCGTCCATGGGTCGCTCCGTTCACCCCGTCGCCCCTGGGGGACTGCAATTATGAGCCCCAATGGTCAGATAGTCTATGCCCGTAAAGGAGAGATTATGGGCGCCAATAGTCGAGAAAGCGTAAAGAAGGCGCCCTTTTTGATCTTGCACCCCCTTCGCGACCGAAAAGCCCCGCTCGCCCGGCGGCACCCCCTCCGAAGGGGCATCTCGCGAGTGTACCCTGCGACAGGGTTAACAGAATGCGCCGCCGAGCGCATTTAAAGAGTAGATGAGCGTTGCGCATCTTCAAAAGTGGGATGTTACGGCCATCGAGATTGCACTGGATTTGAAGACGCAGCGCGTCTCCGATTTTTCGCGCCTAGTCTTTTCCGGACCGGCCGAGCCGCGGATCTGCCTCGTGGCCTCTTTTGTCCTCACCCCGCAGTTGAAGCGCATCGTGGCGGCCGTCGATCGGGCGATGCCGGCACGGCTCCCTTCCGGACTACGAATAGCTCCGGCAACGACGCGGTCGGCCCCATCAGCAGCCGCTGCGGTCTCGCTCCAGCCGATGCTCGCTCTATTGCGCTTGCAGTCGAGGCTGGTTCGGGCCATCGAGCCAGGACTGGCAAACGACGTCATTTCGCTGCGAATGAGGCATGAAATGGATGAAGCCACGACACGGTTCGTCGCCGATTTTATATCCTGCAAGACGCTTCCGAGCTTCGAACCTGCCTGCACGGTCGCCGAGTTCGACGCCATTGACCTGACCGCAATTGGAATCACGCTTTATCAATTAGGACGCGCCGGCACTCCGCAGTCGATCCTCGCCCATTGGCCCTATCCGCAGAACGCCCGCAGCCTCCCCCTGCGAGATACACCTTAATGCGTGGTTGCAGCAGCCGAAGCAGCCGTCTACCCTTCCCGTATGGCTCTGGAGCATCAACGCGCGCTAACGCGCTCAAGGAGGATCGATTGAAGCGAGCTCAACGCTCCGGAAGGGCGATTGCGACATCGGCTTTTGCTTGCCTGCTCGCGGTGCTCGCCGTAGCGCCGGCAAGGGCAGTTGCCGATGGCTGCATTTCGAGAGCAGCTGCAGCGGCGTCTCCAGCGCCGTCGCCCTCCGAGGCTCCGCTCTACCCCATGGGTGACGACATCTACACGATCGACCACGACGCCACGTTGTTCTACTATTTTCAAGGCAATCGAGACGGCACCGCCAAGGTGAAGAAAGAGGCCCGCTACGACCGCAACCTGTGGAACACGTGTGCGCAACTGCAGATTCGGATTCCGTTCATAACGAAATATCCCACCGCTGCGGTCCTCCCGTACTCGCCGGACGCAAATCCGTATTCCGGACTCGGCAACCTGGAGCTGCGTTATTTATATGCCGTTCCTGCGAAGACGTTCGATCACACGATCGCGGTCGGCGTGGCACTCCCAACCCAAGCGAACGGCGTTGAAAGTATCGACACGCAACTAAAATTCTTCTACATCACCAAATGGAAATGGAGCGGTGGCGCCCTTGCCTCGACCAACGAATACGATCAAACCGTCATTAGACCGCCGGGCGCGGGCTACACGAGTTACTACGAGCAGGAGATCACGGTGCCCTATTGGTCGTTCATCGACTCGCCCGATATGAAGGGCCTCAAGATCTCGGCAAGTTACACCGGTCGCGTTTTGTTCAATGACGGTTCGATTTATAAGTCCGCCATCGGCTGGATCATGAATGGTAGTATCAATGACGTCGGCTTGAGCCTTCGCGATACGTGGGGCATCGGTGCGAACGGCGTGTGGAAGTATAAGGTCGAGGCGAACGCCACCGCGAGGCTCAATTACTGACGTGCTGACGTGATCGCGTGGCTCGTAGCGACGCTTCGGCAAAACGCCGAGTTGGCGATCTTTCTGGCACTCGCGATCGGCTATTTGATCGGGCCGCTCAAAATCGCGGGGTTCAATCTCGGCAACGTGACGACGACGCTTCTTGCCGGCGTGCTCGTTGGTCAGCTCAATATTCCGATACCCGGGCCGCTCAAGGCCTTCGTTTTTCTCCTCTTTCTTTTCGCGGTCGGTTACAAGGTTGGGCCGCAGTTTTTCGCCGGGTTGAGGCGTGACGGCGCTGCGCAAATCATCTTCGCAGTATTCGCCTGTTTGGTTATGCTGGCGGTGGTAACGGCATTTGCGACCGTCGTTCATTTCAACGTCGGCGAGGCGGCCGGACTTTTATCCGGCTCGCTAACGCAGTCGGCAGCGATTGGAACCGCGAGCGACGCGATCGCGCGCCTCAACTTAGATGCCGCGATCACTAAGACGCTCCAGGATCAAATCGCCGTCGGCTACGCAGTCGCGTACGTCCTCGCCACCACCACCGGCGTGCTGGTTTGCTCGCGGCTCGTGCCGACTCTCTTCCGCTTTAATCTCGTCGAAGAGTGTACGAAACTCGGCGAGCGGATGGGACTCAAGCCCGAAGTTCCGCTCGGTGTATTCGGTGCCTACATGGTCAACAGCGTTCGCGCAGTTCGGGTGCAAGGTGACGGAATGGCCGGCCGAACCGTGGGGGACGTCGAAGACGGTTTCGAGCAACGTGGCCATCGTGTCTTCGTCGCCGCCTTTCGGCGTGGCGATCGAATTGCCACGGCCTCCCGTACCGACGTGCTGACGGAGGGCGACGTGGTTGCGCTGGCGGGTCCCTCGCAAGCCGTGATTCCGGAATCCTCCGGCAAGGAAGTGCACGACCCGGAGCTGCTCGACATCCCCCTGGCGCAGCTCGACGTGGTCGTCACCAATCGCGCAGTGAGCGGGCAAACCGTTGAAGACCTCATGGCCGGAAGAGCTCGCGTCGTGGTGCTCAAGAAGATCACCCGCAGCTCGCTCGACATTCCGGTTCTTCCGCGCACCGTTATCGAGCGCGGCGATACGCTGCAAATCGCGGGCTTTCAGGGCAGCGTCGAAGCCGCCGCCAAGGTGGTCGGTTACCCTTTGCGGCCATCGCCAGCAGCAGACGTCGTCTTCATTTCCACCGCGATTATCATCGGCTTTTTGATCGGATCGCTCAGCGTCGTCGTTGCCGGCATTCCAATCGGCTTGGGGGGTAGCGTCGGCGCCCTGGTTGCAGGCCTTGTTGGAGGCTATCTC
>JBAVSO010000144.1:0-2832 GCA_049695635.1 Candidatus Cybelea sp. | reverse complement strand
TACTAATACCTGTCGACAAGAAGACCTGGTTCGCGCCGATCATCGCGCAGAGCGGTTTTGGACCATCGCCGGTTGCGCGGATACGTTACAACGCACTTGCATCAGGCCTACACATGATTAAGCGGTGGGCGCGCGAGAATCAAGCACGAGTGCGTATGCCTCGGATCGGCACCGGCGCAGCCGGAGGGACTTGGAGTCGGACCGTTGCAATGATAGAACGTTGCCTTTCGGGCGTAGGCATTGACATTTACGACCTGAGATAACCACACGTCCTATCGCGCCGCCTCTAGCTGCTGGGAAGCGCGGGATCTCATGAACCTCACGTCAAGCGACGCGACGCGGAAGCATCAGTACCTGTACATGATTCCATGGTTTCCCGCTGCGAGTCGCTATGCCGCGCTCATCCAGGTCCGCGGCAATCGCGACACCGAGGGTTTGAAGCACCCAGCAGGGTCCCCGAGCTTTGCGGCGGCGGCAAAGTTGCGGCTGAGCATCATTGAGCCTTAGCCTACCGAGCGGTCCGCCGGGAAGCCAAGAGACCGGGTGCACGGTACCAGCTTCAGGAATGATTCTTGCCAAACAGATGCCAAATCGGCCTCTTTTTGGCGTTAAAACCCTAATTGCCAAAAAGGTGTCACTTTGGTATCTTTTTGGCATGCCTAAGGACACGACGCTCGAGCGGCTCTACGCACTTGCGGAGGGACAGGATGGCTATTTCTCTATGCCGCAGGCCCTTAAAGCCGGGATTGCACGGAATGCCGTCGTTAAGGCGGCTCATCGCGGACGAGTCGAGCGGATCTCGCAGGGAGTTTACCGGCTCGGTAGGTTTCCAGTGCTCTCCGAGCGGACGCACCTATGGGAATCCGTTCTCTGGCCGCAGGCTCGCGAGTGCGTATCGGCGGCACTTTCTCATCAGACCGCCCTCACGATTCACGGGCTTTCCGACGCAAATCCGGCGCAGGTCCACATAACAGTCCCAAAATCTTTTCGGGTTCGCCGCGATGTTCCGCTGTGGCTAACGATTCACCGCGCCAGCATCGGCGAGGCCGAGCGCGACTACGTCGAGGGTCTTCCTGTGACAACCGTCGAGCGCACGTTGCGCGACATCGCCGTCGCTACGCCAAGCCTATTGCATGACGCGATCGAGGACGCCAAGCGCAAGGGCTATGTCGTTCCCTCCGATCTAACACATGACTGACCCGTTCCTGCCGCAAGTCCAGCCACCAAGGCCACCGTCAAACGTACGTGATCTGTATTCAAGGGTCGATCGGTTTGCACGCGACCGCGGTCTCACGCCAGCGCGAATCTACCAGCGCGTCTACTCCGAACTATTTTTCGGATTGTTAGCCGCGGCGAAAGAGCGAAACGTCATACCGATGTATCTCTTGAAAGGCGGGATGGCTCTCGAACTTCGATTTGGTATACGTGCCCGCGCATCAAGAGACGTTGACGTCGGCATCCTATCCGGCGGCCATGACCTTCTTGCCGCTGTCGACCGAGTGCTCGCCGTTGGCTTTCATGATTTCGGATTTCGACGTCGCGATAACGTGCTACGCATGGAGCGCGCAGCCACCTACCGACTGGAGATACAGATCACGTATCGTGGCAGATCTTTTGGGACGCTTGACGTTGACTTGAACGAAGCGGATCATGAAACCGCTTCCGAGCTACTGACGACGAGCGTTCTTACGGAGTTGGGTTTGCCCGGTCCGCTTTCGGTGCCGGTGCTCGATCCTTACTTGCAGATTGCGCACAAACTGCATGGCGCCACCGAACCATCGCGGCCGGACTATACGAATCGAAGGCACCGAGACTTGCTCGACGTTCTGGTATTTGCCCGAGATGACGCCGCACATATTGATTTCCCGAGGCTGCGCGAGATTGTAATTGAGGAGTTTTCACGACGTGAGCACAATCGTGTCTGGCCACCATTATTTGAGTTACCAGCAGCTTGGGAAGAACCGTTGCGACAGGAAGCTTCGAGTAACGGTTTCGCGGTTACAGATCCAACGCAGCTCAGTCGTGAGTTCGTCTCTTTTATTGCGCGGATCGAGGGTGTCGACGTGACGCGGACACACGAGTATCAATTTCTTAACCTACAAGAGCGGATCACTGGTGGCGGCACGCTAACGCCCGAGGCACAAATGGTATTCGATGAGCTCATTTCCAAAGGTTGGAGCGTCCTATACATCGCGCCACACAGACATTACGTTGACCAGCTCCAGGTCATACTGGGGCGACAAGTGGCCGCCGCGAAACAACTGCCGCGCCTTCAGCTACGAATGGCTACTGAGCAGAACCCTATCCAGGAGCGCGTCTGGCTCACAGGGACTCTGCGCAATGAAAGTGACTTAGCGGCGAACAAGGTGCGAATATTCATGACGGGCGCCGACATCGTCGTTCGGGCTGGTTCGATAACACGAGGCGACGGGGGCTACGCCGTTCACTTGCGATATGATGACCAGCCGGCCTATAAGCAGCAGCCGCAATCTCCTACGCTTTTCGTGGAGTACTTGATGGACGACGGAACAAAGGTACAGCAAGGCGGTACTCTTGATCCGTTCGGCCCGGACGCGAATGGCCGATACACGTACACTGGGTTAGGGCTTGGCCCTCCGCGGGTCATTGAGCGGCTTACTCACCGTCATGTTCCACTCGAAAAGCTGTAAAATGGCCGATCCTTTTTATGGGATAGGCCGGGAGTCGAGCCCAAGCTCGGGATTCCAGCCGATTCGGTCCGCTACCGAAAAAGTAACATCCCGTAAGCTTTTTCGCCGCACAGGTTCCCGAACGATCCTTCCGATTCCGGCCGTTTCCGACCCCGCCCGTGAC
>JBAVSO010000143.1:0-12897 GCA_049695635.1 Candidatus Cybelea sp. | reverse complement strand
ACCTGCGGCACCGCCGCGGCTTGCAATCCGAGCGATGCGAAAATCGCCTCGTAGAAGCCGTCCCGTCCCTGCAGCAGCTCGTCGACGCGGCGCAGATATTCGCCCGATTGCGCGCCTTGAATGACGCGGTGATCGTAGGTGCTCGTGATCTGCATCACGCGCGCCACGCCGAGCAGACGCAGCGACTGCTCGTTGGCGCCGCCGAATCCGGCGGGATACCCGATCGCGCCGGTCGCGATGATCGCGCCCTGCCCCATCATCAGGCGCGGCACCGACGCGACCGTTCCGATGCCGCCCGGATTGGTCAGCGTAAACGAGGCGCCTTGCAAATCGTCGGCGACGAGCTTATTCTCGCGCGCTTTTGCGACCAGCTCCTCGTACTTGCCGCGAAACGCCGCGAAGTCGAGCGCATCGGCAACGCGGATGACCGGCACGACCAACGAACGCGTGCCGTCTTTGCGCTCGGTATCGACCGCGAGGCCGAGATTGATGCCGGGTTCGAGCCGCGCCGCGGCGCCGGCTTCGTCGCGCCGGAAGGAATAGGTGATGAACGGGAGCTCGCGCGCGGCGCGCACGAGCGCGAATGCGATGACGTGCGTGAACGAGATGCGCTCGGTCCGACCGGCGGCCCTGACGGCACCGTTGAGCTCTTTGCGCCGCGCGTCGAGCACGTCGACCGAGATGCTGCGAAAGCTAGTCGCGGTCGGAATCGAAAGGCTCTGCTCCATGTAGGCGCTCAAAGCGGCTGCAGGTCCTTTGAGCGGCATGAGCTTTGCGTTAGGCGGAATCGCCCCTTCGACTCCGCTCAGTGCAGGTTTTACGGGAACGGCCGGCGGCGGCGCGGTACGCTGCGCGCTTAGCGCTTGATCGAGCACGTCGGAACGCAAGATCAAGCCGTTCGGTCCCGAGCCGTGCACGCGCGCGAGATCGACGCCGAGCCGTTCCGCAATTCGGCGCGCAGGCGCGTCGGCTAACGGCTCGCCGTCGGAAGGCGGCGCGGCTCGCGGCGCCGGTTTCTGCGGCGGCGCCTTCGCGCCATTTGCGGGAGCGGCATCACGCGCGCCGTCGCGTTTTGAGGAGTCGATCTCGGCAAGCGTTGAGCCGACCACGACGGTTTGGCCCTCGCGCGCGAGGATTTTGGTTACGACGCCCGATGCCGTCGCCGGGACCTCGACGTCGACCTTATCGGTCGTCACCTCGACGAGCGGATCGCCCTCGGCAACGTATTCGCCGACGCGCTTGCGCCACTCGACGATCGAGCCTTGGGTAACCGATTCGCCCATTTCGGGAAGCGTCACGCTGACCAGCGTCTGTTCCAAAGCAGGCTTCATCTTATCTTTAGAACGTTCCGGGGCCTACGACATTGCCTGCGCTAAAAGTACTTGGCCGGGAGGGGGGACGTCGACTCGACTGCATTCCTTCGAAAATGCGGGCGCGGATGGCCCAGCACGAATGCCGCAACGTCGTAGGCCTGATCGAGCGAGAGCGTGCCTGGTGCGTTCTTCGGCATGTTGTAGCGGATGAAGCCGGTCATCCGATCGATGTGCGCCATGCCGGCGCCCTCATTAAAGGAGCGGGCGCCCCAGAGCGGCGGGAAGATTCCCGAAATTCCTTGCCCGTGGGCGCCGTGACAGCTCGCGCAGTTCGTCGCGAAGAGAGCCGCGCCGCGCGCCTTGTCCGGTGGCGCGCTGGGCAGCGGCTCGATGTAACGGTCGGATGCCGGCTGCTTTGCACCGATTGGAGTTCCTCGCGAGAGCCACGCGATGTAGGCGACGAGCGCGATCATCGGTTTGCTGTTATAGGCGGGCGCTCGGCCGTTCATGCTATAGAGAAAACATTCTGCGATGCGGTCCTGCAGGGCGATCACGCGGTGCGCACGTTTGTTCCATTGCGGAAAACGGGCGTAGGTACCCACGAAGCTTCCGCCGCGCAGCTGCGTGCCGGCCGCGATGTGGCAGTCGGCGCATAGCATATCGGCGCGCACGAATCGCTTCATCAAACGATGGGTCTTTACCATGATGGCGTAGCCGTCGGCGATCGACTTCCCGACCGGTCCGCTCGGAAGTGCGCGCGGATTGTAGAGCGCTTCGGCGTGGTGCGAGACGCCGCCGGCACAGGCACCGAGCGCGAGCGCGAACGCCGTTCCAAATAGACCGCGTTTCACAGCGGCGTCAGATACGCGTAGCCGTACCTACTTTGCAGCACCGCGATCGTTGCGACCATTGACGGCACGACGAGCGCGCCTGCAATCAAATGCGTGAGAATATCGCCGGCAACGTCGGCAGCAGTCATGCCGGCCGGCGCGAAACCTCGCTTCACGATCGCACGGGCTTGCTCCTCAACCGCGGTGTGACACGTCAGAACGATCATGCCGCGGCGCTGCAACGTCGCGATCGAGGTATCCTGGTACATGCCCGCATCGTCGTCCGGGTCCGCATGCGGATCGGGCGTCGCGCGCTCGTTCACGTAGACGTTGGTGAGGACCGGCTGACCGGCTGCGTCGCGAAGCTTTAAAAACTCTCCCAGCCGGTATTTCCGCCAAACGTAATCACTGTAGCCATAGACCGCCGAGGGACCGTGACCGGCGAGCGCGATCGCGATCGCGCCGGCCGGATAGCCGAAGCCAAACTGCAACCCGTTGAACGAGTTCTTGATGCTGCCGAGGACCGCGGGCTCGAAAGTAACCGCCTCGTAGAGCTGCCGTATCTGCGCCGTCCGGCCGACGACCGCCGCGAAGGATTGCTCGTCGAAGTCGGCGCGCCGCTCGACGCGATGGACGCCGCCCGGGACGGCCGCCTGCGCTAAAGCCGGAGCGGCAGCGACCGAGACGGAGTTTGCCAAGAAGCCTCTTCTATTCATCCCGCCAGCATACACCAAACAACCGTTCGAGGATTTGACGGCAGCACCGGTCAACTGACCACCAAGATGAGCGGAACGGAGATCGATCCCACCGCAGCGCGGTCCGAAAGTTTAAACCGGCGCAACTTCGTGGGCATTTCCGCTGCTGCGACGCTGGCCGCATCAGCGCCGGCCGCCTCCGCGCAAGAGCAGCTCGGCCAGCCGCACGAGCCGCTGGTCGGAGAGAACGATCCAGCGATCACCGTCGAGCACGTCAAGCTCGAGCGGTCCGACACGGTCGTCCCGGCTTACGCCGCGTGGCCGGCTGCGGCCGGACCGGGAACTCCTTCGGTTGTGGTGATCATGCACGTCTGGGGTGTCGACACCTCGATCCGCGACGTAGTGCGGCGCTACGCGAAGGCCGGCTTTGCCGCGATTGCTCCAGATCTCTACGCGCGCTACGGCGCGCCGAGCGGCGACGGCTCGACCGATTACACCATTTTTCGTCCGTACGCGAAGCAACTCGACCGGGCGCTCTACGCCGGCGATATTCGCGCGGCCGCACTCTGGCTCTCCACGAAGTTTCCGGGCACGAAAATCGGCCTGACTGGTTTCTGCATGGGCGGTCATATCGCGTGGAACGCAGCCATTGACGACGCCGGTCTGTTTTCGGTTGTCGCGCCATTCTATGGAGCGGTCGCCGGCGTCAACCCCAAGGCGATCGCGATCCCCGTCTGCGGCAGCTTCGGCGGGCGTGATACCGGCATTCCAGCCGCCGACGTTCGCGCATTCGCCGCGGCGCTAACGGTGCCCAACGACGTTCACGTTTACGACGAAGCCGGACACGCGTTCTTCGACGATCAACGCGCTTCGTACAATGTGTCGGCGGCGGCCGACGCGTGGAAACGTACGCTCGCGTGCTTCCATAAGTATTTGCGCGGGACGACGAAGTGATCGTCGTCGAAGCGCTCGCGCTCTTTCTCTTCGGCTGCGCGCTCGGCGGCACCCTGGCGTGGCTTTCGGCGCGCTCGCACCAAGAGAAAGCGATCGAGGCGCTTTTGGAGCGCACCAAAAACGAGCTGCGTGAGGCGACGGCAACGCGCGCAAGCGAGCGCGTCGGGGAACTCGTTTCGCCCGTTGCCCAGAAGCTCGGTGAATTCGACCGGCTTCTCGGCGAGCTCTTAGGGCGCACCAATCAGCTCGAGAGCGCGACTCAAAACCTTTCGACGCAGACCTCAACGCTGGTGAGCGCGTTGCGCAATCCGGCATCGCGCGGCAAGTGGGGCGAGATGCAGCTGCGCAACGTCGTCGAGAAGGCTGGTATGCTCTCCTACTGCGACTTCGTCGAGCAGCAGACGGTCGCGCTCGAAGAGGCGCGCGGGCGACCGGACATGACGGTCAATCTCCCGGGCGAGCGCTGCGTTTTCGTCGATGCCAAAGCGCCGCTCGACGCACTGCAAGCCGCGCTCGAGGCGACCGACGAGACGGCTCGCAAACGGCTCGTCAAGCAACATGCCCGCGCGCTGCGCGATCACGTAGACCAGCTCGCGCGCCGCGGTTACCAGACCGCGCAGGGTTCGGCGGACTTCGTGGTGATGTTCGTCGCGGGCGAAGCCTTTCTCGGCACCGCCTGCAGCGAGGATCCCGCCTTGATCGATTACGCACTCGACAAGGGCGTTCTCGTCGCCGGTCCGCTCGCGCTGATCAGCCTGCTTCGAAGCTTTGCGATGGGCTGGCAGGCGTTGCGCCAGGAAGAGAACGCCAAACGGATCGCGACGATCGGCAAAGTTCTCTACGAGCGCGCGATCAAATTCTCCGAGCATCTGGTCGAAGTACGCAAGCATCTCGAACGTTCGGTCACGGCCTTCAACGGCGCGGTAAGCTCTTACGAAACGAAGCTGCTGCCCCAGGGACGCAAGCTCAAGGACGAAGCCGCGCTCTCCGGCGACGAGATGGCCGAGCTTCCTCCGATCGACGTCGTGCCCCGAACCGTTACCGCGCTCGATACCGGTTCGACTGCGAAACGCTTACCGCGCTCGCAGCAGCTCTTCGCTAAAGACGACGCCGTATAACTCCACGCGCTGCTATTGCTTTGAGGAGTGATCGGCTTCCCACGCTTTGAGCGCCGTCAGCGTGTTCTCGACGTGTTGCGACGGATCGAGGCTCGTGTACGTGTAGACGATCGTTCCGTCGGGTGCGATCACGTATGACGTGCGGTTGGCATACTGTGGATGCTGCGGCAGCACGGCGTCGTACTCTTTCATGACCGTCTGATCGGTATCGGCCGCGACCGGAAACTTGCTCCGGCATTCGCTCACCGAGAACTTCTGCAGCGTGTCGAGCTGATCGTGTGAGACCCCGATGACCGTCGCGCCGAGCGCCTTATATTGATCGCTCGCGTCGGCGAACTCGTGGGCTTCGATCGTGCAACCTTTCGTAAATGCGGCCGGGTAGAAGTAAAGGACGACCGGCCCTTTCTTCAGCGCGTCGGCGAGGCTGAACGTAAAGACGTTGCCGCCTTGCGTGGCCTGCAGGGTGAACCCGGGCGCTTTGCTCCCCGTCGAGAGAGCGGCAGACGCCGGCGCCGTCAGGCAGAACGCGACGATCGCGGCAAGCAGTGGAAGATGCGTTCTCATCTCTGTGGTCCTTTCTACAACCCCATCAGACGTGCGAGAATCAGGCGCTGGACCTCATTGGTCCCCTCCCCGATCTCATTGATCTTCTGATCGCGGTACATTCGGGAGATCGGGTATTCGTCCATGAACCCGTACCCTCCGTGAATTTGGAGGGCGTCGTTGACGACGCGGTGCGAGAGCTCGCCCGCGAAGAGCTTGGCGAAGCTCGCGGCTTGGACGTAATCGCGGCCTTGGTCTTTCTCCCAGGCGGCGCGCAACATCATCAGCTTGGCATGCTCGATCTCGGTGAGCATGTCGACTAGCTTGAACGAGATCGCCTGAAACTTGCTGATCGGTTGGCCGAATGCGTGCCGCTCACGCGCGTAGGTGAGCGCCTCGTCGTACGCGCCCATGGCAAGCCCGATTGAAAGGGCCGCGACCGAGATGCGCCCGCCGTCCAGAATCGAGAGAAACTGCCGGTAGCCCTCGCCGCGGGGCCCGAGCAAGTTTCCTTCGGGCACCTCGGCGTCGGCAAAGGAGAGTTCTCGGGTGTCGGACGCACGCCAGCCCATCTTCGCGTACTTTCGGCTGCGGGTGAATCCCGGCGTATCTTGCGGCACGATAACGTTCGAGATCTCGCGCGAACCGTCGGCACGCCGTCCCGTCACGGCGGTAATCGTCGTTCCTCCCGTGATTTCGGTCCCGGAGTTGGTGATGAACGCCTTCGTACCGTTGATCACCCACTTTCCGTCGCGCAGCACCGCCTTGGTCTGCACGTTCCCGGCATCGCTGCCGGCACTCGGCTCGGTGAGGCCGAAGCCCCATAGGCGCTCGCCGCGCGCGAGCGGGACTAGAAACTCTTGCTTCTGGGCTTCGGTTCCGAAAAGATAGAATGGAGTTGCGCCGAGCGAGACGTGCGCGGCCATCGTGATCGCCGTCGAGGCGTCGGCGCGCGCGATCTCCATCACCGCGAGCGCGTAACTCACCGTGTCGCCGCCCGCGCCGCCGTACTCCTCGGGGAAAGGCAGCCCCATGAAGCCGAGCTCGGCCATCTTCGCAATGAGCTCGTACGGAAATCGCTCGTTGCGATCCATCTCTTCGGCGCGGGGCCGCACCTCCTCGCGCGCGAACTCGCGCGCGAGGCTCTGGACGGCCTTTTGCTCGTCGGTTAAATCGAAGTCCATGGCAAAGGTATAGTCCTGAGCTTCATTTAAAGTCCTCTCCCGGCGATGATCTCCCTCCGCGGCGTTTCGCTTGTTTATCCTAATGGAGTCCGCGCCCTCGACAACGTTAGCCTCGAGATTGCAAAAGGCGATTTCGTCTTCCTTGTTGGGGACTCGGGAACCGGAAAGTCGAGTCTCCTTCGCCTGCTGTATCGCGAGGCGAGACCGTCCACCGGTGAAATCGTCGTCGACGGTATTCGCGTGGATCGTTTGCGGCGCGGCCGCGTACCCGCATTGCGCCGCCATCTCGGGGTCGTCTTCCAAGATTTCAAGCTGCTTGTCGACAAGACGGTCTGGGAGAACGTCGCCTTCGCAATGCAGGTGACCGGAGCCCACACGCGCGACGTGATGCGCCAGGTGCCGAGGGTGCTCGATCTGGTCGGCCTCTCGCATAAGAGCCGCATGTACCCCAACGAGCTCTCCGGCGGCGAGCAGCAGCGGACCGCAATCGCCCGGGCGCTCGTCAACAATCCGAAGATTCTACTCTGCGACGAACCGACTGGTAATCTCGACCCCGCCAACACCACGGAAATCACGGCGCTGCTGCAGCGCATCAATCTTAAAGGAACCACCGTCGTCGTGGCGACTCACAACCAGGCGGTCGTAGACCGCATGCGCCGGCGCGTCGTGCGCCTGGAAGACGGCCGCATCACGACCGACGAGGAGCGAGGCTACTACTATCTTGGACTCGGGCAAGGTCAAGTTCTTTCTGGGTGAGGTGCTGCGCAACTTTTCGCGCAACACCGGGATGCAGATGACGGCGATCGGCACGGTCGCGATCACGATCGTGCTGCTCGGCCTCTTCCTCTTCGTGCGCGGGGCGGTCGCCGATGCCGGCCGTCAGCTCCTCGATCAGATCGAGGTTTCCGCCTACCTGCACCCGGACGTAACTCCCGCGCAAATAACCGCGATCGCGCACGCGCTGGCGGCCGATCCGCGGGTCGCATCGGCGCAGTTCGTTTCGAAGAAGCAAGGCTTGGCGGAGCTGCGCGCGCGGACGCAAGGCACGATCGACACCGCGTTGCTGACCGAGAATCCGTTGCCGGACAAGTTCCGCATCAAAGCGCGCGTTCCGGACGACGTTCCCGCGGTGGCCGCAAACGTTCGCCGTTTGAGCGGGGTCGACAATGTCTACTACGGGCAGAAAATCGTCGCGCGTTTGCTGCAGCTCGGCGCGGTGCTGCGGCGGATCGGCATCGCGGTGATCGTCGTTTTCTTCGTTGTGGCCGGAATCATCATCTCAAACACGATTCGGCTCACGGTTTTCGCCCGGCGGCGCGAGATCGCGATCATGCAGCTCGTCGGCGCCACCAGTACGTACATTCGCCTACCTTTCATTTTCGAAGGTCTGCTCGACGGCCTGATCGGCGCGCTGGTCGCGATCGGATTGCTCGCCCTCGCGCGCGCCGAGCTCTGGCCGCGCCTGCTCGAGGCGCTGCCGTGGGCCCAGCTGAGGGTCTCGCCGGTCGACCCACGCGTGCTCGCCGGCCAGCTCGCCTTAATCGGCGCGGCGATCGGAGTCGTCGCGTCGTGGATCTCCGTCGGACGCCACCTGCGTACATAAGCGACGGATGCGCGCTCGTCTCGCCGTCATCGCCGTAGCGCTCGCCATCGTTCCGGCGCTGGCCGGCGGAACGACGATCGAGCAACGCATCGCCAACGAACGCGCCAAGGCCGCGCAGATTCAAGCGCGGCTTCACGCTAAGCGCGCGGAGCTGCATACCGTAACGATGCATTACGACGATTTGCAGCGACAGCTTGGCGAGACGAACGCCGCGATCGGTCAGGTCAGCGACCACATTGACTCGCTGCAGACGCAGCAGAACTCGACGCAACGACGCATCGATTGGACTTCGATCCAGCTCGACGCGGCGCAACGCTCGTTACGGCTCCACGACCAAATGCTCAAACGGCGGCTAGTTGACGTCTACGAATTCGGCGACCTCACCTACTTTAACGCGTTGATCGGAGCCCGCTCGTTCAGCGAGTTCGTCGAGCGTTGGGAAGACTTGCGGTTGCTGATCGCCGCGAACGAACGGACGGTGCGAACGCGCAAAGCCGCCGAGGAGCGCGTAGCCGCGATCGAAGCCGATCTCGAGCGGACCCGCCTCGCGCTGCAGCAGGAAGAAGAAGCACAACAGGAGACGCGCAGTCAGCTCGATTCGCTCGCGGGCGAGCGGCGGAACCTGGTGGAACTTACGGCGGTCCGCCGGCGCAGCGTCGAATCGCAGGTCGCGCAGATAGAGGGACTTTCGGCCGCCGAGGAATCGGCGCTCGAGGGATTGATCGTCGAGCGCGAGCGCGAGCTCGCAGCGCAGCGGCGCGCGGCCGGCATTGCGGGCGGCGTCGAGAGCGGCGCTCCCGGGATGTTCTCTTGGCCGGTCACCGGAACGATCACCTCGCCGTTCGGTTGGCGGACCAATCCTTTCGGCGGCGGTCCGGAGTTCCATCAAGGTCTAGACATCGCCGCACCGATGGGTACTACGGTCACCGCCGCGGCGGGCGGGACCGTGATCATGGCGCAGTGGTACGGCGGCTACGGCAACTACATTCTCATCGATCACGGCGCCGGCTACTCAACGGGCTACGGACACCTCTCGGCGATGTACGTCTCGTCCGGTCAGTCGGTCCAGCGGGGCCAGGCGATCGGCGCGGTCGGCTCGACCGGGCAGTCGACCGGGCCGCACCTTCATTTTGAGGTGCGGATTGCAGGCAAACCTGTTGACCCCGCGCCCCGGCTCCATTAAGACTTAACGAGTAATCTCGAAGCCGAGCAACTCGTGACCCGCCCAAGCGGGTATTGATAGAGGACAGATGAGCCGTTCCCTACGCCTCCTTTCGATCACCTTACTAGTCGTCGCGATCGCGGCGGCGACCGCGGTCTTCATCAGCTACCGCTGGGGCCCGCTTGCACGCCAGTCCGTGCTCGAGGTTGCCACGACCGGCGACTTGCGCGATCTCTTCGGGTCGAACGGGCCTCAGGGATCGATGCTCGTGGATATCGCGCTCCGCAAACTCGAAAGCGATTTCTACAAGCCGATCGACCCGCAGACGCCGCTCGCCGGCGAGAGCGCGAGTCTGCGCACGCTGCTGAACGCAAAGCGGGTCGAAAGCGCGGCACTGCCAAGCGAGGCGGCGGAAGGCGATCCGCGGCTCGACGGCGAGCGCGCCGGCAACCTGTTGGCGTTCGCGCAACAACATTATGCCGCCGACGTTGGACCGAGCGGCCGCGAAGATCTTACCGATGCGGCCTTGCGCGGCATCATGAGCTCGGTGCACGATCCGTACACCGTGTATCTCTCGCCGCGCGAGATACAGGGGCTGAACGAATCGCTCTCGGGCGGCAACTTCGGCGGCATCGGCGTTTACATCTATCAGCTCAAAGACGGTCGGATCGTATTGCAGCCGATTGAATCGCTGCCGGCCGCGCGCGTCGGAATGAAACCCGGCGAGATAGTGGACACGGTCGACGGCAAGTCCGTCCGCGGTATGAGCATCGACCGCGTAGAGGAACTGATTCGAGGCGAAGTCGGAACCGCGGTGCGCGTGCGAGGGCACGCCTATAACGCGCCTTCAACGGAGCAGACCTTCACGATCGTGCGCGAGATCATTCACGTGCCGACCGTCCGTGCGAAGATTGAAAATGGACTCGATTACGTCCGCCTTTCGGATTTCGGTACAACGTCGGCAGATGAGGTCCGCAAAGCTCTGCTCGACGGACGCGCGCACGGCGCGCGCGGATACATTTTAGACCTTCGCGACAACGGCGGAGGACTGCTCGACGCCGCCGTTGAGATCTCGAGTCTTTTCATCCCGCAGGGGACGATCGTCTCAACGATTCGCCGCGACGGTCAGCGTACGAGCCAAGAGGCACTCGGCGATGCGATCGGGGGGCTCCACCCGCTTGCCGTGCTGGTGAACAAGTACACCGCGAGCGCTTCGGAGATTACGGCCGGGGCGCTCCAGGACTACCGGCTGGCAACGCTGGTCGGAACCCGCACCTACGGCAAAGGCGTGGTGCAGAGCATCTTTCCGATGCCCGATCAGGGGGCGCTCAAGATCACGACCGCTCGCTACCTGACCCCGGCCGGGCGGGACATCCAGCACCACGGCATCGAACCCGACGTAGTCATCGAGCAGGACGCGAACCCCGCCCTGATCGACACGCGTGCCGATAAACAGCTCGCCGCCGCGAAGGCACGTTTACAATCCGCGATACGTTAATTTGGAGATCATGAAACGCTTCTGCTCCCTTCTATTGGCCGTCGCGTTAAGCGGCGCGCTGATCCAGCTCCCGGCCGCCTCGGCCGCCCAGTCGCAGCTCTCGTCGGTAGATGCCGGGGAGATCGCGACCAGCTACGGTTATCTGACCGACAACTTCTATAAGAAGGTCGACCCGCAAGTCGTGCTCGACTCGATTCGCACGCAGCTTCTCGCGGCGATGCGAACGGCCGGAGTCAAGAACGCGGCGCTCCCGGTCGTCCATGCAAGCGACGCGTCAACGAACAACATCCGCTCGATCGACCACGAGGTCGAGGAAGCTGGACTGGAGTCCAAGCCGAAATTTTCGCTGCATCAGCTGACTTACATTGCGCTCGACGGCATGCTGAAGTCGGTAAACGATCGCTACACCGTCTTCATGACGCCCAAGGAGTTTGCCGGACTCAATGAGGGCCTCGACGGCGGCGATTTCGGTGGAACCGGAATCGTGATTCAGGTTGATGACAAAACGAAGTTCATCTCGGTCGAGAACGTCGTCCCGGACGGTCCGGCCGACAAGGCCGGCATCGAGCAAGACGATCTCATCACGGCGATCGACGGCGCGTCGACGCGGGGAATGAACCTCAATTCCGCCAGCGGCAAGCTGCGCGGTAAGGAAGGTACCAAAGTGACGCTGACCGTCGAGCGCGATGGCGCGGCACTTCAGGCGCCGATCACGATTACTCGCGCCAAAATCCATCAGCTCAGCGTCTACGAGAAGATGCTGCCCGGCAAGATCGGATACGTCGCGCTAACCGTTTTTGGCCGCGAGACGGGCGACGAGCTCAACGCCGCGCTCGGCCGCTTGCAGCAGCAGGGCGCGCGCGCGTTGATCCTCGACCTGCGCGATAACGGCGGCGGTTATCTTGAAGCGGCCGTCGCGGTGAGCTCGAAGTTCATTTCGAGCGGACCGATCGTTTCGGTCGAGTCGCGCGCCTCGAACATCACCACCCTCGACGCCGACGATACGGCGATCAATCCGTTACCGCTCGTCGTTCTCGTAAACGGCTACACGGCATCGGCTTCGGAGATCACGTCGGGCGCGATTCAAGACAGCAGCGTCGGCACGATCATAGGGACGAAGACGTTCGGCAAGGGCGTCGTTCAGACGATCATTCCGCTCCCCGACAAGAGCGCGATCAAGGTCACGACGGCGCGTTATTTGACGCCGCGCAACCGCGACATCAACCATCTCGGGATCACGCCCGACGTGATGGTGGTCGAGAACAAACATCCGCAGTTCGGCCAGCCTGCTAAAGACGAGCAGCTCACCCGCGCGATTCAGTACCTAGACGATAAACTAGCGCACCTAAATCAAGAGAACAACTCTTAGAAAAGCGCCGATTTAGATACAGCTCTAGGAGCCGACGGCCGAAGTTTACTATTGTAAACGAGGCCTGAGGCGACACCGAGATGCGCTGAATCGGCGCTTTTCTTCTAGGACTTTTTCCGAGAAGTCGAGGTCTTGCGCTTGCGCGCCGGCTTCGGCTTGTCGTCCGCTACGGCCGCGCTCGACGCGGCCGTTTCATTTTCCGCTTTGGCGGTCTTGCGCGGCCGCCGCGTCTTTGACGCCGCGGCCGGAAGCGCGATCGCGCTTACGGTCCCTTCCAACTCACTGGCCGCAGCGCTGCGCGCCGTGCGACGCCGGCGAGTAGGCTTCGTCCGCTTCAGATCCTCTTCGGGCGCAGAGAGACTCGGCGGCGGTGCTTCGACCGCCGGCGGAACCGACGCTCTGACCCTCGCGATCGCGCGTGAGGGCTCCGGAGGAGCGGTTTCACCGGTCGGATGCGCCGCACCGTCGGCGGAGACTTCGAAGATGTGCCGATCGGGCATGGTCGCAGCGACACCCGCGTCGCCTCGGCCGCGCCGTCCGCGGCGACGGCGGCGACGACGACGGTGTTGCCCTACGCCGTCGGTTGAGGCCGGCGTCTCGCGAGGCGTCGGCGTCATCGGCGTTACGG
>JBAVSO010000142.1:0-5771 GCA_049695635.1 Candidatus Cybelea sp. | reverse complement strand
CGCCGGCGCCGCGCGACGGCGGTCTCGTCGCGATGCTGCCGGGCAGCCGCGCGGGCGAACTGCGACGCCATTTGCCGGTGCTTGCCGCAGCCTATCGCGCGCTCAAAGAACGGCGGCCGAGCCTATGCGGCATTATTGGTGCGGCGGATGAGCGCGCGCAAGGCGCAATCGCGCGAGCGGTAAGGCACGAGCGGTTGAACGACGTCGAGATCGTGCGGGGCGTGACGGCAGCGCTCGCCGATGCCGATGCCGCGTGGGTCTCCTCGGGCACGGCGGTGTTGGAAACGGCGCTCCTTGGCGTGCCTGCGGTGGCGATCTATGTGATTCCGCGAATCCTGATTTGGTACGGTCATCGCATGATCAGGCATCGTTTTATCACGCTGCCGAACCTGGTCTTGGGACGCGAGATCGTTCCGGAGCTCTTGCAAGAGCGGGCGACGCCCGAGGGACTCGCCGACGCGCTTGAGACGCTGATGAACGATCCATCGCGCCAGTACGCGGAGTTTGCGCGCATGCGCGACGCGCTCGGCCCTCCCGACGCACTCGAACGCTGCGCGCGCTACGCGGTCGAGCTCGCGCGTGCGAACGCGGCATGATTCGCATCTATCACACCTCCGATCTTCACGATCGCCGCGGCATCGTAGCTCCGCTGAGGGCGTTGCGCGAGGACCGGCCGGGATTGCTGTTCGATTGCGGCGACGCACTGCGGGGGAGCCAAAGCGTTTACCATCGCAGCGAGCCGATCGTCGCCGAGATGGACGCGGCTGGTTACGATGCGCAGGCGATCGGAAATCGCGAGTTTCATTATCTCTTCGGATTGCTGCGGGCGCGTGCGCTGCGAATGCGTCACCCGCTCGTCTGCACGAACCTGCGAGATAACAAAGAAAGAGCGCTGCCCTTTGCGCCGGCGCTCCGTTTGGAGGCCGCCGACGAAAACGGGCGTCCGGTACGCGTCCACGTCTTCGGCCTCTTGATCATGCAGTATCGCGTCGGGAGCCCTTGGGAGCGCGTCTTCGGCTGGCGCTTTCTCGATCCGTGGAGCGCGTTGCAGCCATACGCGAGCGAAATTCCCGACGGCGATCTGCTGGTAGTGCTCTCGCACATCGGGCTCTCGCTCGATCGCGAGCTGGCGGCTCGCATTCCTCGTATCGACTTGATACTCGGTGGGCATAGTCACGACACGCTCGCGCGGCCCGAGTACGTCGGCCCGGTTCCGATCGTTCACGCGGGTCCCTATGGGCGCTTCGTCTCGCGCAGCGAGCTCGAGTACGATCTCTCGAGCCGCCGGTTTTGCGTCTCGAGCTTCAAGCTCGTGCCGTTGTTAGGCGATCGCGCCGCGTGAAACGCGTGCTCTTCGTCACGAACGGTCACGGAGAGACGGCAATCGCAGATCGCATTGCTTTCGAGCTTCACGCGCTTGTACCCGATGCGCGCGCCGAGCATCTCGCGCTCGTCGGCGAAGCGCCGACCGGCGAGATGCACGAAGTGGGGCCGCGGCGGACGATGCCGAGCGGCGGTTTGATCGCGATGGGAAACGTCCGCAATCTGGCGCGCGACTTGCGGGCCGGATTGCTCGCGCTCTCTTGGGATCAGATGCGGTTTTTGCACCGCGCGCGCGGCAAATACGATAGCGTCGTTGCGGTCGGCGACGTCTACGCGCTCGGAATGGCGTTGCGCGCGCGATCGCCAACGGTCTTCGTCGGAAGCGCGAAGAGCGTCGCGGTCGCTCCATACGGCAGGTTCGAAGCTGCGACGCTCGCACGTGCCGCGGCCTGCTTCGTCCGCGATGAACCCACCGCACAAGCGCTCCGGCGGCAAGGCGTAAAAGCGGACGCCGCTAACGCGATTGTCGATCTTTTTGCGACTAAATCGGACGCCGCAGTCGAACCGGCGGTCGCGGGATTCGCTCCGGCGCTGGCGCTCTTTCCAGGAAGCCGCGAGCGGGCCTATGGCGACGCCGAGTTTCTCCTTGAGGTCACGCTCGAGCTGGCGACGGCGCGGCCAGGCCTTGGGGCCGCACTCTCGGTCGCGGGTGGACTCGATGCCGATCGGTTCGCGCGCGACGCGCTGCACGCGGGCTGGACCGTTGGCGAAGGCGCCGACGCGTCGGTGCCATTCGTTTTGAGTCGTGACGGCCGAGAGATCGTGCGTGGCTGGAGCGGTCCCCTCGGCCCGTTGATCGAGCGGGTCGCGCTCGTGCTCGGTCAGGCCGGAACGGCGAACGAAGCGGCGGCTGCCGGCGGCGTCCCGGTCGTCGCATTCGAACGCGGAAGCCGCAACGCGCATTGGTACCGGCAACGTCAGCAAGGATTGCTCGGCGAAGCGTTGGCGGTCTTGCCGCGCGAATGTAACGAAGCCGTCGCCGGTGTGAGCGCGATCCTCGACGATCCGGTGCGGCGAAAACGGATGGGCGAGATCGGTCGCGTGCGCATGGGAGAACCGGGTGGCACGCGCCGAATTGCGCAGCGCGTCGCGGCGCTGCTAGACGGATCGTGATGCGACGATTGATGCCCGCGGCCTTCGGCCTCATCTTCGCGATGGTGCCGCTCTTTCCGAGCTTTATCGCGCTTACCGACGTCGATTTCCCCGGTTTTTCGCTTGTTCCACGCGGAATCGTTCTGGCGGTTCTGGCCGTCTGCACGCTGCTTGCGGTCTACGCGGTGGTAATGTTGGTGCGTTTTCCGGAGCGCGGCGCGCAGCCGTTATTGCTTCCGTTGCTGGTTCTCTTCGGTGCGGGCCTATTGGCGGGATGTCTTGGCTTCAATCCGTCGGCGGGCTTCCTCTTCACCGGTATCGGCGGCTTTGGAATCATATGGCAGTGCGGGGTCATGCGTTTCTACTCCGATCGCTACGCCGCACACGCCATCTACTATGCCTACTTGATCTCCGGTGCGCTCGCCGCCGTCGCCGCGATCGTGATGGTGGTGACGCGTTTTCCGGCCGCGCAGTTCGCCATCGCGCACGGGCGCGCGACGGGTACCTTCATTCTGCCCGGTGAACTGGCCGGCTATCTGATCGTCCTCCTGCCGATCGCTTATGCGCTGGGCTCTATCGGCTCGGCGCGCATGCTGAGAATCGTGGCGTGGAGCGCCTTTGCGGCCGGTCTCGTCGCGCTAGCGCTTACCTATTCGCGCGCCGGCTGGATGGGATTTGCGGCCGCCTGCGCTTTTCTGCTCGCGGTGCGGCTGCGGCGCGGCCTCGCCGGCGCGGCGCTGATCGTGCTCGGCGGCATCGTGGTGGTGGTCTTGCTCTTCAACGTGCATCACGATCCGAGCGAAGACTACACGCGGCTGTCGATTTGGCAAGCCGCGCTTCAGGTCGCCGATCGCTTTCCGCTTACGGGCGTCGGACCGTTCAACTTTTCTCGCCTGTACGCCGTGGTGCGTGCGCCCGATGCCGCCGCGACAGCCTTTCACGCGCATAGTCTTTACTTGACGTTCTTCGTCGAGATCGGGATCGTCGGACTCGCCGCGTTCGGGTGGACGATCTGGCGCTTTGCGGTCGAGCTGCGACGGCGAATCTCGACGGCCGCGTCACCCGAGGCGTTCCTGTCGTTGAGCATCGCGGCGGGACTGGTCGGCGTGGCCGTGCAAGGGCTCATTGATACTGTGAGCGTCGTACTTTTCGGAGTGTGGATGCCGATGATGGCTCTCGCGCTCGCCGCGGCTAGAGGCGGCGTGCCGAGCCCCACGATCGAGGGATAGTGCGTTACCGCGTTTTGGCGACGGCGCTCTTACTCGTGGAAGCGGCGGGTTGTAATCCCCAGCCGCCCAAAGCGACGCCCTCCCCGTCGGCAGCGGCGGCGCCTCGCAGCTCGCCAACCCCGCTGGTGCTCAAAATCAGCGGGCGGGGCACCGCCCGTCGGCCTGTCCACCTCATTCAGCAAGTCCACAACCGGATCGATTACGATTTGCTCGCAAGCTCGTACGAAAGCACGGGGCCCCAGGGCGGCGCGCGCGCCGTCTTTCAGAATGCGCGCGTGACCTTCCACGACAAGCATGGCGCGACGATTGCGGCGACGGCGCCGCAAGCCGTGGTCGATCAAGCCGCGCACACCGTCACGCTGATGAGCGGCGTTCACGCCCACACGTCGTCGGGGATGACGCTGGAGTGTACGCAGCTCGTATATCAGCAAGCGACCGGCATGCTGCACGGCAGCGGCAACGTCGTGGTTACCGATCCGAAAGGTTTTCGAGCGACCGGTTCGAGCTTCGACTCGGATATATCCCTCACTCACATGCGAATGCAATGAACCATACACCATCAATCAAGCTACGCGGACTCGTCAAACGCTACGGTGAGCGAACCGTCGTCAACGGTGTCAGCGCCGAAGTCAAGACCGGTGAGGTCGTCGGTCTTCTCGGGCCGAACGGCGCGGGCAAGACGACGACCTTCTACATCGTCGTCGGTTTGGTGAAGCCCGACGGCGGAACGGTGCTGCTCTCCAACGCCGAGCGCGAGATCGATCTTACGAGCGCGCCAATGTACGCGCGGGCCCGAAACGGCATCGGTTACCTCGCTCAAGAGAACTCGATCTTTCGCAAGCTGTCGGTCGGCGACAACATTCGCCTGATCTGGGAGCAGAACGGCATACCCCACGAGGAGCGCGAGCGCCGTCTTCCGGCCCTGCTAGAGGAGTTCGGCTTGCGTGCCTTTGTCGACGCGCGCGGCGACAGCCTGTCGGGCGGCGAGCGGCGGCGCGTAGAAATCGCGCGTGCGCTAGCGATTGCGCCCGCCTTTCTGCTGCTCGACGAACCGTTCACGGGAATCGATCCGATTGCCGTCGCCGACATTCAGGCGATGATTCGACAGCTCCGCGACCGCGGGCTCGGCATCCTGATCACCGACCACCAAGTACGCGAAACGCTCGCGATCGTCGACCGCGCCTACCTTCTCAACAACGGCCGAATCGAGGTCTCCGGTAACGCCCAGGAGGTTCTCGATTCACCGATTGCTCGGCAGTTCTACTTGGGCGAGGGCTTCCGCTTATAAACTCCTCAGCACGTTTGATAAGAGTCGGCGCGCAATGCGTGCCGGCTCGTTACAGAACGTAATGAAATTTACGATTCTCGATCGGTATATGCTGAGCGAGCTGACGGGGCCGTTCGGGTTCGGTTTGGCCGCGTTCATGCTGATCTTCGCGGCGACCGAGATTCTGAACATCGGCAAGTTGGTGAGCAGCGAACATGCACCGCTGTGGGCGGCGCTGCTCGTCTTCGTCTGGTCGCTTCCTGCCGACGTCGTGCTGGTGATTCCAATGGCGCTGCTGCTCGGAACGCTGCTCGCAGTGCAGCGCCTCTCGGGCGAGAGCGAGATCAACGCGCTCAAAGCTGCCGGCGTGACGTTCACGCGGATCGTTGCGCCGCTGCTCGCAGTCGGGATAGTGATGTCCTTCGTCACGTATTTTCTGCAAGAGCACGTCGTTCCGTACGCGAACGACCAGCTCACCGAGATTGAAAACGTCGTCATCAATCACGTCAGCGCCTTCAATCGCGACTTGACCGTCTCGGCGCCGCTTCCGGGCGGCGGGCGGCAGGTGACGATCGCGACGGCGTACGAGCCGAACTCGCGCGCGCTGCTCCACGTAACGCTGATTCAGTACGACAATCACCACGATCCGCGCCAGATTATCTTTGCCGACCGGGCCGAGTTCACGGCGGACAAATGGACGCTGGAGAATTCGAGCGTCTATCGCTTCAATCCTGACGGGACGACGATTGCCGAGCCGAACATTCCGCAGCAGGAGGTCGAAATCGGCGAGAGGCCAACGG
>JBAVSO010000141.1:0-2122 GCA_049695635.1 Candidatus Cybelea sp. | reverse complement strand
GGCGGAGCCTCTGCTGCGGGCGATGGGCAGTCCGCATCATCTCGGTCCGGTCGGCATGGGGGAGACCGTCAAGCTCGTCAATCAGATCATCATTGCGAATATCATGATCGCAAACGCGGAGGGACTCGTCTTCGCGAAACGGGCCGGCGCCGATCTCGGCGCGGTGTGTGCGGTGCTGGGCTCGGCAACGGCTTCGAACTACCTGCTCGCGCAGTGGTTGCCAAAGACGTGGCTGGCAGGAACCTTCCAAGGAGGATTCGCACTCGATCTTCTCCGCAAGGATCTCTCGGCGGCGCTCGACGCAGCCCGCGCACTCGAATATCCCATGCCGGCCACGGGGCTGGCATATCAACTCTACACTACTTGCTCCGCTCAAGGGGACGGCGCGCTGGACTACAGCGCGATAGTGAAAGCGTATGAACGTAATGCAGGAGGCGAAGCCGCCACGGATAGCCTCGCTCAAAAGCCCGGACTTCAATAAGAAGATCCTGGTCGTGGACGACGAGTCTGCGATTCTCCAAACCCTGCGATTCAATTTGGAGCGGAGCGGCTATGCGGTCGTCACGGCGGGCGACGGCCGTAGCGCGATTGCAATGGCACAACGCGAGCAGCCGGACCTGATCGTGCTCGACATCATGTTGCCGGTTCTCGACGGGGTCGAGGCGTGCAAGGAGATTCGCAAGTTCAGCCCCGTTCCGATCATCATGCTGACGGCGAAAGATCAGGAGATCGACAAGGTTCTAGCGCTCGAGCTCGGGGCCGATGACTACGTCACCAAACCGTTTGCGCTGCACGAGTTTCTTGCACGCGTGAAGGCCCGTCTCCGCCGGCAGGCCTCGATCAACGTCGGACACGACGAAGCGATCTCGCTCGGCGCAATCGTGCTCGACCCATCGCGCCAACAACTCACCGTGCGCGGTAAAGAGGTTGCGCTCGCTCCCAAGGAGTTCGGACTCCTGCGCGTTCTCATGGAGAATCACGGCCGCGTCGTAACGCGCCAAACGCTGCTCGACAAGGTTTGGGGATACGACTTTGAGGGAGAGCAGCAGACCGTCAGCGTTCACATTCGGTGGCTACGCGAAAAGATCGAAGAAGACTCGCGCGCCCCGCGGCACATTCTGACGGTACGCAGCCGAGGATACATGTTCAAAGCGTAGTGACAGCACGCTAGAGGCCGGTTTGAGTCCGCTCGAGTGGTCGTTGCTCGCATTGATTGCCGGCTTAGCGGGCGGCTTCGCCTTTGCCAGGGCGATGCGTGTCCCTCGAGCTTCCGTACCAGCAGCAGAACCGCCGGTTCCCCGCCGGCCGGACGCCGGCGGCATTTCGATCGACAGCGCCTTCGCGCGGCTCGTGCGCGCGCTGCCGATCGGCGTGGTGCTCGTGGATCGCTCCTGTCACGTCGAGTTCGCCAACGCCGCGGCGGGAACGACCTTTGGATTCGATCCGGACCGCGCTCTCAATCTCCACGTCATCAAGGCGATTCCAAATATCGAGCTCGAGCGACGGATAGGCGACGCATTGCTTGGTGAGGCGTCGGTCGCACCTCTTATGCTGACGGGAGCCTCGGGCCAGCGCACGTACCGCGTCTCGGTCTATCCGCTGACGGAGCAGAATGACGGCTCGCGGCGCGTCGTCGTCTTCTCAGACGACCAAACCGCGCTCGTTCGACTCGACCGCGCGCGCAAAGAGTTTCTATCAAACGTCTCGCACGAGCTGCGGACGCCGCTCTCCTCGATCAAGCTAATGCTCGAAACGGTCATCGAGGCTCCCGAGCAAGAAGCGCGCGATCTCTTCGTTCCGCAGGCGCTCGCGCAAGTCGACCGGTTGACGGCGCTGGTCGGGCAGCTGCTCGAACAAGCGCGTGCGGAATCGGGCCAGCTCAAGCTCGATATTCGCGACGTCGACCTCGAAGAGGTCGCGCAGCCGATCGTTGCGTCATTCGAGCAGCAAGCATCGAATAAAGGTGTCTCGCTCGAACTCGCTGCGCTGCGTCCGGTGCGCGTTGAAGCCGATCCTGACCGTCTTGCACAAGTCTTTGTCAACCTGATTGACAACGCGCTTCGCCATACGTCGGGCGGCGGGCGGATTCGAGTCGAGCTCGACGCGCGCGACAGCGATGCGG
>JBAVSO010000140.1:0-48320 GCA_049695635.1 Candidatus Cybelea sp. | reverse complement strand
GACTTGCTCGTTGATGACGAAAACCTGCGTTTCGTCTTCCAAAACTTAACGACGAAGGGATTGCGCGGCGCGGTCGGCACGGCCGCTTCCTACGAACGCCTGATCCGCCACACCGGTCGTTCCAGCGAAATTGAAGCCTACGTGCTCGAGCGTTTCGGGCTGCTGGCGCGCGAGGTCAGCACCCAGACCTATCCGCGTAAGCTCGATTACCTTTTGCTTGCCGCGCTCGCCGGTCTCGGCGCCTCGCTCTCGAAGTTTGCGGCCGACGTGCGGATTCTGAGCAGCCCCGGCTTCGGCGAAGTCGCGGAGCCGTTCGCCAAGGAGCAGGTCGGAAGCTCGGTAATGCCGTTTAAGCAGAATCCGATCCTTTGCGAACGAATTGGCTCGCTAGCCCGGCTGCTTCCGACGTATGCCGACGTGACTTGGCAAAACGCCGCGACGAACTTTCTCGAGCGGACTCTCGACGATAGCGCGAACCGCCGCATCGTTCTTCCCGAAGCGCTGCTCTGCGCCGACGAAATCGTGACGATCGCTCGGACCGTCGTCGAAGGGCTGAGAATCGACGAGCGGCGCATCGCGGCCAACCTGCGCACGTATGCGTCGTTCGCCGGTACCCAGGCGGTGATGTTGGAGGCGACCCGCGCCGGCGGAGACCGTCAGCAACTGCACGAAATCCTACGCAGTGCATCAATGGAGGCTTGGGCGGCGGTTGGACGTGGCGACGACAACCCGCTCTCGCGCCTGCTTACCGAGGAGCCTGAGTTGACCGCGCTCATGGACCCCGCCGAGATTCGGCGACTGCTCGACCCAAGCACGTATGTCGGGACTGCGCCCCAGCGCGCGCGGCTGCTCGCCGGCCGGATCGATACGCTCGCGCCGTTTCCGCGCCAAACCGAGGTGCGCGTATAGTGGAGGCCTCGAGTGAATAAGGGCATTGAGATCGCGCGCGGCAAGACAAAGATTCTTTACGAGGACCCAGGACAGCCGCATCAGCTCGTCGTCGCGCAGACCGATAGCATCTCGGCCGGCGACGGCGCGCGGCGTCACGAGATCCAGGGTAAAGGGCGCTTGGCAGCTCAGACGACCGCGCGCGTATTTCGCTTACTCAATCTCTGCGGGTTGCCGACCCACTATCTCAACGGCGGCGAGGACGACGACAACAACGAGATGGTCGTGCGCCGTTGCAACATGATTCCGCTGGAGGTCGTAACCCGCGGCGTCGCCGCCGGCTCGTTCGCCAAGCGCAACCCGGGCCTCCAACGCGGAGCGCTGCTCGTGCCGCGAGTGATCGAGTTTTTCTTTAAGGACGACGCAGCCCACGATCCCTTAATTTCGCCCGATCAAATCGTCGCACAAAACATCGCCGCGCCGCAGGAAGTCGGCGTAATGACCGAGTTGGCACGTTTGACCTTCGACATCCTCTCCCACGCATGGCGAAAGCGCGACGTTCTGCTCGTTGATTTGAAAATAGAGTTCGGTCGTCTGGCCGGCGGCGAAAACCAAGGTCAGCTCGTGATCGCCGACGTGATCGACAACGACTCGTGGCGCATTTGGCCGCAAGGGCGCGAAGAGCTGATGCTCGATAAGCAGATGTACCGCAACCTTGAAACGGTTGACGACGCGGCATTGGAGCGAGTGAAGCGAGCCTACGAACGGGTCGCGGACCTGGTGGGGACGTTTCCCGTGATGCGGCCCGGAATGGCGGCGGTGATCGCCGACTCGCCGGAGCAGGTCGAGAATGCAAACGAAGTCGTGAAGATGTTGGGGCAGCTCGGTTTGCCGACCGTTCGGCACGTTGCAAGCCCGACCGCGACGCCGGGATTCGTGCTGCAGTTAGCGCAGCAGCTCGAGGCGAGCTTTGCCCGCTTGATCCTCGTAGCGGTTGGCGACAACGACCTGCTCCGCTCGATGCTCGACGCAACGTCCTCGGCGCCGGTGCTCGACGGCGCGGTCGAGCCGCATCAGCTGGCGATGCAGAGCGCCAAGCTTTTGGGCCTTGAAGATACGGTGCTTTTTGGCCGGACGCTTTTGATGCAAGCCAACGCGCGCTCGAGCGTCCTTCACGCCGATGCGTCGTTGCAGCAACAGGTACCGATGCCGAATGGAGCCGCGCTTGGTTAGTGGGCTCTCCGGAGCTCCGAACGTCGCACTGCGCGACGACGAGCGGCAGCGAATTGCGCAGCGGCTCGGGCGCGAACCTTCGATCGTCGAGTTGCACGCTTTTGACGCGCAGTGGAGCGAGCATTGCAGCTATAAGTCGAGCCGGCACCATCTAAAGCGCCTTCCGACGAGCGGCGCGAGCGTCGTGCTGGGACCCGGTGAGGACGCAGGCGTGCTCCACCTCGGCGTGCACGGCGGGGACCGCTACTCGGTCGTCGTTGCCCACGAGTCGCACAATCACCCTTCCCAAGTCGTGCCCTTCGAGGGTGCGGCGACCGGCATCGGCGGGATCGTGCGCGACGTGCTCTGCATGGGCGCCGAAGTCATTGCGGTCGCCGATCCGCTGCGTTTCGGCTATTTCGATCCGCGTCATCCCGAGCCCCTCGACTATGCTCGGGACAAGCTCCGTCGAAGGACGCGTCACGTCGCGCGGGGTGTCGTTGATGGGATCGGCGCGTATGGCAACGCGATCGGCGTTCCGAACGTCGCCGGGGACGTCTACTTCGAAAAAGGCTTCGATGAGAATTGCCTCGTCAACGTGGTTGCGCTTGGCATCGTCAGAGAGACCGATCTCATTCACTCGTACGCCCCAAAGGGCGCGGACGGTTGGGCGATCGTGCTCGTCGGGAAGGCCACCGATCCCAGCGGATTCGGCGGCGCCTCGTTCTCGTCGCTGACGCTCGACGCGAAGGAGGCCGGGCTCAACAAAGGCGCGGTCCAAGTACCGGATCCATTCTTGAAAAACGTCTTGATGCGCGCGAGCTACCGCGTCTTTAGTCTGCTGCGCGAGCGAAAAATTGCCGCCGCTTTTAAGGATCTGGGGGCCGGCGGAATCATGGGCTGCTCGGCGGAGATCACTTCGCATGGGGGCTACGGAGCGCAGATTAATCTCGATGCGGTAAACGTTGCCGTTGACGGCATGCCGCCCGAAGTAATCGCGGTTGGCGAGACGCAGGAGCGCCTGCTATGGATTCTGCCGACGGACGTCGCACACGAGGTTGCGCGAATCTACAATGAGGAGTTCACGCTACCCGATATCGCGTTCAACGCACGAGCGACGGTGATCGGGCGAGTCACGGCGGAACGGCGCTACGTGATGCGGTACCGCGGCGAGGTCGTGATGGACGTCGAGAGCGAGTTCCTGACCGGTTCGATCCGGGACGAGTTGCCGTACACGGAGATCATTCGCCACCCCGGATCGAGTGTTGAACTTCCGGCAGTTGACGTCGAGGCGTTGTTCCCGCAGGTGCTGGCCCATCCCGACGTCGCTTCGCGCGAGCCGCTCTATCGCCGTTACGACGCAGTCGTCCGCGGCTGCACGGTCTTACCGCGCGGCGCTGCCGACGCGGGTGTTCTGGCGCCGATCCCGGGCAGCCGGCTCGGCGTCGCGCTTGCAGTCGCCGGAAATCCGCGCTACGGGCGAATCGACCCCGCGTACGCCGCACAGCATGCGGTCGTCGAAGCGATGCGCCGCGTCGTCGCCGTCGGCGCTCGACCGATCGGGCTAACCGACTGCCTAAACTTTGGGAATCCGCGCAAGCAGGATCAATACGGCGCTTTCGTCGAGGCGGTTGACGGGCTCGCGCGTGCCGCAACCGAGCTCGACCTGCCGTTCGTTTCCGGCAACGTGAGCCTCTACAACGAATCGTCCGGCGGGCGCGCGGTTCCGGCGTCGGCAATCGTCGCCTGCATCGGCGCGCTCGACGACGTTGCAAATGCCGTTACACCGGGTTTGAAAGAGGTTGGTTCAACGCTGCTTTGGATCGGAAGCCGCGAGCTCGTCGTGGGAGGATCGGTCCTCGGCGAGCTGCTCGGCACCGAGAGCCCGTTGCCGGAGATCTCTTATGGCGGCGAACGAGCCGCCGTTGGAATTCTGCACGACGCAGTCGCTAGGGGTCTGGTTCGTTCCTGTCGCGCGATCGCCGACGGCGGAATGCTGACCGCGCTCGCGCGCCTCGCCTTTGATGCGATGCTGCGCGGGCGTAAGGTCGGCGCCGAGATAGACTTCGGCAATCCTCTCTGCGAGAGCGGCGGATTCATCTGCGAGGTAAGCGACGCGAGCGAGATCGATCTCACCGGGACGTTGCGCATCGGCGAGACGATTGCCGGCTCGGAGTTAGTCGTCAACGGAGTCCGCTTCGAAATTCCACGTTTGTACGAGACTTGGTCGCGCCCGCTCGCCGAACTCTATCCATGAGTGCCCGAATCGCCGTTCCGATCTTCCCCGGCACCAACTCTGAGGACGAAACTGTACGTCTGCTGCGCGACTGCGGCGGCGATGCGCAGCTCGTTCACTGGTCGGAGCCGCAGCGACTGGCAGCGTACGATGCCTACGTGCTCTCGGGCGGCTTCGCGTACGAAGATCGCATACGGGCCGGCGCGATCGCCGCGCACGACCGCATCTTAGACTTCGTGATTGACGGTGCTGCCGCCGGAAAGCTCGTTTTCGGAATCTGCAACGGAGCGCAGATCCTCCTCGAGGCAGGATTGGTGCCCGGCACCAGCAGCGAGCGCAAACCGACGGCCGCATTTGCGGCGAATGCGCCCGAGCCGCACTTCGTATGCCGGCACGTCTACCTAAAGCTCGCGGTCGAGCCAGCACGCTGCGCGATCACCGCGGCGTTGCCGCCCGGAGCGCTGGTCCCGGCCTGGGCGGCCCATGCCGAAGGGCGCCTGGCCGCGACGCCCGAGCACCTCGACGAGATCGTCGCGGGGAATCATCTCGCATTCGTCTATGCAAACGCCGACGGCACCGTGAACGACTCGGCGGTGCCTAACGGCTCCGCGCTGCGCTGTGCGGGTTTGGTGAATCGCGCCGGGAACGTGCTCGCGATCATGCCGCATCCCGAACGCGACGGCTGGAACCTCAACCATCTTGACCGGCGCGACGGCGACGACGTGCTCGCTCCATCCGGCGGCGCGCTGCTCTTCCGCAGCTTCGTCCAAGCGCTCTCGTAGTGCGAGCCGTTGCGATTGGTTTGAAGATTCCCGACAACGCGGCCTATACCGCGCGCGTTGCGCTGCGCCGCTTGGGGGTCAACGTGGATCGCGTCGAGCGTAGCGAGATATGGTTCTTTGACGAGAGCGACGACGCGCTGCTTGAGCGGCGCATCGTGGACGACGAAACGATTTTCAATCCAAACAAGCACCGCCTAACGCTGCTCGACCGGTCCGGCCCTCGTTCAGGCGAGGTTTGGATCGAACCCCTCTCCCCGGCATCGCACGGCCCAGCTGCCGTGGCGTGGCGGCTTTTTGATGCAAACGGCGAACCGGTCGCGCGCGCGATACTCGACGCCGCGATCGAGCGTCTTTTGTGCAATCCGGCGATCGATCGTGCCGTCGTCGACGGCGATGGAAGCGACCGGGACATTCCAATCGCGAGCGAGTAGTAAGAATCGAATGGATCGACCGTATACGATCGCGACGCTGGGCTCGCATTCCGCGCTGCAGATACTCAAAGGAGCCCACGACGAGGGATTCCGCACGCTGGCGATATCGAATCGTGATACCGAGCCACTCTATCGCTCCTTTGCCTTCGTGGACGAGGTGATCGCGCTTAACGATTACTCGGAGTTCATGACGCATATCGAGGAGCTCCAGAAGCGCAAGGTCATCATCGTCCCGCACGGCTCGTTCGTCGCCTATCTGTCGCTCGACGAACATAAGAAGATGACGATCCCCTACTTTGGAAACAAGGCAGTGCTCGATTGGGAGGCCAGCCGCGAACTGCAGCGCGAGTGGCTCTCGCGAGCCGGCCTCAAGCTGCCGCGCCAATTTCGCAGCAGCGCCGAGATCGACCGGCCGGTCATCGTCAAGCTGTACGGGGCCGCGGGCGGCAAAGGTTACATGTTTATCAGGGACACGCACGACTTCGAGGCCCGCGCTGCGCATCTCAAGGAAGCCTACACGATTCAGGAATACATCATCGGGGTACCGCTCTACATCCACTACTTCTATTCTCCGCTGCAGCGCAAGCTCGAGATCATGTCAATGGACCGCCGCTACGAGACCAACGTTGATTCACTGGGTCGCATCCCTGCGGCGGCGCAGGAGGGCATGGACGTCAGCCCTTCCTACGTCGTGGTCGGTAACCAGCCGGTCTCTCTGCGCGAATCAATGCTTGCCGAGGCGCTGCGTATGGGCGACGATGTCGTCCGCGTCAGCAAAGAGATCTGCGGTCCAAAGGGGCTCTTCGGCGCGTTCTGCATCGAGACGATCATCACACCCGATATCCATTTCTACGTCATGGAGATCTCGGCGCGGATCGTTGCCGGGACGAATCTCTTTATTGATGGTTCGCCCTACTCTTACCTTAACTACTCCGAGCCGATGTCCACCGGCCGGCGAATCGCCCGCGAGATCAAAAACGCCTTACTAACGAACAATTTGCACCTGGTGCTCGATGACTCGAGCGTTTTGTAGAGCCGGGGCGCTGGTTCTTGCCGGAATCATGGTGGCCGGCGTTCCGACCGTAGCGCGCGCCACGCTGGAGGTGGATCCGGCGGTGCTGTACGCGCAAATGAAGGACGCCTACGCAAAAGGGGCGGCCGCCGGCTGGGATTTTCGCTCGGAAGAGGTCTATCTCGCTACCATCTTTAACGCCGGGCGCGCGTACTCGCTGCAGTACCCCGACGACCCGGCATACGGCGAACTGGCGACGCTTACGGTCCGCATCGGCGCGGGTCTTCATTATAATCCGCTGACCAATCACGATGGCGCCGTTTGGTGGGTGCGCGAGGCGGCCGATTGGGTCTCCAAGCACTCCGACGATCTTGCGCTGCTGTCGCAAGCGCAAAGCTTGCTTCAGCGCGTTAACTCTGAGGACGATCCGCCTGTCCTCGCGCGGTTTGCCGATGCCGATGCCACCGCTAATGTCAAGAACTATCCGGGCGATATTGATGCACTGCTGATTCAGACCGAGGCTCCGTGGCGCGCATGGCTCTTAACCCAAACTCCGTCCTGGAGGTCACTGGCGATCGCACGCGCGGCTACGCCGAACTTTCCGGTCGCGCACCTGCCGACGAACTGGGGAAACGAGCTCGTGAACGTCGCCAGTAGCGCCTCTACCGAGCGTGGGTACACGGCTGCCGACGTCGCGAACGCGCAAACTTTCATCGCGCGTCTCAAAGCGGTCGATCCGATCCGCGTCATCGCGACCGTCCAGGCCTTGCCGCACGACGTCTATCTGACGACGCTGGCGCCCGCCGACGAATACTTCGGTCCCTTGAACATGTCGATTCTCGAGATAGAGAACCGTCTAAAGCACATCAATTTCATGCTGGATTACAACTACGGGAATCAGGAGAGCGATGAAGGTGCGAACGTTGCGCACGCGATCGTGGACATGCAGAAAGTCTATCCACGCGATCGCGACCTGCCGATGCTCCTCTATTGGTGCTATACCACGCTGCAGCGCATGAGCGACGAGCAGGCGCGAGCGACTGCTCGTCATATTAAAGCGATTCTCACGATCGAGTACCAGGACAGCCCGCAGGCCAGAAAACTCCTCGGCACGTAGCGCATGGCACCGGTTCTGGCCGATCGCCTGCAGTTTGCCTTCACGGTGATGTTTCACTATCTTTTCCCGATAACGACGATCGGGCTGGCGCCGTTTGTGGCGGCGTATACTTGGAAGGCGGCCTACAAGCGCGACGAGGAGGCCGCGCGCATCGCCCGTTTTCTGACGACGATTTTTACGATCAGTTTCGCAGCCGGCGTCGTTACCGGGATCCCGATGGAGTTTCAGTTCGGCACAAACTGGGCCGCGTTTTCGCGACGCGGCGGGTCAGTCGTCGGTCAGCCGCTGGCGATGGAGAGCGTCTTTGCCTTTTTTCTCGAGTCGGTCTTTTTAGGAGTGCTGCTCTACCGGCGCCGCGGAATGCCCTCGCCGTTCGTGGCTTGGTCGGCGGTGCTCGTCTGCGCCGGATCTTGGCTGTCGGGATTCTTCATCGTCGCCACGGAGGCGTGGATGCAGCACCCGGTCGGTTACAGCATCGCGGCGGACGGCACGATTCTTCTCGACGACATCTGGGCGGTGCTGACGTCGCCATTCCTCGGTTGGCAGTTCGTCCACGTCTTAGTAGGGGCGCTGGTGGCCGGAGCCTTTCTCGTTGCGGGGATCGGCGCGTACTTTGTGCTTACGCGCCGCGACGAAGCGATTGGCCGGCGACTTACGCGCGCGGGCGCGATTGCGGGCTTAATCTTTGCAACCCTGGCGATCTTTCCGACCGGTGACGGCAACGGCCGGAACGTCACCGCCGCTCAGCCCGTCAAACTCGCTGCGATGGAGGGACTCTTCGAGTCGAGGCGCGGCGCGCCGCTCGCCATCATCGGCATGCCCGACGTCGCCAGCCGCCGTCTGATCGACCCAATCTTCGTGCCCCGCTTTCTGAGTTTTCTTGCGTATGGAAATTTCGAGGCCAACGTGAGAGGTCTCAGCAGCTACAGACGCGATCTTTGGCCGCCGGTTGAGGTCACGTATTACTCGTATCGCATCATGGTTGGTCTGGGCACGATTTTTGTTGCAGTTGGAACTGCGGCGGTTCTGTTGCTGATGCTGGGAGGGCTCTGGCAAGCGCGCTGGCTGCTCTGGATCCTGATGCTGATGATGCCGTTTCCATACATCGCAAACGAAGCGGGATGGGTCGTTGCGGAGGTCGGGCGGCAGCCTTGGATCATCTACGGCCTGATGCGAACCAACGTCGCGAACTCTCCGACCGTCGGCAACGGCGAGACGATCTTCACGCTCATGGGCTTCGCGGGCATGTACTTTTTGCTTGGGGTACTCGTCTTGTACCTCATCCTGCGCGAGATCGGGTCCTTCGCCCTTCGACAGGCTCAGGGTGACACCGGAGGAGCGAGCAGTCAGGGTGACACGGCGTGAGCGTCGCGGGGTTTGTCGTCGTCGCGTTCATGTTAACCGTTTACGTCTTGCTCGACGGCTACGATCTGGGCGTTGCCGCGATCGTTCCGCTGATCGCGCGCAACGATCGCGAACGAGCCGCGGTGATGGCTGGGATCGGACCGTTCTGGAACGGCAACGAGGTGTGGCTCATCGCTGCGGCCGCCGCGCTATTCGCGCTCTTTCCCTGGGCCTATGCTGCTTCGTTCTCGGGATTCTATCTGCCGTTCGTGATCGCGCTGTGGCTGCTGATGTTTCGCGGCATTGCAATGGAGTTGAGAGGTCATTTCGACTCTGAGCTATGGCATCAGTTTTGGGACGCGGCGTTCTTTGCGTCGAGCGCGCTGCTGATCTTCGTCCTGGGCATCGCGCTCGGCAACCTGCTGCGCGGTGTTCCACTCGACCGCGAAGGGTACTTTCGCGGCACGTTCTCGTTTTTACTCAATCCTTACTCGCTAATCGTGGGAGCTTTTTCGGTCGCAACGCTGGCAATTCACGGCGCGGTCTTCGCCGCGATGCGAATTGATGGGCCGCCCGGCGCCCGCGCGATAGGCGTCGTAAAGAGAGGTTGGTGGCTCGTGCTGGCGCTCTACCTCGGCGTTTCGGCTCTCACGTTCGCAATACACGCACCAAGTCGCATCTGGCTCGCGGCGTTGCCCCCACTCTCGCTGATCGCGCTATTCGCAACGGCGTGGAACGCGAGCGCCGGGAACACGGTCCGCGCCTTCGCGATGTCATCGTGCTTTATCGGCACGCTGCTGCTGGCTTCGGCCGGGACGCTCTTCCCATACTTGCTGCCCGCTTTTCCTGCCGGGACCGGGCGCGGCGGCATTTCGATCTTCGACGCGGCCCCTTCGGCGGTCGCTTTGGCCTGTGCGCTGATCGTCAACGTTGTCGGTATCGTCGTCGTCGGTATTTACAGCTCGATCGTCTGGCGGGCAATGGGCGGCAAGGTTCGCGTCGAATGACGCCGCGGTGAGTACCGCTGAGGTTGCTCGCGCGCTCGGCGCCTACGATCGCTCGCGCCTGACCTTATGCTCGATCGGAAGCCATTCCGCGCTCGAGATCGCCTATGGCGCGCGTGCGCAGGGGCTGCGAAATCTGGTCGTTACCGCGAAGGGCCGCGAGCGCACCTACGTTCGGTACTTTGCGGCGCGCGAGCAGCCCGTGCGACGCGGCTGCGTTGACGGAGTCGTCGAGCTGGACTTCTTTCCCGATATTCTCAACGACGACGTACAAGAGCGGCTTCTGCGCGAGAACGTCCTCTTCGTCCCGAATCGCTCGTTCGAAGTCTACTTGCGCCAGAAGTACGAGTACGACGAGATCGAACGGCGAATGCTGGTGCCCTTTTTCGGTAACCGCCGCCTGCTGAAAGCAGAAGAACGTGACGGTGACGGTGATCAGTACGCGTTGCTGACCAAGGCCGGCATCCGCCATCCCCAGCGCTTCGCGTCGCCGAGCGAGATAGATCGGCTGGTCATGGTGAAGGCGCCGCACGCTCGCGTCAGCTTCGAGCGCGGCTTTTTCTTAGCGTCATCAAGCGGAGAGTTCCGCGCCACCAGCGACCGGTTGATCGCGGAGGGCGCTTTGACGCCCGAAGGCCTGGCGACGGCGCGCATCGAGGAGTACGCGCTCGGACCCTCGGTCAACTTCAACTTTTTTTACTCGCCGCTGCTCGGCGAGCTCGAGCTCTCCGGCACGGATACGCGACGCCAGACGAACCTCGAAGGCTTTCGCAATCTGCCGCCTGCGGCGCTCGACGCCGTTCGCGGCGTTGCGATGCGCTTGGAGGAGGCCGGGCACGTGGCAGTCACCGTGCTGGAGTCAATGCTCGAGCCCGCCTTCGAGATGGGAGAGCGATTCGTCGCGGCTGCCCGCGAGCTGCAGCCGCCGGGCGTGATCGGTCCATTTGCGCTTCAATGCGTCGTGGCTGCCGGACCGCCGAAGGAGCTCGCCTGTTATGACGTTTCGCTGAGGATGCCCGGCTCGCCGGGAACGCGTTACACGCCGTATTCGGCCTATCGTTGGGGGCGCGACGTTTCGGTCGGCGAGCGTGTTGCCATGGAAGTCGTCATGGCGCGCGACACCGATCGGCTCGGAGATGTGTTGACATGAAGCACCCAAGACTTATCTGATGGAGGAAATATGACGGTTCACTCAGTGCAATCCCGCAGCGGAGTAATTGCTTTCAAGGGAAGTCCGATGACGCTGCTCGGCCCCGAGCTGCACGCGGGTGACCCGGCACCGCAGTTCTCGTTGACCGCGAGCGATCTTTCGCCGGTTAACCTCGACATTCTGACAGACGAGGGGAAACGCGCCGCGCTGCTCATCGTCGTGCCGTCGCTCGACACGAGCGTCTGCTCGCTCGAATCACAAAAATTTAATGCGCGCTTGAGCGAGCTGCCCGCCGGCGTTCGAGCCGCCGTCGTCAGCCTGGACTTGCCGTTTGCGCAAGCTCGCTGGTGCGGTGCGCAAGCCGACGTAAAGCTCGAGATGCTCTCCGACTATCGCGACCACAGCTTCGGATTGAACTACGGGCTCCTAATCGAGGAGCTCGGATTGCTCGCACGCGCGATCGTGGTGATCGGCAAGGACCGGACGGTCACGTACGTTCAGATCGTACCGGAAGTCGCCAACGAACCTGATTACGACGCAGCCTTGAAAGCGGCCGTCGCGGCAGCATAGGCGATCTGTGACCGAGACGGTCTTCATTCTCGATTTTGGCGCGCAGTACGGGCAGCTGATCGCGCGTCGCACGCGCGAGCTCGGCGTCTACTGCGAAATCGTTCCGCACGACACGCCGTGGAAGAAGCTCGCCGTGCGCGAGCCGGCAGCGCTGATTCTCTCGGGCGGTCCGGAAAGCACGCTGGTTGACGGCGCGCCCGAGATGGATAAGGAAATCGCGGACTCCGGCCTGCCGATCCTCGGCATCTGCTACGGAATGCAGCTGCTGGCGCGAGAGGTCGGCGCGGAGATGGTCAAGCTCGATCATGCCGAGTACGGTCCGAGCACGCTGGTTATCCGTGATAAAGAAACGCCGCTTTTCGACCGGGTCCCGGAAGAATCGAGAGTTTGGATGTCCCACGGGGATTCGGTGGTTGCGCTGCCGCGCGGCTATCGCGCGCTCGCCTCCACTCCGCGTTGTCGCGTCGCGGCGATGGGCAACGAGAAGAAGAGGATCTACGGCGTGCAGTTTCATCCCGAGGTCGTGCATACGGAGTACGGGAGAACGATTCTCGAAAACTTCTTGGGCGAGATAGCCGGACTGCGGCGGGATTGGAAGATGGACTCCTTTCTCGAGCGTTCGATCGACGAGATTCGCACCCGAGTCGGCTCGGACAAGGTAATATGCGCGCTCTCGGGAGGGGTGGATTCGGCGGTAGCGGCGACCCTCGTCGCGCGCGCGATCGGCGAGCAGCTGACTTGTATCTTCGTGGACCACGGATTGTTGCGAAAGCGCGAGGCCGAGCAGGTGCTGGCGGCATTTCGGGGGCTGCTCGATCTCAACGTCGTCGCGGTGGATGCGCGCGAGCGATTTCTGGGCAGACTTGCCGGCGTGGAAGATCCCGAGCGCAAGCGCGTGATCATCGGGCACGAGTTCATTGACGTCTTCGAGCAGCAAGCCGCTAAGATTCCGGGCGTGAAGTACCTGGTGCAAGGCACGCTCTATCCCGACGTCATCGAGTCGAAGACGCCGGCGAGCAAGGCAGGCGAGAAAATCAAATCCCACCACAACGTCGGGGGGCTTCCCGAGAAGATGGGCCTTTCGCTGATCGAGCCGCTGCGAGCGCTCTTTAAAGATGAAGTCCGCGAGCTCGGCCGCGTGCTTAGCTTGCCTGAAAGCATCGTCGAGCGCCAGCCGTTCCCAGGTCCCGGTTTGGCAGTGCGAATCATCGGTGACGTCACGCCGGAGCGCTTGGAGATCGTGCGCGACGCCGATGCGATCGTGCGTGAAGAGATCGACGCGGCGGGACTCGATCCGCATCCGTGGCAATACTTTGCGGTACTTACGCCGGTCAAGAGCGTCGGGGTTATGGGCGACGGCCGCACCTATGGAAATCTCGTGGCGGTTCGTGCGATCACAAGCGCAGACGGCATGACGGCCGACTGGGCACGGCTTCCGCACCAGCTTCTCGAACGCATCTCCGCCCGGATCGTCAATGAAGTGCGTGGGGTCAACCGCATCGCCTACGACATCACGACCAAACCGCCGGCAACCGTCGAGTGGGAATAGAAGATGCGCGCGTTGGTCGTTGGTAACGGTGCGCGCGAAGACGCGCTCTCCTGGCGGCTTTCGGAGTCGCCTTCGTGTGAGGCGGTGTTTGCGGCTCCTGGCAATGCCGGGACCGCATCGCGCGGAGAAAACTGGGATGTCTCGGCGACCGATGGCAAAACATTAGTCGAACGTTGCGCCGCGCACCGGATTGACCTCGCCGTTCTCGGCCCCGAGACGGCAATCGCGGCCGGAGTCGGCGATCGTCTTCGCGATGCCGGCATTACGGTCTTTGGTCCGAATCGTTCGGGCGGCCGGCTCGAATCGAGCAAGATTTTCGCGAAGCGATTCATGGAACGACACGGAATTCCAACCGCGCATGCGGCCGTGGTACATTCGCTGGAAGCCGCGAACAAGACGCTCGAGCAATGGAATGGGCCGGTCGTCGTGAAAGCCGACGGTCTCGCCGCCGGCAAGGGCGTGATCGTCGCGCCCGACGTCGAGGCGGCGCGCGCCGTTCTCGGCGATTGGTATCGGCACGGACGAGTTCCCGGCGGCGGCTCGGACGTGGTGCTCGAAGAACGCCTTGAAGGACGCGAGGTCAGCGTGTTCGCGCTCTGCGATGGTCGCGCGCTCGTGCCGATCGGCGCGGCCTGCGATTACAAGCGCGCCGGCGACGGCGACACCGGTCCGAATACCGGCGGCATGGGTGCATATTCGCCGCCCGACGGATTCCCCGACGATCTCTACGACTGCGTCCGCGAGCGTATCCTTGCGCCGCTGCTGCGCGGCCTTCTCGCCGAAGGCGAAGAGTACATCGGTGTAATCTACTGCGGGTTGATGTGGACGGCGCAAGGTCCGTACGTGATCGAGTTTAACGCGCGCTTCGGTGACCCCGAGGCGCAGACGCTGCTTCCGCGCATCAATGGCGACTTCGCGCTGCTGCTCGATTCGGTCGCGCGTGGCGCGATGGACCTGTCGCTCGCGACTCTGTCGCACCAGCACTGCGTTGGCGTCGTGTTGGCAACCGGTGATTATCCGCGGAGCAACACGCCGCTCGAGGGATTGAATCCCGACGTTTCGCTCGACGACGGCTGTCGCGCTTTCTGGGGCGCTTCGCGGCGAGTAGACGGCATGGTCAGCACTGGTGGCGGACGCGTGCTAACGGTGACCGCCCTCGGCGGCGGCCTCCACGAGGCCCGCTCGCGGGCGTACGACGCCGTCGCACGACTCGCCGGTCGTCTGGGCACGGGCGCATTAACCTACCGCACCGACATTGCCGTCGTGTCATCCCAGCGCGAAACGACGCATCCCATTGTGTCACCCTGAGCGAAGTCGAATGGTGAAGGGCGAAGGGCGGAGGATGTGATCGATGCTACAGCCATTTTCTTACGAGCGCAGCAGGCGTGGGTCGCTCGCGTCGTCCCGCCCTACGAGTCGTTTCACATTGCCTGCGATCAGACGTTTCTCGCGTCGCGCTGCGGTGCGGGTGACGCCGTAGCGTTCACCGTGCGTAACGGTGACGGTCGAACGTTCGCGCAGTCGGTGCCGTCGAACGGCAGCGCCGGAAAGGAGCTGTTGCGCGGTGCGTACATCACGGGCCCGGCGGGAACTCCACTCGGCTTCTATCGCGTGCTCACGAACGGTTCGGCCCCGCCCTTGCCGCCGCCGAATCTCGCACCGGATCCGCTTCAGACGATTGCGACGGTGACCGCAAACTCGCATGCGTACGACATCACGCTGACGGGTGAAGAGATAGTCGACGGCAGGCGAGCCTACCATCTCAAGCTGCACCCTCGGGCCGAGCCCGAGCGTTATCCGTTGCGCGACTTATGGGTTGAAGAGTCGAGCTTCGAGGTTGTCGCGCTTACCTACGCCCGCCCGTACGACGAACGCGACACGTGGGCGTCGGTCTCGTACCGGTTTGCCCCAATTGGACCTACGCCCGTTTGGGCGATCGTTCATATCGAGGCTGCGGCGGTCGTTCATGGATTGCTCTCGAGCAAGACCGAGCGCGTTTCCGACGATCTCAGCGACATCAATTTCCCGCCAACCGTCCCGTCCTGGTATTTCGAACCGTCTGGCCCGAGCGGCGAAGCTCCTTGAGCCGGCTTTGCTAATCCGCTAACGCTTCACAAGCGATGGCTCGCTTGGACGGCCTCGAGCAGGCCACGCCCGCATGACGTAGGAGGCCTCGAGTGTAACTCCGAGCGCGAACGGAGGTTAGTAGGGAACGTCATGGCTTATCGCTTTCAACCGCAGAACCAATACGGCGGGCCAATAGCGCCGGCGGTTCCAACCCAGTCGTTGCTCGCGCAGGTGCTCGGCATTACCGCGCTCGGGCTCTGCGTCACCGCGTTAGCGGCGTGGCTATTCCAGGGGGTCTCCCCCGGCGTCGGCCTCATCGCGATGATCGTTGGCTTCGTCCTTCTGATCTCCATGAATGCGACGCGACGCAATGAAGCGCTATCGCTCCTGCTCTTTTACGCCTTCACGTTCTTGCAAGGTATCGGCCTCGCGCCGGTCATCAGTCAATACGTGCATGCGTTCGGCCCCGACATTGTCGTCAACGCTGCGTTAACGACCGGGCTTGGAATGTTTGCTCTCGCCGCGATCGTCTATGCTACGGGCCTTGACCTGCGCCGCTTCCAGGGAATCTTTTTCATCGCGCTCCTCGGGTTGGTCGTCGTCGGCATTATCTCGATTTTCGTTCGCTTCATTCATCCGGAAGTCTACGCGTGGCTGACGCTGATCATCTTTTCGGGCTTGGTCCTGATCGACTTCGCTCGGATTCGCGCAGGCGGTGACGGCCTGACCGCGGTTCAGATGGCGACCAGCATCTACCTCGATGCGATCAATATCTTCCTTGCCTTGCTGCGAATCTTCGGAGGGCGGCGCTCCTAGCGGCTTGCCCCGACCCTTTAATTGGGCCGGGCGACGCGTTATACGCTATAATGAACTAAGATGTGCGGGATAACCGGGGTCTTCGCACCAGGGCGCGACGCGGCTCGACTCGCGTTTTTCGCGCTCTATGCGCTTCAGCATCGCGGACAGGAGTCCGCGGGCATCGCCGCGGCCGACGGCGGAACGATCCGCTCGCACAAAGAGATGGGCCTGCTTGGAGCCATCTTTGATGAGGATATCCTAGGTGGGCTCAGCGGGCATATCGCGATCGGACACACCCGCTACTCGACGACTGGTTCATCCATCGTCGTGAACGCACAGCCGCTGCTGGAGCGGACCGAGCTCGGCGATTTCGCGTTCGCGCATAATGGAAACCTGACCAACACCGACGACCTGCGCCAGTCGTTGGCTCCGACGACCGTGCTTCAAGCAAGCTCGGACTCCGAAGTCATGGCGAAGCTGATCGTCGAGACGAAGGGCTCGATGCTGGATCGGATCAAGGCGGTGCTCGCTTCCGCCCGCGGAGCCTACTCGATCGTGCTCTGCACGCAAAGCGAGCTCTATGCGTTCCGCGATCCATGGGGTGTTCGCCCGCTCTGTCTCGGGCGTCTCGCCGAGGGAGGCTACGTCGTAGCCTCGGAATCGTGCGCACTCGGCACGATCGGCGCCCAATACATTCGTGAGGTCGGGCGCGGCGAAATCATTCGCATCAGTAACGACGGACTAGAGAGTTACCAAGCCGAGGTCGAGCGCGCTCAGCCGGCGCTCTGCATGTTTGAATACATCTACTTCGCGCGTCCCGACTCGAAGTTCAACGAGCGCTCCGTCTACATGGCACGTTACGAGATGGGTCGCCGCCTCGCAAAGGAGCACCCGGTTGAAGCCGACGTCGTCATGGCGGTCCCCGACTCGGCGGTCGCGGGCGGAATCGGCTACGCGACCGAGAGCGGCTTGCCGTATATCGAAGGGCTCATCAAGAACCGTTATATCGGGCGCACCTTCATCAGTCCGGATCAGCGCATGCGATCGCGCGGCGTTCACTTGAAGTTTAATCCGGTCGTGGAGAATCTGGAGGGGCAGCGCGTCATCGTCGTGGACGATTCGATCGTCCGCGGCACAACCACTCCGCGAATCGTCGCTCTGCTGCGCGAAGCGGGTGCCCGCGAAGTACACCTGCGCATCACGTCGCCTCCGATCAAGCATCCGTGCTACCTCGGCGTGGACATGGCAACGTACGACGAGCTCATCGCCGCAAATTACACCGTTGAGGAGATTCGTCAGAAGACCGGCGCCGATTCGCTCGGCTATCTCAGCCTCGAAGGACTCATCGCCTCGGTGGGGCGCAAACGCGAGGAGATGTGTCTGGGCTGTCTGGTCGGCGAATACCCCAACGTGCCGGCTGCACATGAGGTGCACGCGACTCCCGCTTGATGTAACCATTCGGCAATACCGGATGGTTCAAGGGCCCGGGTTCCCGGTTGCTACAGTCCAGACGAGTGACGCTGGGAAAGAGAATTGGCGCGCTGCGCAATGCCTTGGGCTGGTCGCAGAACGAGCTCGCTCGCCGCGCTGAGGTGAATCACCCCACGCTCTATAAAATCGAAGCCGATCAGCGGCTCAACCCCTCGGTCAGCGTCGTCGTCCGCATCGCGCGTGCGTTGGGTACCAGCGCCGAGGCGCTCTACGGCCTCGAACCCGAGGAGACACGGCTTTTGGTCGAGGTGAACAAAGTCTCGATGCTGGTCAACCTGCGCACGCTCGGGCGGAAGACCGGTGAAGCCGCGCGCGCTCGCGCGCAGGCGTTTGTGGTGGCCGCGCTAGAGCGCGCCGGCGCGCGCGTTCGCGATGCGGCGCCTACCGCCGGCGAGGGCGCAGAGGAATTACTTTTGCCAGGGCAAGCCGGTCACTTGGCGACCGGCGGCCTTGCGCTGATCGAAGAGATTCAGGCGATTCGGCGGCGTCTCGATGCGCTGGAGGCGTGGCGTCGTACGAAAGAAGGACGCGCTCGAAAGCGCGCATCGCGATAAGCAGAGGGTCGGACCACTGATCGGTTTCTAGCATGCCGCAAGGTTAGCACCGCAGAGTGCCAACTGTGCGGCATCATGCGATCGGCTTTCCTTTGGTTTCGGGTGCCCATGGCAGCGAGATCGCCAGCCCCGCGATGGAGAGGGCGCAGGCGCCCAGAATCACCGTCGTGACGCCGAGCCTCGCGAGCGCAATCGGCATGAGAAACGTTCCAAAAAAAGCGCCGACCCGGCTGACCCCGGCCGCAAATCCGGTTGCAGTAGCCCGAACCGACGTTGGAAAGAGCTCGGCGGGATAGACGAGCTCGAGAACCGTCGCAGCCCCCATTCCGACGGCATATGCAAGGAAGACGACGACCAGCAGAGGGCTCGGCGCGAACGGCAGAATGCCGAACGCGACCGCCGCGACGGCGAATCCGGTGATGCAGACGGGCCGTCGTCCCCACCACTCGACTAACGGCATCGCGACGAACGCTCCGAGTGCAAACGCGGCCGCGATCGCGACGCTCCCGCGCGGCGATCCGGAATCGCTTAGCCCGAGCTGTGCGAGCACGGTCGGCGCATAAGTGTAAATGGCGAAGAGCGGCACGACCTGCAGGAGCCACATCACCGAGACGAATGCGAGCGGGCCTCGAAACTTCGACTGAAAGATTGTCGCGTAGGAGACTCGTTTCAGTTCGCCCGTATCGCGCGCCGCTAGCCACATCGGAGATTCGGGCGCGCTCGTTCGCAGCAGCAAGCCGAGCGCCGCGAAGATCGCCGGGCTCGCGAGAATCCACTTCCAGCTCTCTGGACCCGTACGCAAGAGCGCGTAGCCCGCGACGTATGCAACGGCCGCGCCGAGGAACCAAACGGCCTCGAGCGCACTGAGCGCGGCGCCCCGGCGCTTGGGGGGCATAAACTCGGCGAGGATCGCGGTCGCGATCGGATAATCGGCGCCGATTGCGACGCCAAGCGCGAAGCGAAGCGCGATCAACTGCCAAGCCGCGGTTACGAAAATCTGCGCGAGGGCGATGACGACGAAGGCGCACAAATCGCCGATCATCAAGATGCGGCGCCCGTGGCGGTCGGTGAGGTGACCGAAGAGCGGCGCGCCCACAAGGATCCCAAAGAGGGTCGCTGCACCGATCAGACCCGTCGTCACCGCATCGAGCGCAAAATGCGGCGTTAGCGTGATGAGCGCCAGCCCGATGCTGCTAAGAATGTATCCGTCGCAAAAGACGCCGGCGCCGGCGTAAACAAAGATCGTGTAATGGAAACGACGCAATCCGGTGCGGTTCGCGCCGCCCCCAGTCACGCCTGGTCGAACAGTTTTAGTGCAAGCAAACCGTGCGTGAGGGCAGCTCCGGCACGCAACGCGGCTGCAATGTGCACGGTTTCGGCCAGTTCCTCGCGCGTTGCGCCGGCTTTCTTTGCGTTAGCAGTATGGACATCGAGGCAGTACGGGCACTGCGTGGTCAGCGCAACTCCCAGCGCGATCAGCTCGCGGTATTTTTGAGGGATCGTCCCATCGGTCCGCCCTACTGTCTTGTCGAGCGCGACGAATCCCTCGAAACCGGCACGATCGAGCCTCTCGAGCTCCGGCAGCAACGACAGATGGGCGTGATCGTGGTAATCGCTCATGGGATCCTTTCTCAGCGGTCTTGGGTCGGAAAATTTCGGTCGCGTACGTCTTGAGCGAACCTTTTCAGTGCTTCCGTCGCGATGCTGCCTACCTCGGCGTAACGTTTGGCAAAACTTGGCGAATGCGGGTACATGCCGAGAATGTCGTGAAGCACGAGCACCTGCGCGTCGCAGTGAGGCCCCGCGCCGATTCCGATCGTTGGAATCGTCAGCAGCTCGGTGATCTCACGCGAGATCTCGTAGTCAACGACCTCGAGCACGATCGCGTAAGCGCCGGCGGCTTCGACCGCCCGGGCGTCGTCAATGAGCCGATCGCGATGCGTGCGCATTTTGAATCCGGGACCGAGCCCGGCGGTCTGTGGCGTCACGCCGATGTGTCCGACAACCGGGATGCCGGCGCCCGTGATCGCGCGGATGCGCTCGGTTTGATCGCGTCCCCCCTCGAGCTTCACCGAACATGCCCCGCCCTCTTTGATGAGACGGATCGCCGCGCGTAATGCTTCCTCGTTGCTCACCTGATAGGAGCCGAACGGCATGTCCGCCATGATGTGCGCGCGTACGGTCCCGCGGTCCACGGCCTGAGTGTGATAGACCATGCTGTCGAGTGTCACCGGTGTCGTTTCGTCGAAGCCCAGCACGACGTTGCCGACGCTATCGCCTACCAAGATGACGTCAATGCCCGCCGCTTCGACAAACTGCCCAAACGGCGCGTCGTAGGCAGTCGCGATCGGAAAGAGTGCCTTACCCTTGCGCCGTTTGATCGCGCCTGCGGTGAGACGCCTGATTGCCGGGTTCTTTTCGGGTTGGTAGGGACGCGCGCTATCCGCCTGACCCTGCCGAACGGTCATGTCACCCTGACCCCTCCGATTCCGCATTGACAAGCTCAGCGTCACTTAGGACAAGCTTTGTCGAAGGGTCACACCTTGAGCTCAGCCCGCGCCCCATTTGAATGGCCCTTGTCATCTTGAGCAGACTCACCCTTGTCACCCTGAGCGGACCCTTTGTCACCCTGAGCTTGTCGAAGGGTGTTTGCCAACGATTCGACCAGCGCTAGAAAGGCACGCACCGGCGTTCCGGTCGGGCCTTTTGCTTGCCATGCCGACTCGTTTTCGAGATACGCGGTGCCGGCGATGTCGAGATGCACCCACGGGGTGTTTCCGACGAACTCTCGCAAGAATGCGGCGGCTGTCAGCGTGCCCGCGGGGCGCCCGCCGGTGTTCTTGAGATCCGCGATGTCACTCTTCATCGCGATCGTGTAGTCTTCGTAATAGGGCATCTGCCAGTAGCGCTCGCCCGTTGGCTTCGCCGCGGCGAGGAACTCGGCGCCGAAGGCATCGTCGTTGGTGATCGCCGCCGAAGACGCGTGACCGAGCGCGATCACGCAGGCCCCCGTAAGCGTCGCAGCGTCGACGATTCTAGTCGCGCCGAGTTTTATTGCATAGCAGAGGCCGTCCGCGAGAATCAGCCGTCCCTCGGCGTCGGTATTGATGACCTCGATGGTCTTGCCGTTCATTGCCTTTACGATGTCACCGGGCTTCGTCGCCTTGCCGCCCGGCATGTTCTCGGTAGCGGGCACGATCCCGACGACGTTGAGTTTCGGTTTCAACTTGCCGATCGCGCCCATCGCAGCGATGACGCCGGCGCCGCCCGACATGTCGTACTTCATGTCTTCCATGCGCTCGGCGGGTTTGATCGAGATACCTCCGGTATCGAACGTAATGCCCTTGCCGACGAGCGCGAGCAGCTCTTTGCTCGCAGGATCGCCGGTGTAACGCAGTACGATGAATTTCGGCGGCTGAACGCTGCCCTGCGCAACCGAGAGAAAGGAACCCATGCCTTCGCTTCGCGCGCGCGCCTCATCGAGGACGTCGATTTCGAGCCCGGTCGCCTCCGCGACTTTCGTAGCTTCTTCGGCCATCCGTGTCGGCGTCATGTCGTTGGCGGGGGTGATCGCTAACCGGCGGGCTAGGTTGACCGCTTCGCCGACGGCCGATCCGCGCGCAATGCCGCGCTCGATCTCGGCGGCGTCGAATCCCTTGCTGACGATCGCTACCTCATCGGTCGCGAGGCGACGCTCCGGGCGTTCCTGGTAGAGCGTGGTGTCGAAACTACCCGTGATCGCGCCTTCGGTGATGAACGATGCACAGATCGCCTCTTGGCCGGATGCTTCGGGCGGTAGCGCTATCGCGATCGTCTCGACGTTGCGGCGACCAAGATATCGGACCGCGCTTCCTGCGTAGCGCGCGAGGAGATTAGGTTGAAAGCTCGCGCGGTCGCCGAGCGAGATCGCGAGCACCCGCTGAAACGGCTGGCCGGTCGCGTAGGCGAGCACGTGATCGCCCGGCTTTCCACGCACCTCACCCGAGGTGAGTGCGGCGACGATCGCGCCGCCTACAGCGGAATCGGCTTCCTTAGAAATGCCTTCGGGCGGAGCATCCGCGTAGAAGGGCACGACGAGCGCTCCGGCGCTGACGCCGGTGGGCTCGTCAGCGATAAGACGAACTTGCATGGTGAACCTTTCGAACGGTGAACTAGTGCCAGCCTATGGCGGAAAGCTGGGAGAATCCTCGTTCGGGAGAAAAAGCCGCCGCTCCAGACCGTTACGCCGAAGCCGGCGTTGATGTGGGCGCCGGCAACGAGGCCGTGGCGAGATATCGCGCCTTGCTCGCCGAAACGCGTCACCCCGGGCAACTCGACGCGCTCGGCGGATTCGCCGGTCTCTTTCGCCTGCCGGGCGACGAAAAGCGCGCGCTCGTTGCCTCGACCGACGGCGTCGGCACAAAAGTGCTCATCGCAGCCGAACTACGGCGCTACGACGGTGTCGGGCGCGACCTGGTCAATCACTGCGTAAATGACATTCTGGTCTGCAGCGCCAGCCCGCTCTTCTTTTTAGATTACCTGGCGGTCGGTAGACTCGACCCCGATGTTGCGGCCGAGATCGTGCGCGGGTGCGCGCAGGCGTGCCGCGCACACGAGTGCGCGCTGCTCGGTGGGGAGACTGCCGAAATGCCGGGCATATATTCAAACGGCCACTTTGACCTGGCCGGCACTATAGTCGGCACCGTCGAGATCGCCGCAATCCCAAACGCCGAGAGCGTCGAGCCGGGTGATGCGATCGTGGGCCTTCCCGCGGTTGGTCTTCATACCAACGGCTACTCTCTTGCGCGCGCGCTGATCGCCGCCGGCGAGTGGAACTCCTCGTTTGGCGAAGGGACGTACGCCGATGCCCTGCTTGCGGAGCACCCATCGTATTACCATGCCGTTCGCGCTATCGAAGACGTTGCAACCGTTAAAGCGATGGCGCACATTACCGGCGGCGGCTTGATTGAAAACGTGCCGCGCACGCTGCCGGAAGCGTGTAAGGCCGTCTTCGAGCAGCAGCGATGGACGGTGCCGCCGATCGAACGCGAGCTCGTGCGTCGCGGCGGCCTGGGGGCGGAGGAGCGCTACAGGGTTTTCAACATGGGCATCGGCTACACGCTCGTCGTACCGCTCGGGGACGCTCCGGCCGCTGTCGCCGCCGCCGTCGGAGCGAAAGTTGTCGGCTGGATCGAGGCTCACACTCCGGGCGAGCCGCGCGTGATCGTCCATCCGGCTCGCGGGGATGCATGAACGAGATCGTTCGGGAACTCGCGCGTGCGGCCGATGCGGAATCGCCACGCGAGCGGCGCGCGCAAGCCGCCGCTGAGATCATCCGCGGCGCGCGCGGCTATCGGTGGGTCGGCATCTATGACGTCGGCGACGAGGAGGTCGCGCTGATCGGCTATACGGGCTCGACGCCGCCGCGCCACGAACGCTTCGGAATCGAGAACGGGCTCAGCGGAGAGGCCGTCCGCACTCGCGCGAGCGTCGTCAGCAACGACGTCGCTTCCGACCCGCGATATCTCGAGGCCTTTGAAAGCACCGGCTCGGAGACAATCGTACCGATTCTCGGTGCTGAGAGCGGAATCGTGATCGGTACGCTCGATGCGGAGAGCGAGCGCGCCGGTGCGTTTTCCGAGGATGACGTTTCGTTCTTGGAGGAATGCGCGGCGGTTCTGCGGCCGCTCTACGACTAGTTTGCCGGCGCTTTGCAACCTCGTCGTCGATCTCGGTGAGCCGTTTGCGACCGATTCGCCGGCCGGTGTTGAGATCGCGGCTGCCGGCGTTGCCGACGAACGCACGCTGGCATGGATCGACGACACATTTGGCGGCTTTTGGAGCTCCGAAGCGCGTGCTGGTCGCAACGTCATCGCGCGGCGCGGCGATACGCCGGTCGGCTTTGCAACGATCGACGCTAAGGGCTTGAACTTTGTATGGCTCGAGGGGATCGCGCGCGACGCTAGCCTCGGTATCTTCGGCCCCTTGGGGGTAGCCCATGACGAGCGCAAGAGCGGGCTTGGAACTGCGCTACTACGATCGGCGTTGAATGCGCTGCGCGAACGAGGTTACGCTCGAGCGCTCATCGCGGCGGTCGGCGAGGAGCTCGTAGGCTATTACAGCGATGCGATCGGCGCGCGCGTCTCGCAGCGTTTCGACCGCGACGCACTCTATCGCCCGGCGCGACGTACGCTCGTCTTGGCGTCGGGAAACGGCAGCAATTTTCAAGCGCTGGTGGACGCGACGCGCGAAGGAACCTTGCCGCTCGATCTCGTCGCGCTGTTCAGCAACAATCTGCATGCGTACGCACTCGTGCGGGCTCGCGACGCGGGCGTTCCGTCGCAGCTGGTTGCTTGGAATCGTGGCGCAGAGAGGCGCGAAGCCTATGACGCGCGACTTCTTGAGGACGCAGCGGCGGAACGGCCCGACCTCGTTGTGCTGCTCGGCTGGATGCATTTGCTCTCCGATGCCTTCGTCGGCGCCTTTCCGGAAATGCTCAATCTGCATCCGGCGTTTCTTCCGCTCGACCAGGATCGCGACGAGGTCGCGATGCCCGATGGCTCGACGATACCCGCCTTTCGCGGCCACCGGGCGGTGCGCGACGCGCTTGCGGTCTCGAGCAAATGGGTTGGTGCGACGCTCCATCGCGTGACGAGTGCGACCGATCGCGGACCGGTAATGGCTCGCCGGCCGCTACGCGTGGAGCCGGCAGAAGAAGAGCCGCACTTGATGGAACGCGTGCACGCGCTCGAACGAGAAGTCGTGCGGGCCGGCGTTACGCGGTGGCTCTACGAACGGTGAGAGCGTGCCACAGGCATTACTCCGAAACGACCGCTTCGCGCCATTCGCGCACGAACCAGTTCACTACTACGCCGTTGAGCACGAAGGGGTCGCCGTTCGCGAACGATTCCGCTGCCTCACGGGTCGTGAAGATCCCCATCGCGCCTTCTCGCGGATTCGCGAACGGACCAATCATCAGCAGCGTTCCGTTCGCCAGATAATCTTTCCACCACGCTCGGTGGGCTGCGCCGTGGAGCGGTGCCAACGTCGCCACGTCGGGTGACGACTGATAGTAAAGGACGTATTTCATTAGGCGGTGATGAAGGCAAGGCAACATGAACTCCTCTGTGCGCGGCCGCGAATGACAAGAATTCCGCTCTCCCAAAGTCTGATTCCGAGTCTGCGCGATTTCATCGTAGAATTATGGCCCATCGACGGCGCGCGTTCGGAGATGCACATCGGGGACGTCTACTTTACGCTCTACTTCGTGACGGACGGAGAGCTAGAGCATTCGGCCGTACTCTGGTACGATTTAGCGGGGAAGCTTCAAGCGGCTTCGTTCCTCACAGGATCAACATTCGACATGGTCGTCCGTCCCGAATCGGCAGCCTCGCCGATCGCGGCAGACATGATCGCTTGTGTAATCTCCGAATCGAAGCGACGCAATCCCAATGCTCGGATGATTCGCGTGCAGCGAAGGCCTCAACGAAGAGAGCGCATCGTTTTCCTAGAAGGCCTGGGTTTCCGGCGGTCGGCCTCAGGAGTACTCGCCTTGGAGCGTGCTCTATCTGAACTTCCGCACGCGGCGAGTCTCGACCCGGGCCTCACTTGCCGCGCGTTACGTGCCAGGGATGTTCCGTCGCGGATGCGCGCATTTATGAACGCCTTCCCCGGTGAGCCCAAAGTGACGGCGGACTACGAGCGGCTCATGCGGTGCGATGGTTATGAACCGTTTCTCGATCTGGTGGCCGTCGACCGATCGGGCGAGGTTGCCGCGTTCTGTTCCACATGGTTCGATCGAGTGAACCGCGTTGGGCTTTTCGAACCCGTTGGCACCTGCACGCGATATCGACGGATGGGTCTGGCCCGGGCGTTAATGTCCGAAGGTTTGCGGCGACTCAAACAACTCGGCGCGATATCAGCGGTCGTCCGAGTCCGAAACGAGAATGCCGCGGCAATCGCCTGCTACAAGAAGCTCGGCTTTTCAATTGTTTGTGACGCCTTCGGTTTCGAAAAAAGCCTTTAGCTAACGGCGAGACCACCGACGGTTAGCGCTTCCTCGATCAACAGCGGAACCATTTCAGCCCAGATCCCAAAAGTCTTGCTCACCATGCGATGACAACTTTGCCGTCACCCAACGGCCCTTCACCTCGACGGGACACGACGTGCGTGGCGGTCTTCTCGGCGTATGAGGAGCCGCCGCCACCGCCGCCTCCCCCAGCGACGATGATTTTGTCGCAGTAAGTGGTGCAGTAGGCGCCTCCCTGACCGCCGCCGCCCCCGCCGTAGTAGCCGCCACCACCACCACCGCCAGGTGCCCAGTTAACGCCTTGGTTGGCCGGGCCGCCCATGCCGAGTTGTCCAGGAGCGCCTGGGTAACCGGGGAACCCAGGCCCGTATTGCTTACCGCCAGGGCCGCCTTTTCCGCCGGCGTTTTGGAGGCCACCGCCGCCACCTGCACCCCCGCCGGCGCCACTGAAGCCAATGCCCGCGCCCCCTTTTCCACCGTGGGACCCGCCGCCCTTACCGCCATTCCCACCGACGTAACGCTCACGATTACCGCCCGCCGCGGCGCTCGAAGCGCGCGAGCACGGTATAAATATTGCACCGCAAACGCTGACCGTCGCTGAACTCATGTCGCGATTTATCGAACATTGCCGGGCGAACGATCGAGCGTCGGCGACGCTCGAAACTTACGAGGAAAAATCGAAGCACTACATCGTACCGAAGTTAGGAACCGTCTTGCTTTCGAAATTGAGACCTACTCATATTTCGGAGTTGGTCACGGAGCTGCGCACCGGCGGCGGTCAGAACGGAAAGCCGCTCTCGCCGAAGACCGTTCGAAACGTTTTTGGACTCCTGCATGGCGCCCTAGAATGGGCCCTAGGGCTTGAGCGCGTTGCTCGTAACGTCTGCCATACGTCCGCCGCAAAACCGCCTCGTCTTTCCCCTTCGCCGGCAAAAGCGCTCGCCGACGATGAAGTCGCTAAGCTGCTAACCGCAGCGAATGCCACGCGCTGGGGACCGTTCGTCACGCTCGCGCTGGCAACGGGCGCGCGAAGGGGCGAACTCTGCGCATTATCGTGGAGCGACGTAGATTTCGAGGACAAAACGGTAACGATTGCAAAGAGCCTATCGCAAACCAAGGATCGCCTCGAGCTAAAAGGCACGAAAACCGGCAGCGTTCGTCGTCTTGGCCTGTCGCGACTGGCCCTGGAAGCGCTGCGCCGGCAACGCGCCATGCAGATAAAAGACAGACGTCTCGCGGGTGCAGACTACAACGACGAGGACGCCGTTTTCGCCACCCCACTCGGCAGGCGCATCACCCCAATGTCGGCCACCAAAGCCTTCGTACGGCTTGCCAAGACCGCCGAGATCTCGACGACAAGGTTACACGATACTCGGCACACGGCGGCGACGCATCTGATCGTTGGCGGCACCGATGTTCGGACCACCGCCTCCGTTCTGGGTCACACGACGCCAAACGTCACGCTCGCGATCTACGCACACCTCGTTGCCGATGTACAGCGCGCCGCTGTGGAGCGCTTGGGCGCAAGGCTCGAGTCGATCTCCGCCGATGGCAACCGAATGGCAACCGTGACGTCGATTGCAGCGAAAAACGCCCGTAAAAACGGGCGTTCTTTGGTGGAGGCAAGGAGACTCGAACTCCTGACCCTTACGCTGCCAGCGTAATGCTCTACCAGCTGAGCTATGCCCCCATGAGCCGGACCGCCCTATTCATTATGCTTCGGCTTCGTGCCTTCGCGATGCTCCTGGTTGGCCGGAGCTGACGAGCGCAATAACAGCTGCGCGGCAGCGTGGTCCCCAGCCATCATCGGCGGCGCATCCTCCGCCGTCATCGGGCGGCGCGCTCCCTTGTCATCACAGCAGCGGCGCGAATCGTGTCATCTGAGCGGACCTTCCCGTGTCATCTGAGCGGAGTCGAAGGATGACCGCGCATCCGAGGGTACGAAAGTCCGCTGCATGGGGATGTAGCTCAGCTGGTAGAGCACCTGCTTTGCAAGCAGGGGGTCAGGGGTTCGAGCCCCCTCATCTCCACCAAAAACCGACGCTCTACGGCATCACAAGTGGCGGCTTCGGCGTCGACTGTTACGGAACGGTCCTCGCGTTGCGTCCGTAACGCGCCGTCCACGCGCTACGGCGACAATGCGAAGATGGTCCCGCAGCCGTCGCCCGCGCAATTCTTGGTTCCACCATTCCGAGTCGTTCCGTACAGCTGACCCTTCATCTCGATCGAGTCCGCTGCCGGATGCGGCCCCGTCGGAGCTACCTGGACGACCACTTTTACGGCCGAGCCGCGCGTGGGCGAGGGGCCCTTGTTTAACAGGCTTTAAATCGCGGCGCGCATGCCCCTGCTTGCCAACGTCGTGGTAAGGTAACTGAAATGGGCAGACAGATACCTATCGTGTTTTACGTGGTGGCGATGGCTGCCATCATAGTTGCCGTAGATTTCATGTTCTTTAGAAACCGATTGTGGGAACGGTTGATCGTGAATATTGGAATCGTCTTGGTGTTCGCGGCGTTCTACTTGAGGTTTCTAAAGCGTCCTTGAACAAAGGGGCGGCTCACCGCCCACGTTCTAAGCCAGCGATTTTACCGAACCGCTGCGTGGCGCGATGACGGATCGCTCGACGGGGTGGATTTCCGGCGCGACATTTTTTGCCGAAGCTTCAGCACCTACCTGTGCGTGTGATCGCTGAGGCGATGGGTGCGAGTCTCTCGCACGGCTCGAAGGTGCGTGGCGGGAGGTTTATAAGCTACACGACCGGCTCTTTCCTGAAGGCGGACTTCCGCGCCGCAAGATAGCCCGATCGCCCACTGGGTATTGGTACGGCGTAACTATTTCGGTATAGGAGTGACCTGGGCGGCCGCCGATCACCTCAGCGTTGCGGCGCAGCGCCGAAGCCCAACTCGCGGGCAACTGTCAACTCTTGGAGCGGGGCGTCCCGCGGGCTACGATTTACACGGCTCGGCTTTAGCAAGCGATGATCATCGGTTCAACTTTCCCAGGTTGGCCGGTCACCGCCCCGTACCGAGACAAGCGGCGTACGCCACCGCCCGGGTGTCTTGGAAAGCTTCACTTGCGGAGCCAGGCGTTGGACCTCGCCGTAAGGGGTCTGTGCCGTGATCGTTTCGGGCGCGATCATACGGTGTTCCGTATCATTCGGATTGAAGTCCGTGGTGTTTGCGAAAGAGCCAAGGCTCATAAACCACATGGCGGCCCGCGTCAGGCTGATGCGCACGTGGTAGCTGCCGCCCTCTTTCGCGCGACGTCTCAGTGCAGCAATCACCCCTGCAGCGCCCATGTAGCCCGCGATGAAGTCGTTGAGCACCATCGTGGCGGGGAAACGCGGCCTGCGCCCCGGACCGCCGGCCTCTCTAATCGTATATCCCGAGACGGTGAGCGCTTCCATGTCAAAGCCAGGGCGATTCCACCAAGGTCCATCCCAGCTGTAGCAGCGTATCGTGAGGTAGATAATGCCCGGTTTCTTCGTCGCCACTTCCTTCACGCCGTAGCCCAGTTTTTCCATCGCGCCTCCGCGGAATCCCTCGATGAACACATCGGCGTCCGGAATGAGCGTTGCAAAATGGTTGCTTTGATCCGGGTTTTTCAAATCCACGAAGCTCGAACGCATGCCGACGGTGCAGTCAGTCGCAAAGAGTTCGTGCTCGAACGATTGATCGCGCGCGATGTGGAGGATTTCCGCCCCATACTCGGCGAGCGTGCGCGCCGCAACGCTGCTAGCGATGACGTGCGTGCACGACAAAGACTTGATGCCGGAGAGCGGTTGTTCGGGGTTGGGCTTGAAGGGTATAGGATCGGTGTCATTGATCTTGACGATTTCGATGACGGGAATCTTGGCGAGATGCTGACCCTCCGGGGTTTGTGCCCATTGTTCGGCGGTCCGGTGTAGGCCCAACACGTATCCCTCAGCGGCCGCAGCGTCGTCAAGCTCCTGACCATTCCATTGCTTGACGGTCTTTTCGATTGCCTGGGTGTTGGGCGCGGTGTTAATAACGGTGAGAAAGCCAATCATATGATGTGGATATATGATGGTCGGCGTCACCCATCGGTCGTCTTTTGTCGGAAGAATGGCGAAAGAGAGCGGAGTATCGAAGAGCAGTGGTGCCTGGTACCAGAGGCCGTTGATGGTTGGCACGAAGGTGAAGGTTTCGGGGATCGGGTCATCCGGATCAAGCAGACCGAATGCCCTTTTTTTCTGCATGATGATCCCGATGGCGGGATTGATGTTGTAAATCGCTTCGCGCAGATCGATCTTCGCATCCTGCCCTGCTCCCGTGCGTGCCTTCCAGATTGCCGCAGCGCCGACGCCGGCCGCCATCGCCGGAATGGCCATGCATGCTCCGATGCGGAAGTGGCTGCGCAAGATCGGGTCTCTGCCCGTGAAAGTGACAGTTCCCCCTCCATCGGATGGACTCTCCCCGAGGTCCGTCATGAAGGCGGCAAAAGCTTGTTCTATATCGAACGAGTCTGTTGCTCCCGTCTGGGCTTGGGCGATCTGGGGCAAGCTGGATATCATCGCCGTACTGAGTGCCGCGTAACTGGTGGTTTGGACGAACTTCCGTCGATTCAGGCTCATGGCAGCTCTCCTAGAACGTTGCAATCTCGCCGGAAGAGACAACGTGCCGGTCTTCCGTCTGAAAAGGCGCGTGGCCTTCCGACGCGGATCGTTGTTTTCCCAAAATCATCGCCGGCCCCGACGAGTCGGTGGCTGTTCGGGTTTTGTGCATCATGAAAAACGTAAGTAATCCTCTCGATACAAGTCGACGGTCGTGACGTCGTCGCCGGCGAGCCTGCCGTTTATCGAGATTCGCACGGCCCGGCTATTGCTCGAGCCGATCACCGAAGGCCACGCTGAGGGCATGTTTCGCGTGCTTGACGATCCGTCGCTGTACCGTTACATGCGCAGCGAGATTCCAACCAGTCTTCCGTGGCTGCGCGAACGTTACCGCGCACTTTCCTTGGGCGTGTCGCCCGATGCCTCGCAGTTGTGGCTGAACTGGATCGTCTCGCGACTCGAGGATCGCACCCCGATCGGCTACGTACAGGCGACGATACCGCTGAGCCTCGGCCACGCGCTGATGGGATGGACGATTGGACGCGCAGCCCAAAGACTCGGCTACGCACGCGAATCAGTCCGCGCGGTTTGCAGCCATCTCATGCGCAATGGCGTCGCAGAGGTACGGGCTACGATCGACGCGCGCAACGCGCCTTCGATATCGGTGGCCCAGAGCGTCGGCTTCGTTCGCGAGGCCACCGCGATCTCCGAGGACGTGCTCGATGGGGTGCGCGGCACCGACCATCATTACGTTTTGCGCTCGCCACCCTTGTAATGGCGAGTCTAGCGTGCTACGTCGAGCGTTGGCAGGTCACCTTAAAGTTGGGATTTGGCGCCGTCATCGTCTCCCAACCCGTATAGACGTATGTGTCTTGACTGCTACGAACGATTTGACTGCGACCTAGCTTACCGGTGGAATTCTGTTGATCGGCCCACTGCTCCGTATCCCCGGTCCACGACTTGGCGTAGGAGACCCACCATTCGCTGATGCTGTCGGTCCCGGCTTGGGCGAAGCGGTCGTTCTTCGAATCGTAGCTGAAAGCAGCGCTGATCGCGTACGGGTTCTTCATTGTCCCTTGCGCGGCAACCACGATCCACTCTCGCAATATACCGGAATCGAGCGTGAAGGAGACCGTTGCCTTTTCCGCTGGTGATCCGACGTTACCGCCCGTGCATGTCCAGTTACCGACGTAGTATTGCATCGCGTCCATTCCAGTCGCCGACCGCGCGGCGACGGGTGCGGAAAGAGCAACGGTTGCAGCGAGAAAAATGAGAGCTCTTTTCAACATAATCTGTACCCCTGTGCGAACCCCGTCGAAGATTGCCGACGCGAGCCTTTTCGTCGCTTTTCTCAGCGGCCAAGCGTTTCCCGCTAACTCCCTGCGCTGACGACCGCGCCGAGCGGGGCGTACAGCCCACCGATGGTGCGAATGGCCGAACCGCCGGCGGGATAGTGCCATATCCCCACGTCCGAGCCATAGGCATTCGGACCGATCACCTTCGAGCCATCAATCCAGAACTGAAAGACCTCCGACGCGCCGCTGAGCGGCGTCGACCCGACTTTCTTGCCCTTCCTACCGCTGATCGCGAACTGATAGATCACGTTTGTCGCCTGGTCGCCAACCGCGACGTTCGTGCCATCCCACTCGACGCCGCCCGCGTTCTGAATGCTTTGGTTGAGCTCAACGTTCAGCAGGCTCGTACCGCCTTTGCGCAACTCGGCGAACTGAAAGGCGCTGCCCTGAGTCAGGCCGTCGAGAAAGAGATTACCGGCGTTGTCGTAGCTGCAGAGCAGCATGTTGTTGATCGCACTATCAATATAGTTTCCGGTGGGTTTACCTTTCGCGTGCCTGTAGATAGCGACGTTCCCCGGCCCGCTGCTGCTCGTGGAGAAGTTCGTCACTGCAAGGTTTCCCGTAAGCGGGTCGACGGAACAACCGGTCGGGAAGTATCCCGGGTCGTTCAAGGTCGCAACCACGATGCTGCCGCCGTGCGCGTATTCGAGGATGTTGCTCGCTCCGGTATTGGTGATGAAAACGTCGCCGCTTTTATCCACGCATTCGCCCGCCGGATCGGTGAAGCCGTTGAGTGCCTGAACGAGCTTCCCTTTCGGGTACGAAAACACGTAGACGTCGCTCGTCTCGGTGTCGGAGACGTAGAGAAGGTCGCCGTGCCCCGCCGGCATCGCCGCTCGCGGCCGCGCCGCCTGTGGTAGCGCGGAGAGGTTCCCGATCGCGCCGTGCGGGCCGCCGCACCCTTCGAATCCGATCGCCAGGCAGACGCTCAACGCAGAATAGACAACGCGCAGCTTCATTTAATGTGTTGCTCCTTTTAGGTCTTTTGGTGCGGGCAGTTCGACGGCTGGAGGTGATGCGCCCCTAACGCATTAATTTCGTCGTGTGGCCATCTCGTACAACGAAATTGCGGGGCGAAGCCTGGAGCGTCTGGCGTCCCTCAGCGATGGCGTCTTTGCGTTCGCGATGACCCTACTGGTTCTCGACCTTCGCGTTCCGGCCGCGGAGGCCGTTCACTCCGAGCCGGGTCTGCGTGTGGCGCTGGCGGCGTTGGCACCGAATCTCCTGACCTATTTCATGAGCTTTATGACGCTCGGGATCTTTTGGGTGGGCCAGCACACACAGCTCAGTAAGCTCAAGCACTCCGAGCGAACGCTGACGTGGATTCATCTGGTATTTCTGCTGATGGTGACGCTGGTTCCGTTTTCTACGAAGTTGTTAGCCGCCTTCATCACCTATCGCACGGCGCTCGTGATTTATTGGCTTAACATCGTCGGGCTCGGCGCAACCCTCTACTGGGGTTGGAGCTATGTGCGCAAGGCAAACCTCATCAAGGAAGAGGCGCCACCGGGAATCGACGTCGTCGTGCGAGGCCGGATCATCATCGCCCAGGCTCTGTATGCCGTCGGCGCGTTGCTCTGCCTCGTCAACACGTACGTAAGCATCGGATTTATCGTGCTGGTGCAACTCAACTACGTCTTTGCGCCGCGCTTGGGCTTGTTACGAAGATTCTAGCCTCCCGGGCGAAGGGGGCGCGATTGCACGCCCCGTAGACCTCGCGATGAGCTCGGTACGGGTCTTGGTCGGCACGCGCAAAGGCGCATTCATCCTCGAGTCTGACGGCAAGCGCGACAATTGGAGGGTTGAGGGCCCTTATTTTGCCGGCTGGGAGATTTACCATGTCAAAGGTTCTCCGGCCGATCCGAATCGGCTCTACGCATCGCAGTCGTCGAGCTGGTTTGGCCAGATCGTGCAGCGCTCCGACGATGGCGGCAAAACGTGGGCGCCGGTTGGAAATCGCTTCGTTTATGACGGGACGCCGGGGACGCACCAATGGTACGACGGCACGCCGCATCCATGGGAGTTCGCGCGCGTTTGGCATCTCGAGCCGTCGCTGACCGACTCCGATACGGTGTACGCGGGCGTCGAGGACGCCGCGCTGTTCCGTTCAGCCGACGGGGCGCAAACATGGGAAGAGCTTGCGGGTCTGCGCACCCACGCGACGGCCGATTCCTGGCAGCCTGGTGCGGGCGGCATGTGCCTGCACACGGTGATTTTCGACCCCACAGACCCAAATCGCATCTTCGTAGCGATTTCGGCAGCGGGTGCTTTCCGCAGCGACGATAAGGGCGCAACCTGGCGTCCGGTCAATCGCGGGCTGAAATCGAACAGCATCCCAGAGCAAGAGGCCGAGGTCGGACACTGCGTGCACCGGATCGCGATGCATCCCTCCCATCCGAACGTGCTCTTCATGCAGAAGCACTGGGACGTGATGCGCAGTGACAACGCCGGCGACTCGTGGCGCGAAGTCAGCGGGAACCTTCCGACCGACTTCGGCTTCCCGATCGACGTACACGCACACGAGCCCGAAACAATCTACGTCGTGCCCATTAAGAGCGACTCGGAGCACTTTCCGATCGACGGACGCTTGCGCGTCTATCGCAGCCGAACCGGTGGCGACGAGTGGGAGCCGCTCACAAACGGACTCCCGCAGGAGAACTGCTACGTGAACGTGCTGCGCGATGCAATGTCCGTCGACACGCTCGACTCATGCGGAATTTATTTTGGGACGACCGGCGGGCAGGTCTACGTCTCGCCAGACTCCGGCGAAACCTGGAGGGCAATCGTCCGCGACTTGCCCGCGGTGCTCTCGGTCGAAGTCCAGACGCTCGCATGATTCGCGTGATCTTGCCCGCGCACTTGCGCGCGCTCGCCCGCGTCGAGGGCGAGGTCAGTTTGGAGATTTCCGGAGAAGCCACCCAGCGCGCGGTGCTCGATGCGCTCGAATCGCGTTATCCCGCGCTGCGCGGCACGATGCGCGACTACCAGACGAAGAAGCGGCGGGCGTACGTACGGTTCTTCGCCTGCGAGCGCGACCTATCTCACGAGCGCCCCGATGCGCCGCTTCCGAACGCGGTTGCGGATGGCGCCGAACCGCTTCTGATCGTCGGCGCGATGGCCGGAGGTTGAATCCTTACATGAGACGTCAGCTTTGCGTGTCGCTTGCGATCTGCGTGTTAGCGGTAGCGGCCGGCTCGCCGGCAGTAAGCGCCGCGCCCTCGATGCGCGACGTTTTGACGGCAACCTTCGCCGTCCGCGATCTCGGCGGTGTGGACTGCTCGCCCGACGGCGGCGCGGTCGCCTGGGATGAGACGTATCACGACCCGTACGATCTCTTACATTCGCCTCGCTATACGGCGGTCTACTCGCGCCGCATCGCCGGCGGTCCGACTGTGCGGGTGACGGCCGGCAAGCAGAACGGCTTTTACGACGAGGAGAACCCAGTTTGGTCGCCGGACGGGCGCGAGATCGCGTTCCTATCCGATGCGCGATCCAAAGGCCAGCTCCAACTTTTTGTCGCGCGCGCAGATGGAAGCGGCGTGCGAGAGCTCAACGAGTTGACCGGAGACGTGCAACGGTTGAGCTGGGCGCCGGATGGGAAGCGGCTCGCATTCCTTTATATCGCCGCGGCTCATCGGCAAGCCGGTGCGCTTGCGCCGGGCGCGCGCGACGTCGGCGTCATCGGCACGACGGTCGAGGAGCAACGGCTGACGACGATCGACACCGCGAGCGGTGCGATGCATGCGTTGACTCCGCCCGACACGTACGTTTACGAGTATGGATGGTCGCCGGATGGCCGGCAGGTCGCAGTAACCTACGCAAAAGGTAACGGCGACGACAATTGGTGGATCGCGCGGCTCGCGCGCGTGGATGCCGCGACCGGCGCGATGCATGATTTGCTCGCGCCGCCGTACCAGGTCAACGATCCGCGTTGGTCGCCCGACGGCAAGCAAATCGCGATCATCGGCGGGATCATGAGCGATTTCGGGTCGACTGGCGGCGACGTTTATCTCGTCGACGCAACGAGCGGCACGTCACGCGACGTTACCGCGGGAGCGCCGGTTTCGGTGCAATCGCTTCACTGGAACGACCCGTCGAGCATCGATCTGGTCGCACATGTTTCGGGATCGATGCATCTCATGAATCTCGACCTTTCTACGGACCGATTGAGCCCGCTGACTAGTCGTGAGGAATCGCTGTGGAGCTGGTCGAGCGCTAAAAGCGGCACGATCGTCGCGCTGGTGCGAGCGTCGTTCGACGCTCCGCCCGAGATCTGGGCGGGTTCGCCGGCCGCGCTTCGGCAAATATCTTCGAGCAACGCCGGCGCCACGCACCTTTACGGCAAAGCGGTCTCGCTGCAATGGAAGAGCGACCAGTTTACGGCGCAAGGTTGGCTCGTCTACCCGCTGAATTTCGACCCCAGCCGGAGCTATCCGATGGTGACGCTCGTGCACGGCGGACCGTCCGCAGCGGCCGTGCCGTCATTCGGCTCGCGCAATCTCAACGCGCTTGGGTCGCAAGGCTACTTTACCTTCATGCCAAATCCGCGCGGCAGCTTCGGGCAAGGCGAAGAGTTTACGCAGGCCAACGTCAAGGATTTCGGGTATGGTGATTGGCACGACGACCTTGCCGGCGTCGATACTGCTCTGAAGGCCGCACCGATCGATCCGAACCGCCTGGGGCTGATGGGTTGGAGCTACGGCGGTTACATCGGGATGTGGGGCGAAACCCAAACCACCCGCTTCCGGGCGATTGTGGCCGGCGCGGGCATCGTGAATTGGCAATCTTACTACGGGCAGAACAAAATCGATCAGTGGATGATTCCGTTTTTCGGCGCCTCGGTCTATCAAGACCCGGCGGTTTACGCGCGCAGCTCTCCGATCACGTTCATCACGACGAACTCGAAGACGCCGGTACTCATACTTCAGGGCGAGCGCGACGAGGAGGTTCCCGCGCCGCAAGCCTTCGAGTTCTGGCACGCGATGACGACACTCGGCGTGCCGACGAAGTTAATCGTCTACGCCGACGAGGGCCACGGCCCGCAGAAGATCGCCAACCAAATCGACATTTTGGAGCAGACAATCGCGTGGTTTGATCGCTACCTACGTTAACCCGGAGGACACCTATGAAATCGTTTAATTTGCCAAGCGCGACGGCGGCACTCTTTATAGTTGCCGCGCTAGTTGCATGCCACGGCATCGGTACAGGTTACAATCCCCCAACGTCGCAAGACCTCGGAGAGGCGACGTCCACTCAGGAGTCGGGTCCGCTCAAGATTCCAGCATGCTCGGCAAAGAAAGTAGGACAGGGAACGTACCTGATCTACTATGCTGCCGGCAATGTGAAGAGCGCCACGTTTACGGCATTGACCGGCAAGTCCGCGGCGGCGACTTGGGTGCTTGAAAAATACGTAAAGGTAAAGGCGACACCCACGCCACCACCGACTCCTACCCCGAAGCCGACGCCGACGCCGAAGCCAGTCGCATATTACTTTTACTACGGCACCTTCGCAATGAAAGACAAACAGGTAGGCTGTGCCTATCTCGAAACGACCGTTAAGGGCACGAAAATCAAAGGCGCGCCTTATAACGGGTTTACGATCGGAACTCCGAACATCGAGCCCGGGCACTATAGCAGCACGTTTGTGGACGAGGGGCCGATTTCGAAACTGGTGATCTCGCACCTATCGTCAAAAGGCGGCGCTGGTTCGGCGACCTTGGTTACGACGAAAGGCAAATCGTATACGACCGGAACGATCACATTGGTTGGACGCACCGTGATCAAGATTTCGGACGACGTCGTCCAAACGTTGCGAGCTCTCTCCGCAGGCAACTAAACGCGCGGCCTGAGGGCCACGGTAGATAATAGAGGCTTCAGAGCAATCCCTGGAGCCTCTACCGCTTTTCGCCCCCATATCACCCAAGCTTGAGCGTATATCGCGCCGGAAACGGGTATGTGCAATGATTCGCCTGTTGCGGCGGGCCGTTGATGTTTGTTACGGCGTAAACGCAGAGTTGACCCGAGCGCGGCAGATTGAAAAACGTAACCTGACCTCCGGAATTAGTCCGATCTGAAGAAATGATTCCACTTGGCTGTCCGTCAACAATCGAGGTCGAGAGCACTACGGAAACTTCAAAGAGTGGACCTCCCCCTTTGCCCATGACGGTAATCGTGGTCGAGGAAGGATTCGCGTTGGCGGGCACCGTGGGACTCGATGAACTTCCAGCGCAGGCTGTCGCGAAAAACAAGCCGATGATCGCTAGGCAACGAAGCGGCCGAGACATGGATACCTCCCCTTATTCGTGTGACGCAACTTATCGTGTACAGTTGGCGTCATCGTAGCACCGGCTGACCGCGTTAGCCGCGCCTATGCAGCGCTTTTAAGCAACGTTTAAACAACCGCCGACAGACCGCTCAACTGCTGACTCTCCCCGTGCCGGCGATCTTGCAAGCTGTCCGCCGCGTGATGCAAAAAGCACTTAGAGGCAGCTGCCGCAAGCAGCCTTGGCTGCACCTTCGGTTGCGGTAGACCAATGTACCGGACACGGCGAGCAGAAAAGGCCTTACAGCATAAGGCCTTATCCTGGTGGGCCGTCCTGGGATCGAACCAGGGACCTCATGCTTATCAAGCATGCGCTCTAACCAGCTGAGCTAACGGCCCGACGCGAGCTAGAAGTTTAGGACGCGGCGGGCACGCTTCCTCTAAATGAGCGCGATCCATTTCTTTGTGATTTCGTCCTCGTTTTTGAGGTGTGCCATCAGCAGCGCTTCGAGGACTTCATGTTCGCGGACCAGCTCGGCGCGTTCGGCAGCGTCGTAGTCGAAAGCTTGGCGTTGGGCGGCGACCCGAGCCTGCTCTTCGGGGGTGAGATCGGGGGCCGTCGCGGGCGTCGCGCTTCCGCGGGGAGCGGCCAGGGCGCCGCGCCCCGCGGTCGAGCGTTCGTTGCGAAACGCAGCTACAGGCGCGCCGATCATTCGGTGATTGACTGGATGAACTTCTTAGTGATCGAGTCGTCCATCTTGCGCTGGGCCATGTCGACGTTGCGCAACGTATCAACTTCGCGCATGTTCTCGCTGCGCTCGTCCATCATCTGATCGAAGACTTCCGACTGCATCTGAAGCTGCTCTTGATTCTGAATCTCCGACGCGTACATACCGAGCTGGAAGTTTTCATCTTGCGAGTTGAGCGCGTTCATCGCGCCGTTCTCGGCGTTGCCTGCGACACCGGTGCCGAGTGCGCCACCGATCGCGTTGCCGAGGAGGCCGGACCCGAGCCCTTCGAGGACGGGAAGCAGAAATGCCATCTCGTTGCTCCTTTTGACGACTCAGTTCGAATCGTCGTTGAACTGCGTATAGTCGGTCGCTTGCGGGCGGTAACTCTGATCTTGCGGCAAGCCGGGCAGCGTCGGAGCGCTAAGCGGCTGGCTCTGCGCCTGTGCTGAAAGCGAACCGAGTGAAGAGATGAGATTGCCGAGTTCGGCTACTGCGGAGCTTTCCGCAGACTCTCCCACGTCGCCGCTGACCGATCCTGAGCGCGGCGGGGAAACCGCGCCGCTCACGCGGCCGGCGAGCGTGCTTGTGAAGGGCTTCACTGAAATATTCCCTTCGATTGGCGGCAAAGTTGACACGTGATTTCTCCTTGTTATGAGTTGGTTTCGTCGCTGTCGTCGCTTAGTATCGAGAGGTAGTCGGTTGATTGCCGGTGATAGGCGTGGGCGCTGTGGAGTTCGCCGGAGGGAGCTGAGAACGAAATCGGCGGCATCGGCAGGCGCTGTGCGGCGCTTTGCAGCGCTCCGACGGAAGCAACCGTTTCGCCGGATTCGGCTATAGCGGAGGCTTGCGCGGGTTCGCCGGCCAGCCGTTCGTAATGACGCATCACTGAGTCGGCGTATCCGAGATCGCTGCCGTCCGACCAGCGGGTCCGCGTACCGGTCGCCGTGGGGGAGCCGGCGTTGTAGGCTGAGAGCGCCTCGTGAACGTCCCCTCCGTAGCGTTTGAGTAGTCCGGAAATCATCCCGGCCGCGTAATCGGCGTTCTGTTGCGGATGCATCGCGGCCGGTGTAGCGGCGAAGGGATGCCAGCGATCGTCAATCTGAAAGAGGCCGCGGCCGTGACCACCGTCCCCGACCACGTTGCGGCCCGCATTGCTTCCCGGTCCCCCGGTCTCTTGGGCGGCGACCGCGGCCAAGAGCTCCGGATCAAGACCGTGCCGCCGCGCGGCGGTGGCAATCTCAGGCGCATATGCGACCCCGTCGGCGGCTAATCTCGAAGCAATCGGGTCTATCACGGCAGCCTTCTATCCCCCGCCACAACCGTTTGACAAGGTGAGACGCGGGTTCTAGAATGGCAAAGTCCGTGGCGGCCCTGCCTGGTTGGCGGGGCCTCATGCTGCGGCGACGCGCATTTATGGATCGTTCACACAAGGTAGACGTCAGCGGGCTCCTTGCAGGCAGCCGCCAGCTAATGGTGGTCGCCGATGAGGTCCCGCTCGAGCCGTTCGAGGGCGTGGTCTTCCCCGAGCCCGTCCAAGTGCGACTCGAGCTGCGCTCGGCCGACCGGATGCTGGCCGTCGAGGGCAGCGTTGACGGTCGCGTTCACGGCCAGTGCGATGGCTGCCTCGAGGACGTAGACCTGCCCATCCACATGGACCTAGACGAGCGGTTCGATCCCTCGCACGGCCGCGACATCGAACCCTTCGGCGAGAGCAACGTCTTGATGGGGGAGCGTCTCGACGTCGCCGATTTGGCGCAGCAGAGCGTCCTGAGCGCCCTGCCGATGGGGCTGCGTTGCCGGCCGGAGTGCCGTGGTCTCTGCGCGATTTGCGGGGCGAATCGAAATGCGAGCGAATGCTCGTGCCAGCCCGCCTAAGCCTTTGAAACGGAGAATATCGTGGCGAACTTAAAATGGAAGACGCCCCGCAGCAAGACGCGCAGCCGCCGCGCTGCCAACTGGAAGCTCGGCGACGTCACGGCGGTGCTTTGCACGCAGTGCCACCAGCCCAAGCGGCCGCACTTCGCGTGTCCGAACTGCGGCACTTATAAGGGGCGCCAAGTCCGCAAGATTCAAGAAGAGTCGGCCGGATAGCGTAGGTGCCTCCCTCTGGCGTAAAGATCGTGGGCGTCGGTCATTATGCGCCGTCGCGAGTCGTCAGCAATCACGATCTGGAAGCCTGGCTGGAGACCACCGACGAGTGGATCAGCACGCGAACGGGAATGAAGCGGCGCCATTGGGCCTCTGAAGCAGAGTCAACAAGCGACTTGGCGGCCGCGGCGGCGAGCGCCGCACTCGTGCACGCTGGACTGCGCGCACAGGAGATCGACTGCTTCGTCGTCGCAACCGTTACGCCCGATTACTATTTTCCCGCGACCGCTTGTCTTGTCGCCTCGAAGCTCGGCGTGACGGAAAAGCCGGCTTTCGATATCGGAATCGCGTGCAGCGGCTTCATCTACGGGCTCACCGTCGCCTCGGCGTTAATACGCTCGGGCGTCTACGAGCGCATCATGCTCATCGGTGCCGAAACCCTCTCGAAGATCCTCGATAAGGAAGATCGCTCGACCGCCATCCTCTTCGGAGACGGGGCGGGCGCGGTCATCCTCGAGCGCAGCGCGAGCGACAGCTTTATCGCATCGGACTTAGGCGCAGACGGAAGCCGGCCCGAGCTGCTCTACGCACACGGCAGTGGGGCGCGCCGGCCCCTCGATCATGCGGCGCTCGATGCGAAGGTGCATCTCATTCACATGCAAGGTCGTGAGACGTTCAAGCTCGCCGTTCAGCGCATGGTTGATGCGACCGACAGCGTGCTGACGAAGGCGAACCTAAGCAAAGCTGACGTGACGTTCCTCATTCCACATCAGGCGAATCGCCGTATCATTGACGCGACGGCGCGCTACCTCGGCTTGCCCGAGGAGAAAGTCGTTGCCAACATCGCCGAATACGGCAACACTTCGGCCGCGTCGATTCCGATGGCGCTCTCCGAGACGGTGCGCGCTGGGCTCGTAAAGCCCGGAGACCTTATCATCTTTGTCGCCTTCGGCGGCGGCCTTTCATGGGGCGCGGTCGCGTGGCGCTGGGCCGCCTAGTGCGTATCGCGGTCGTCTTCCCGGGACAGGGATCGCAGAGCGTCGGAATGGGTTGCGAGGTTGCGGAATGCTCGTCTGCCGCCGGCACAATCTTCGATCGCGCGTCGGCCGCGCTCGGCTACGACTTGCTCGAACTGCAGCGCCGAGGCCCCGAAGAGCGGCTGCGCGAGACCGAGTTCAGCCAGCCGGCAATCTTTACGACGAACCTTGCGCTGTACGCCGCGGTCGGCGACGCATTGAAACCCGCCGTTACGGCCGGGCACTCATTCGCCGAACTCTGCAGCTTGGTGATCGCCGCATCGCTTTCGTTCGAAGACGCGCTGCGGATTGTCGGCGAACGTGGGAAAGCGATGCAATCGGCCGCACGGCGAACGCGAGGCGGAATGTCGGCGATTTTGGGGCTCGATGCCGCGCAAGTTCGCGAGGTGATCGCACGGGTGCACGATCGCGGCCACGTCGCGCTCGCAAACTTCAACTCACCGACGCAGATCGTGATTAGCGGCGAGTTCGACGCCGTCCAAACCGCCGGCCACGCGATGCTTGCCGCCGGGGCCAAGCGTGTCGTACCGCTGAACGTCTCGGGTGCCTGGCATAGCGTGCTGATGGAGCCCGCGGTCGAGCCGCTGCGAGCCGTCGTTGAAGCGAGCGCCTTTGCGCTGCCGGCGTTCGACGTAATCTCGAACGTTGATGGCCATCCGTATCGCGATGTCGGCACGATCAAGGCTAACCTGATCCGGTCCGTCGTCGACGAGGTACGCTGGCACGATACCGCCGAGCGCATTCTCACGTACCGGCCCGATATGGTGGTCGAGTTCGGCGCCAGCGGCGTCTTGAGCGCTTTGATGAAACGCTTGCCCTCGGCTCCTCCTACGATCGTGGTGAGCGATTACGCGGGCGTCGAGCGACTGCGCAGCGTGCTCGAAGGCGCCGCGGAAGCAAACGTATGAACCTTTCGGGAAAGACCGCGTTAGTCACCGGAGGAAGTCGTGGAATCGGTCGCGCGATCGCGATCGAACTCGCGAAGCAAGGCGCGGACGTCGCGCTGGTCGGACGCGACGTAGATGCACTTGCGCAGAGCGCTGCACTCTGCGCCAATGCGCGCCCCGGAGCGGTCGCCGAGCTCTTCGCGGGTGACGTTTCAGATCAAGCAACGGTCGAGCATATCGCTGCCGACGTGCTGGCACGTTTCGGGCGGATCGATTGCGCGGTCGCGGGCGCCGGTCAATCGGTCGACGCGCTGCTGCTGCGCCTTAAGTCGGAGACGATCGATCGGATGCTCGACGTGAACCTCAAGTCGGCCTTCTATCTCTGCGGCGCGGTCGCGAAACCGATGATGAAGCAGCGCGCCGGGTCGATCGTGCTCCTGACCAGCATCGTCGGCATGATTGGCAACGCCGGCCAGGCCGCATACGCGGCCTCGAAAGCGGGACTCATCGGCCTTTGTAAATCGCTGGCAAAGGAGTTGGGTTCGAGGAATATAAGAGTCAACGCCGTCGCGCCGGGTCTTATCGAGACCGCTATGACCGAGAAGATGCCCGACGCCGCCAGGGAGTTTTTGATCAAGCAAGCCGCTCTTGGCCGAGCCGGGAAGCCGGAAGATGTCAGCGGAGTAGTCGCGTTCCTCTGCTCCGACGCTGCCGGCTACATCACGGGGCAAACCCTGGTGGTCGACGGCGGCATTCTGATGTAAGCTGTGACGAAGTCGACACCTAGATTGAAAGGAGACGTAATGTCCACCACCTTCGATAAAGTCAAGAAGATCATCGTCGAGCAGCTCGGCGTCGACGAGTCGGAAGTGACGCCCGAAGCGTCAATTACCGATGATCTGGGTGCCGACTCGCTCGACCAGGTCGAGCTGGTGATGGCATTCGAGACCGAGTTCAATATTGACATCCCCGACGAGGAAGCGGAAAAGATCAAGACGGTCGGCGACGCGGTAAAGCGCATCGACGAGACGACGGCCGGAACTTCGACTTCCTAACCGCCCATTGTTCGATCAACTCCAAGAACGCCTCGGCGCAATCTTCGACCGCTTAAGCGGCCGAGGCCGAGTAAGCGAAGACGACGTCAACGAAGCGCTGCGCGAAGTTCGCGTGGCGTTGCTCGAGGCCGACGTTGCGCTCGGTGCTGCCAAAGCGTTCGTGGCGCGAATCAAGGAACGCGCGGTCGGCGCAAACGTGCTCGAGTCGCTCACGCCCGCTCAAACGATTCTCAAGATCGTTTACGACGAGTTGGTCGAGCTGCTCGGGCCACGTACCGGCTCATGGCAAAGCCGGCTTCAGTTCTCCGACGCGCCGCCTTCGGTGATCATGCTTGTGGGTCTGCAAGGCTCGGGAAAGACGACGCAAGCCGCCAAGCTCGCCCTGCGTCTCAAAGAGCAAGGCCGACGGTCGCTCATGATCGCCGCCGACGTCTATCGTCCCGCTGCAATCGAGCAACTCAAAACGCTTGGCAAACAGATCGCCCTTCCCGTCTACGATCGTGGCGTCGAGGACCCGGTGGTCATCGTGCGCGACGGGATCGCGGAGGCGAAGCGGCTCGGCATCTCGACTGCGATCGTCGACACTGCCGGACGACTGCAGATCGACGAAGAGTTGATGCAGGAACTAGCCGAGATCAAAGCGGTTGCCGATCCGCGCGAAATTCTGCTCGTTGCAGACGCGATGACCGGTCAAGAGGCAACGAACGTTGCCAAGGGCTTCCACGAACGCCTCGGGATCACCGGCGTCATTTTGACGAAGTTGGACGGCGACACGCGCGGGGGCGCGGCGCTCTCGATTCATAGCGTCACCGGTGCGCCGATAAAATTCGTCGGTGTCGGCGAGAAGCTCTCGGCACTCGAGCCGTTCTATCCGGAGCGGCTTGCCTCGCGGATTCTCGGCATGGGCGACGCGCTCACGTTGATCGAGAAGACGCAGAGCCTTTATTCGGAAGAGCAGGCCAAGAAGCTGGAGGAAAAGCTTCTCAAGCAAAGCTTAACCCTCGACGATTTCCTCGAGCAGATGCGGCAAGTACGCAAGCTCGGCTCGATCAACGATATCTTGAAGATGATCCCGGGCATGTCGAAAGCGCTGCCGAAAAACTTTGAGATTCCGGAGCGCGAGTTCGTCAAGGTGGAGGCGATCATCTGTTCGATGACGCGCGGCGAGCGCCGTCATCCCGACATTCTAAACGGGTCGCGCCGTAAGCGGATCGCTCTCGGGTCGGGCACGCAAGTTTCCGACGTGAACCGGCTTGTGAAGCAGTTCGATCAGGCCCGACAAATGACCAAACAGCTTAGCCGCATCAAGCGCGCTAGATAACGAAAGAAGCATGGTACGAATCCGATTGCGCCGGATTGGCGCGAAAAAGCAGCCGACATATCGTTTCGTGGTGACCGACGCACGGGCGCCGCGCGATGGACGGTTTATCGAGATCCTTGGACACTACAATCCGCGCACCGAGCCGCGAACGGTGGTGGTTGACGAGGTCAAGGCACGCGAGTGGCTGGCCAGGGGCGCGGAGCCGTCCGATACGGTGCGCCGGCTATTTGCAGAAAAAGGACTCGTCGAGCGCGGTCCGATTCCGACGACGAAGCGCCGTCCGAAGAGCGCGGAAGGCAGCGCGTCGTGAGCTCGTTCGACGACGAGTTCGGTCTGTTTAGCGAAACGGTCGTCGACGAAACAGAGCGTCAGGTTACGCCGCGCAAAGAGGTAGTGCGCAAGGAGGCGCCGCGCAAAGAAGCCACCCGCAGCGAGCCCCCACCGCGTTCTGCGGCGCGTCCGCCGCGTCCGGCCGGACCGCGCGAGCGTAGACCCACCCCTGCGGGAGGCGATCCGTGGGCAGGGCATCGCCGCGCGACCGAGCTCCTGGATTTTCTCGCGCGCAAGCTCGTGCAGAAGCCTGATTCCGTCAGCGTCGAGCTCTTTATCGACGAACACGCGCAGCCGGTCATCGAGCTGGTTGTCGATCCGGAAGATCTAGGAAAAGTGATCGGGCGCAGCGGCCGCGTCGCGCAAGCGCTGCGAACGGTCGTGCGTGCCACCGCCGAGGGCCGCGTATCGGTCGACATTCTCGACAGCGAAGAAGCAGCGCAGGGCCTCGAGGATGACTACTCGGAATGACGTAGTCGTTGGGCGGATTGTGGGAGCCTTTGGCGTTCGCGGAGAGTTGAAGTGCGACCCGACCGGTTCGGGTCGCACCCTCGTTTGTACGGGTGCTCAGCTGCGATGCGCGCGCAGCGAGGAGTCGCGGACGGTCCGAGTTACGAGCGCCCGTCCGCACAAAAACAGGCTGCTGATTCGGCTCGCCGGCGTAGATGACGCGGATGCCGCGGCGGCACTCGCGGGTTCGATCCTATACGCTCCCCGCGCCGCTATCGCTCTGAGCGACGGCGAGTATCTCGACGACGACCTCGTCGGCTGCGCGGTCTTGGGCGCCGATGGCGCAGCCTACGGAAGCGTCGATTGGGTCGAGCATTACCCTTCCAGCGACATGCTGATCGTCGGCGGCGCGATGATACCGATGGTGCGCGCGATCGTCATGGAGATCGATTTGGAACGCCGGAGAATCCTCATCGATGCGCCCGAAGGCCTATTCGATTAGCTGTTGTCCGGATGGGCGTTGGCGTACGCAGCGACCGCGGCGTCGACGGCATTCTTGATCGAGGTGCCGTTGCCGACTTCGCGTTCGAGCAGCGCGCCAAAACAGGTATAAACCTCGAGGATGAACGTTATCTGCGGCTTACCGTGCTGCGCGGCCTTTGTCGTTAGGGTGCCGCTCGCGATCGTGTTGTCGCGATTCGATCCGCAAATCGCGTCGCTCGACTGCGAGACGTTTGACGTTACGGAAGTCATTTGCGCGTTGAAACGAGAGTTAAGCGCGAAGTAGAGCTCGTGCGATGCGTTGGTGAGATCGGCGGGTGCGACCGGAGTTGAGGCGCCGATCGGCGCGATGATCACGCCGCGCGAAGGTTTGACGACCGGCGCGGGTGTTGCAGTTCGGCTGCCGCCCTTGTGCTTGAAGACCGAATTCACGATGCTCCCGAGCCCTTGAATCGGAACCTTTGCGCCGTTCGTGGAGGTCGGAGCGGGCGTGTTTGAGGGCCGCGTTTCGACGTTTTGAGTTCCCCGCCCGAGGAACGTCAAGATTTGCGAGCGCGCGAGCAGCGATTGCGAGGCGACGTCGGCGACGCTCGCGACCTGAGCCGTTTGCGAGAAGAGAATGACGCCGCTTTCAACGCTGACGACCTGCTCGACGACCGCGGCGCTATCACCGACCGGCGTGACGTAACCGCTGATATAAAAGTCGGCCTTCATGGTGCGCGCGTTGCTGAGAAAATCCGCGCGCTTGATCCCCTGCGGCACGGGCGGCACGGTGATTCCCCCGGCTGCGGTCATCTCCTGACCGAGGATCTGCGCGATGGCCATGCCGATACGTGGATCCGAGCCGGTCTGTACGTCGAATGGATAGACCAAGACGACCGGAGTCTGATCGAGCGTCGGCGGCGTCGCAACCGGCAGCGGCGGCGGCGGCGCGGCGGCGGTAGCGAACGCGAGCGACGAGCAAACCAAGAGCAACCCGAGAAAGCGGCGTAGCGAGAATCTCTCAACCATCAACGGCGGTCTCTTCGCGAAAGGACTCCGGATGTCCGGTCGGCCACGCGATGCTGTACTCGGCGCCGAAGAGAAAGATCGATCCGAACCAGTAAAACCAGAGCAGCAAGACGAGCGGGGCCGATAAGGCGCCGTAAACGTGCGTAAAGTCTACGTGCGTGAGATACGCCGTAAACGCGTACTGCACCGGCGGCCATGCGACCGCTACCACTGCCGCGCCGCGCAACGCAAAGGCCCACGAAACGCTTCGGTTGGGCAGCCAGCGATAGAGAACGACCGCGACGATGAAGACCAGCGCGATCGAGAGCAAGTAGGACAGAATGTGCGTGACGCGGCTCGGATTGTGGATTCCCGCGACGTGGAACGTAATCGAGAGTACGATCGGCAGCGCGATCGCAACCAGCAGCAAGATGCCGGTTATCGGCAGCATCACAAGCGATAGTAGCAGGTTGTGCACGAGCGGCCGCCCTTTCGGTACGTTGAGCGCTCGGTCGAGGGCGTAAGCG
>JBAVSO010000139.1:0-2061 GCA_049695635.1 Candidatus Cybelea sp. | reverse complement strand
GGCTCTGCGACGATAAGATCGTGGTCGTTTCGCCCGACGCCGGCGGCGTGCATCGCGCGGAGCTCTTTGCAAAGCGCCTGGGCAGTTCGCTCGCGATCGTCTTCAAGCGGCGTCCCGAACCCGACGTGGCCGAAGTTACCGATATCGTCGGCGACGTCACCGGCAAGGTCGCAGTCGTCGTTGACGACATGATCTCGACCGGCGGCACACTCGCCAAGGCTGCCGAAGCGATCAGGGCGCGCGGCGCGACCCGCGTCTATACGGTCGCCTCACATGGGATCTTCGCCGGTGAGGCGGTCGACGTGCTAGAGCAATCCGCAATCGAGAAGGTGCTCTTCACTAATACCGTACCGTTCGACAACGGTGCGAATCACCCAAAATTCGTTCAGCTCTCGATCGCGCAGATCTTCGCCGACGCCATCAATCGCATTACGACCAACCGGTCGGTCTCCGAGCTCTTTGCGGGCGAGGATCCCCCCCAGCCCTTTCTGAGCGCTCCTCCCGAAGCGGTTGCGGTCGTCTAGCGCCTTCGTTTATAAAGGAAGCCGTGGCTACAAAAGTCTTCAACCTCACCGTCGAGCGACGTCAAAAACTCGGCACGACCGGATCCCAGGCGCTGCGCGCGGCCGGAAAGGTCCCTGCGGTGCTCTACGGGCATGGCGTCGTCGCCGAGCACCTCGCGGTTGATGCTCACGCCTTCGATGAGCTTATTCATCACGCCGGGCGTAACGCGATCATCACGCTCACCGAGGGCACTCGTAAAGGACAGACGGCGCTGGTGCGTGAGATCCAGCGTCACCCCGTCTCTCGACGCGTGCTTCATGCCGATCTGCAGCGCGTCTCGGCCGATGAAACGATCGAAGCCCGGCTTCCAATCGTAACCGTCGGCATCGCCGATGGCGTTCGCAACGCGGGTGCCGTGATGGACGTCATCACGCACGAAATCGAGATCTCCGGCCCGGCAAGCCGGATCCCCGAGCATCTCGAGGTAGACGTTACCGAGCTCGGCATCCACGATCACGTCAGCGCCGGGGAGATCGCGCTGCCGCCTGACTTCCGATTGGTCACGGCACCCGAAACGCTCGTCCTCGCGATCGAGCCGTCGCGGACGGCGCGTGAGTTTGAAGAGGCGGCGGCGCCGGCCGAGGAAGGGGCGGAACCGCAGGTCATCGGCGCCGCGGAACCAGCTCCCACGCCTGAGGCGAAATAGTCTTTCAGCGACCGCGCAGAAGGCTGGTCGTCGGACTAGGAAATCCGGGCGCAGAGTACGCCGCAACGCGGCACAACATCGGCTTCGTGGTAGTCGACGAGATTGCTCGGCGTTACGGCGTTACGAAGTGGAAGAAAAAGGACGGCGCGCAACAGGCATCCGACGCGGCGCACGACGTTATCTTCATCAAGCCGGTTACCTTCATGAACCTCTCCGGTACCCCGGTGCGCTTGATCTCATCCTGGTACCGGACGCCGCCTGAAGGTGTGCTCGTCGTCAGCGACGACATGGACCTGCCCTTCGGAAAACTCCGGATGCGGCCAGCCGGAGGACATGGCGGCCACAACGGACTGCGCTCGATCATCGCGACGATTGGCGAGGGTTTTCCGCGCATTCGCGTCGGACTCGGCCGTCCGGAGTACGACGGCGTCGATCACGTTTTAGGCCGCTTTCCCGAGGACGAGCGGCGCGCGTTACCGGCAGTCGTCGCCGCAGCGGCCGACGGCGTGCAGCGCTGGATCGAGGAGGGCATCGAACCCGCGATGCAGTTCGTCAATACGTGGGAACCCGCTCAACTGCTGTAGACAACCTCCCCGCCAAGCATCGTCATGAGACTCTCGGTGTTGGGCAGATCGCCGGCCGGGCAAGTAAAAATGTCTTGCGAAAGCATGGCCAAGTCCGCAAGCTTGCCGGGTTCAAGCGTACCTTTCTCGGTTTCTTGAGACTCCGCGAATGCCGAGCCGCGCGTGTATGCCTCTATGGCTCGCTCGCGTGTGATCGCTTCTTCGGGTCGAGCCGGGTGAGTTGTCGCAAACATCACGCCTAAGAAGGGATTTATCGGTCCGTCGGAC
>JBAVSO010000138.1:0-20904 GCA_049695635.1 Candidatus Cybelea sp. | reverse complement strand
GTGATGTATTGACCGATAGCACTGCTGCGGGGTTGGCGGCCTACCAAAGTCCTTACGATCCCGAGATTGCTCAGCAAACGACTGATCGCACTAATCGCGACCAGGAGGAGCTGTGGACTCCCGCTGTTGACACAGAGCCTCAACACCATGATGGAGGCCATCACGCAGGAGCACTATGCACTGGAGAGTCACGTGCCGACGGCTATTGTCGTCCTCACGCTCTGCCTAGTAACACTTAGTGCATTATCGCTCGACCTTCGCTTTGCGTTGAGCGGGTCACGGCCACTGATCCTAAGCCTGATCTACGTCGTTGCCTATGTAATTGTGATCCAGATGATGATCGACTATGATCGTCCGAATACCGGATACGTCACGGTCAGCCTGACGCCGTTGACCGATCAGCTGCAAACTATGCGACGTGAACGCTAGAAGAAGGTGTGTTTCTCCAGTCAGTTGGCTCAAGGCTGTAAAGTGGTGTTGGTGCGGTGAACTCCGTCCTAGGTTTTGAGCAATGCGGCGAGGGTTGCGGCAGCCGCGATGCGGCCTCGCGGGCGGGGGCGTCAGACCTTCAGCGCTTCCTCGACGGCCTGATCTTCGGACCACGCCGCGCCTTCGGCTGCGAGCTGTGCGATCTCGTTTGCGCCGAGCGCCTCGTGCAGCGCGGCCATGAGCTTGTCGTAGCCCCATTTCTCAGTGGGATCGCGATGCATTCCCAGCGCGGCGTATTGCACGTCCACGTAACCGAGCAACTGCGCGCCGCGTCGTGCGTCGCCGCCAAGTCCGGCGAGCAGCGCAAAATGCTGCAGCGCAATCGCGACCACTTGGTCCACTCGTGCCTGCCGCGCAACGCGCAACCCGTTGCGCGCCGACTCGCCGGCTGCGGCCAGGTCGCCAAGCGCGATGCGATACGCGGCGTTGTTGCTGTGGCCGGTGGCGATGTCGATCGCGTTCTTCCCGCGCGCATGGATCTCGAGCGCTTCGATCCCGGCGTGCAACGCCTGATCGGGATGCCCCTCGGCAAACTCCAGCTCCGCCAGATTCCCGAGCACGATCGCAATCCCTGATTCGTCCCCAAGCGCCCTAAAGGCCGCCAGCGCCTGCGCGTAGAGCTCGCGCACCGCGCCGACTTCGCCGTTTGTCCGCGTGATGGACGCCTGCATGTCGAGACAGAACGCTACGTTCCGCGCGTCCCCGCACGCGCGCGCCGTCGCCAGCGCCTGTTCGTTCGCCGCCTTAGCCTCGTCGAATTGCCCCATCTGCATAAGCGCGAACGCCAGTTGTCGCTGCGCTCGAGCGGTCCCGCGAGCATCGCCCACCGACGCATACAGCCGAATCGCCTGCTCGGCCGCGTCGTGTCGACGCTGACCTGGTGAAAGGCCGCTCAGCGCGTGCCACAGGTTAGCCACGATGCGCGGCTGCTCGGTCTCGCTCGCGCGTTCGAGCGCAAGTGAGATCCAGTAGCGTCCTTCGACGGCCAAGCCCGCGTTTGTCCAAAGCGCCGGAAAGGCGCCCGCGATGGCTCCGCCAAGCGCGGCGTCGTTGCCCTGCGTGAGCGCCCACTCAAGCGCCGTCCGGTAGTTGTCGAGCTCCAGCTCCATACCGGCCAACCACCGAAACCTCGAGCCCGTGCCGCTGCGTTCTTCGGAGGCGAGAGCTTCGTCGCGAAAATGCTCGGCGTGACGGCGGGCCAGCGCCTCGCGCTCTCCCGACGCGCTTAGCTTCTCAAGCGCGTAGGCGGCGGTGGATTCCAGCAAGCGATACCGTTCGTGCTCGCCGCTGGTGTCGGCGACGATCAGCGACTTATCGGTCAGCGACGCGAGCAGATCCAAGGTGTCGATTTCATCGAGACCTTCACCGCCGCAGATGTCAGTCGCCGCATCCAAGCCGAAGCCGCCCGCAAAAACGCCCAGGCGCGCAAACAACAGTTGTTCTTGCGGCGTGAGCAGGTCGTAACTCCAGTCGATAAGTGCGTGCAGCGTCTTCTGCCGCGGCAGCACGTCGCGGCTGCCGCCGGTGAGAATGCGAAAGCGTTCGTCGAGCCGCTGCGCCAGGTTGGGGATGGAAAGCACCTTCACACGCGCAGCGGCAAGCTCGATCGCCAGCGGAATGCCGTCGAGCCGGTGACAGATCTCGGCGACGACCCGCGCGGTGCTGTCGGTGAGCGCAAATCGCGTATCGGTGGCCGTAGCGCGATCGGTGAAGAGAGCGATGGCGCCGTAGCGCAACGCTTCGTCCGCCGTCAGGCCGGCGACGTCGGCCGGAAGCGGAAGCGATGGTAGCCGATGCGCGGCTTCACCGGCAATACCGAGCGGCTGTCGCGACGTGGCCAGTACGCGAACCTCCGGTGCCGTCGTGAGAATCGACGACGCAAGTTGGGCGACTCGCTCCAGGACGTGTTCGCAGTTATCGAAGATGATTAACAGCTTCTTGCGTTTGAGCCAGTGCGGAATCGCCTCGTCAATCCGGCGGCCTTGCTGCTGGCTCATGCCCAACGCCTGCGCGGTTACGCTCGCCACCAGCTCCGTATCGGAGATCGGCGCAAGATCGACAAACCACACGCCGTCGGGATAGCGATCGAGCAGCTCCGCACCGACCTGTAAGGCCAGCCGCGTCTTGCCGACGCCACCGGAACCCACTAACGTGAGCAGGCGATGTTGCGTAAGCAATTCGGTAACGTCGGCGATATCGTATTCACGCCCGACGAAGCTGGTGCGTTGGATCGGCAGATTGTCGGGACGCGCATCGAGCGATTGCAGCGCCGGAAACTCCGTCCTCAACGTTTCAATACTGAGCTGCCACACGTACTCGGGCTCGATGAGATCCTTGAGCCGATGTGCACCGAGATCGCGCAGTTCCGTTCGCTCCGGCATCACGCCGCGCAAGAGGGGTGCCGTCGAGCCCGAGACGATGACTTGTCCACCATGCGCGACGGCCAGCAATCGCGCCACGCGGTTGACGACCGGGCCGAAATAATCGTCCTCGCGCTCGTCGGTTATACCGCTGTGCAGCGCCATCCGCACGGCCAATCCGCCGACCGCGCTCCAGTCCTCGGCCGCGAGCCCTCGCTGTGCGTCGGCCGCCGCAGCGACGGCATCCGATGCGCGCGAAAACGCCGCGCAAAACTGGTCGCCCATCGTCTTGAAGACGTAACCGCCGTGCGATTCGATCGCCGTTCGCAGCAGGTCGTCATGACGGCGCAGCGCTTCGGGCATCGTCGCGCGCTGCTGTTCCCAATGCTGCGTGCTGCCCTCAATGTCGGTAAAAAGCAACGTAACGGTACCGCTGGGAAGGGGAGCCCTCAGCGCCATGGGCCAGGCTTTCAAAGGAAGACCCGACTGCGCCTGGTGGGCACGCTTTCAAGTGTGGACCAAAGCGGCCAAAGTTTCCCAATGCCGCGGATGCGGCACCCTCGCGCCGGCCCGGATACGCGAGGCAATGCGCCCTTATTGACGAGCGATTCGCGGAAGGCTTGTGCGAGGCGCGCCGCGATCGGGCGTAGGCATTCGCGCCCATGCGGTAGCGTGAGTGCGAGCTCATGCGTCAGCGGCGCCGCGATTCGACAAGTGCCGTTCAGCAGCTCGCCGCTTCTTGACGCTCGCTTCCATGGGATCGCCCAGACCCATGCCGAACGTTCCCACCCGCTCGTCCGTTCGGCTACCGGAGGCATCGCACATGAAAAACGTCGCTCTCTACAGCCTGTGCATCTGTTCGGCAATTGTAGTCCTCGCAGGATGCGGCGGATCGCAGCCGCCGATCGGCGCGACGCCAGGCTCGGCGGGCGCGCCGGCTCGCAGCATCGTTCACCCTACGACGGGGTCGTCGTACCGCGTAATACACCGGTTTTTGAGTCGAAACCACGGATTACACCCCAGCGCAAGTCTGATTGATCTACACGGCTGGCTGTACGGCACGACACGCGACGGCGGCGGCCGGCGGGACGCCCCTTGCGGGCGAAGCTGCGGAAGCGCTTACCGAATGGACCCAGCCTCCGGCACAGTCAAGGCGTTGCACATTTTCGGAGGGCAAGACGGCTGGGACGTCGTCGCGGGCTTGATCGACTTGAACGGTATGCTATATGGCACAACGGAGCAGGGCCCAGGCTCGGGCGTCGGGACCGTTTACAGCATCAGCAAGCGTGGCACGGAGATAACGCTTCATGACTTCGGTGGTGGCTACGCGGACGGCGCGTATCCGAGTGCGGGCCTAGTCAACATGGACGGCACGCTGTATGGCACAACGAACCAGGGCGGCGTTGGCGGCAGCGGCAGCCCGGGATGCGAAAATGGCTGCGGAACTATCTACAGCATTACCGCGAGCGGCTCGGAGAAGGTCCTGTACAAGTTCACCGGCCCCAATGGTTTTGGCCCAGCCGCGGGCTTGATTCACGTGAACGGTAGCCTTTATGGAACGGCCTCCTTAGGTGGCAAGTCCGGTGACAAATGCAGCGACGGCTTCGGTTGCGGAACTGTGTTCCGCGTCAGCGGGACCGGCAACCTGACAGTTCTGCACGAATTCGCGGGAGGCTCCGACGGGGCCGATCCCGTGGCAGGATTGGTCGACGTGAACGGCACGCTGTATGGGACGACCGTTGAAGGCGGCGGTTCGGGATGCAACAGCCGTTCAGGCTGCGGAACCGTTTACAGCATTAGCACTAGCGGCAGGGAAAAGGTGCTGTACAGCTTTAGCGGCGGCTCCGACGGTTCGTACCCGAAAGCTACCTTGGTCGACGTGGACGGGGTACTGTACGGCACGACCGTTGAAGGCGGCGGTTCGGGATGTGGCGGTAATGGCTGCGGAACAGTGTACAGCATTAGTACGGCCGGCGTGGAGACGGTGTTGCACAGCTTTGGTGGCAACTCCGACGGAGCAAACCCCGTCTCGGCGCTAGTCGACGTCAGAGGCGTTCTCTATGGGACGACGCTTAACGGCGGCAACGGCACTGGTTCGGCGTGCGACAGCATGGGCTGCGGGACCGTCTTTGCGTTAACGCCGTAGGTAGAGCGCTTTCCGCCAGCTCTGTTCCTCCCCGCCGGCCGTCGCCGCGAGGCCGCATCGCGCGCTTAACGTAGCCTCGCAGCTGCGCCGCGCGGCGCCGATCGCAATGCGCATTGCCCGCGCACAGTCGTCTTAAAGGGCTTAACGACGAGGTGGTCGCGGAGTCGTGGACCGAGGCGGCGAATCATCTTTACCCCGCGGCGTTCCGTGGGCAAGGGGCAAAGCACACATGAGACGTTGGAGCCTTAGCCACTATGCAATAAGCTGCTGTGTCACCGCGGCGTTACTCGCAGGATGCGGCGGATCGTTCAAGCCGATCGGGACGCCTGGCACTGCGCAAGGAAACATAGGGGGCGGAGCACCTCAATGGCCTGCCGCAGCTCGTCCCGCCGTGCATCGAAACGAACTCCTCGATGCGAGGCACGTGAAAATCCACGGCCACTGCAGGTTCAGTCCAGAGGCACGAGTCTCGAAGTTTAGAACAAGGGGCACGGCGAGTGGGCCGTACCCCGGGACGTTTTCCGCCAACGGCTCCTACACGCAACATTCCAGCGGCGGATGGAGTTTCGAAGAGTTCTTTACCATACATGTAGGGTCGTCCGAGATCTCAGGTAGCATCGGCCAAGGTGGCAGCGGAGAAGGCCCATTCTCATGCAAGAGCTTCGGGGGCGCCGTCTTCACGTACACGACTCAAAGTAGGTCCGGGAAAGTGAAGATCGTGGAAATCGACCGAAGCGGCTTCCGCGAGATTCTGAAAGGGCTTTAAACGAGCTGCATCCGGAACAGGCGATGAGCCGTATTCGCCCCCCGCTCGCGAGCGCATCGCGCAGGGGCTTCGCTTAGCATCCCGACACCTTAACCCGCAGAAGCGCTGTCGTTTGCCGCCTTCGATCGCAGCGCCCGGCGCGCTGCGTGGTGCGGGGCACTGTGCCGATCGGCTCCGTGCTGCGCAGCTGGGAGGCTACGCCAAGCGCCTAACGCGATGCGGCCTCGCGAGCGTGGGGGCGGAGTATGTGCAGCGGACTATCTTGGTAAGGCCTACGCTTATGGGGTCAACGCGAAGACCGTTCCGTCCCCGTGTGTGCCGCCGCGACTTGTGGTGCCATAGAGCGTACCCTTGACGTCGATCAAGCTCGCTCGGGGCGCGGAGCCATCGGAGCCGCTGCCGAAGCTGTGCAGCACTTTTTCCTTGCCGGTCGTACTGATGCTAAAGACAGTTCCGTCTCCGTATGTGCCGCCGCTGCTCGTGGTGCCGTAGAGCGTGCCCTTAACGTCGATCAAGCTCGCTTGGGGCGTTGAGCCATCGGAGCCGCCGCCGAAGCTGTGCAGCATCTTCTCCGTGCCGCTCGGCGTAATGCTAAAGACCGTTCCGCAACCTTCGTAAAAGTCGCAAGGATACGAGCCGCCTCCATCTGTGGTGCCGTAGAACACCCCGTTTATCTCGATCAGGCTGGCTTGGGGGAAACGGCCGTCGCTTCCGTTGCCGAAGCTGTGCAAGGTTTTCTCCTCGCCGCCAGTCGTGAGGCGGAAGACGGCTCCGCAGCCTTTACCGGGGCAGCTGCTAACTGCCTTCGGGTCGCCATACGTGGTGCCGTAGAACGTGCGGCCCACATGAATTATGCCAGCGCGAGGGGAGCTGGCATCGGTTCTCTTGCGAAAAAAATCGTACAGCACTTTCTCGATGCCGGCCAGCGTGACCGTGAAGACCGTTCCGCAGCGGAAAGGATAGCCCGATTGTGGGCAAAAATTCCGACCGCCAGTCCATGTCGTGCCATACAACGTACCCTTTACGGCGATCAGAGGTGCGTCAGGATCACTACCGTCGCCGCTGCCGTAGCTGCCGAAGTAGTGCAGCACCTTTTCCTTGCCGCCCGGTGTGATGCTAAAGACCGTGCCGCAGGCGTCATAGTTATAGCCGGAGTAGATGCCGCACCCATAATTGCCGCCGCCAATGGTCGTGCCGTAGAGCGTACCGCCCACGTCGATTAAGGCGGCCTGCGGGTTACAACCATCGGTTCCCGGCCCGTCGAAGGTATGTAGCACTTTCTCCGTGCCGCTCGGCGTAATGCTGAAGACCGTCCCCCCGCACGAAGGAGTCGCGCCGCCAGAATACGTGGTGCCGTAGAGTGTGCCGCTTACGTCGATTAGGCTAGCCTGCGGGTTACTCCCATCGGGGACTGCGCCAAAGCTATAGACGACTTTGTAGTTGCGATTGGCGTGTGTCGCGAGCGCTGGGGCTTGCGGAATCACACTCACACTCGTCGGCGGCTGCGACCCGCCGCAGCCTGAAAGCAACGCTGCGGTGACACAGCTGCTTATTGCATGGTGGCTAAGATTCCAACGTCTCATGTGTGCTTTGCTCCTTGCCCACGGAGCGCCGCAGGCCTTAGCATGATTCGCCGCTTCGGCCCACGAGTCCGCGGCCAGCTCGCCGATCGGCGGCCCCTCATCGCTAAACAGATGAAGAGTTGCCACCACGCGCTATGGGCGCAGCGACACGGCGCGCGCTCGTTGAGCATCTTGAATTTTATTTCAACGTTGCTGAACGCCCTCTGAGGGAAATGAGCCCATCGTTAAAAGCCTCAAGGGATTAGGTCTGCTGAACAGGTTCGACCTGACATCTGAGCTTAAAAACTCTGTTCCCGAAGATGTGGTGCTGAGGTGCCACAGCTATCGATCGCCGACGCATCGGAGTACCCACATCTGCACTACGCCATTGCTGATCGAGCATCGGTAACACCTCTTGACGATGAATATTACTCAGTAATGGATCAACTTCCGCAGGGAAACTATTTCTTCCAACTACGCTCGACGGACTGCTTTAGCTATTTTCAGGCGGCGATTCTGGCTAGACACAAGAGACTTCTTTCGGTTGCCCTTGCTCGACGGATAGCGGGAGCGGTCGGAGGTGGCATGGTTAAGCTCTTCGATTCAGAGAACGCTGTAGCCGGGGCGCTTGCTGTTCGTCCTAGTGCCGGATGGATCGTCGGAGCTAATGGAACCACACGCGTCCTGGATCTTCAGGACGACGCTTACTACATTGAGAGAGTTCCACCCGGCAGATACAGTCTAAGATTTGAGCTACACGGTAGCCTGCAGAGTGAAATCTCGCTGGACCTCGGAACTTTATCGCCGACTCAGCTTCTTGAGCGGAACGTCGACATCGCAGCGTTCCGTAAGAATCTAGGCGCGATTCTATGGCCCAGCGGAACGCTCAAGAAATGCAGCTACTGCTATTAGCAACACTGCGACGAACGTTCCCCCAATCAGCCGCCCGGCCGCCCCGCACTTTGCACGGCGTCGCGAGTGCGAGGCCGTTTTGCGTTGCGGCTTTGGCTTTGCGGGCATCGCAGCTGCGCAGCAGAAGCGGCGCACCACGCTGGAGCAAAGGTGCCGCATCCGAGTCATTGGAGCAGCTTGCTCGCGCTGGCTGAAGCGGGGAACCGACACGACCCGCCGAACGTCCTTACTCGCCGACGTATCTTGCATCGAGGGAGCAAGGGACATGAAGAGTTTGGGACTGACTCGCTACGCCCCAGCCATCGGCATGGCCACGGCATTGCTGGCCGGATGCGGTGGATCGCAGCCGCCGGTCGGTGCACTGGAAGCGATGCCGGAAAGCCGCGCGATCGCGGAACGCGCCAGTAGCACAAGCTACAACGTCATATATAGCTTTAGCGGCTCCCCCGATGCGCAGAGCCCGGTTGCCAGCCTGATCGATGTGAACGGCACGCTTTACGGCACCACGTATTCTGGCGGCGACTGCAAATATGGCCTCTACTGCGGGACCGTCTTTAGCATCACGCCGAGTGGCACGGAGAAAGTGTTGCATACCTTCGGCGCAGATACCGATGGAAGAAATCCTGCCGCCGGCTTGATCGACGTGGGCGGCACGTTCTACGGCACAACGAGTGGAGGGGGCGCGAATACGAGTGCGCCACGCTGTACGGGCTCCGACTATTTCCCCTGCGGAACGGTTTTTAGCATCACGCCGAGCGGCACGGAGAACGTTGTTCACAGCTTCGGCAACGGTACCGATGGCCTTGACCCGGTCGCCTCGCTGATCGAAGTCAACGGCGCGCTCTACGGCACGACTAAACATGGCGGCGCGCACAATAAATGTAACGGCGGCTGCGGGACAGTCTTTAGCGTCACGCCGAGCGGCGCGGAGAACGTGCTGCGTAGCTTCGACAAGGTAGCCGATGGGCTTGGTCCTGCCGCGCCCCTGATCGAGGTAAAAGGCAAGCTTTACGGCACGACGGGCGGGGGTGGCGCCTACGGCGCCGGCACGGTCTTTAGCATCACGCTGAGTGGCAAGGTGAAAGTGCTGCACAGCTTCGGCAACGGGACCGACGGCGCTGATCCCAGCGCGGGATTGATCGACGTGGATGGCACGCTGTATGGCACGACGGAACTTGGCGGCGCGATTATGAGCGGTCACTTTTGCAATCACGCCGACAGCTGCGGGACGGTTTTTAGCATCACGCCGAGCGGCACGGAAAAAGTGCTCCACCGCTTCACCGGTGGTGCCGACGGCGCTGCTCCCGTCGCATCTCTGATCAGCGTAAAAGGCACGCTCTACGGCACGACGCAATTCGGCGGCACGTACTCTTGTGACACCGGCGTCAAGTGCGGAACGATCTTTAGCATCACGCCAAGCGGTACGGAAAAAGTGCTGCACAGCTTCGGGAGCAGCACTGATGGCGAGCACCCCGCGGCTGCGTTGACCGACGTGCATGGCACTTTATATGGGACGACGGCGGGTGGAGGCGCGCATCAGTGCGGAACGGTCTTCGCGTTCAAGCCGTAACCTAGCACATTCGGATTCGGTTTATCTTCCCGCAAGCCGAGGGTGCCGCATCCGAGGCATTGGGACGTCTCAGCGATGCTGCTTGAGTGAGCCGGATACGCCAAGATCAAACAGAGCCGACGACCCAATATCGGCGACTCGTGGAAGTGCATGCCAAGCGGCGCAGCCGCAGGGGCTCAGCCGCGCCGCCCGCCGAAACCTCAGATGTGGTACTAATTGACGATCTTTGCACGCCTCGGCTACGAAACGTCGCGTAAACGGTTAAGGCAGCGGGGATGCCGTTTCAATCTGGCTTTGCGATATCACTCCCCTTCGACAATTTCGACGAAATGGCGGAGCAGGCCGCCGCCTGGGATGTTCGCTACGAGCAACTGAGCTCTGGTCAGTTTTCCGGCCGCATGTCGATCGCGTCGAGCGATGTCGTTCAACTGTTGCGGGCGAGTTGGGCGACATCAATTCTTCAGGTAGGATCGACACCCCAAGATGCGTGGACTTTTGGGCTGTCGCTCACGCCGGATGCCCCAACGTTCCATCGGGCGCGCACGCTGGAATCGTCATCCATTGGCTTGCACCCGCCGAACGAAGAGTTGCACTTCGTCACGCATGGAGCGGCCGAGATGATGGTGGTCGTCATCGATGACTCACACCTCACTACCGTGCTTCAGGGCCGCTTTGACATGCTGCCACACGATCTTTCGCGCACCGGTCGCCTCCGCCCACGTTCCGGACTTGCTCCACTCGAACGCGCGAGGGGACTTGCGGTCATCCTCGATACGGTCTTGGCCAAGCCCGATGACAAGATTATCCACCAACGCGCGCAGGAGTGCGCGCTCGAGTTGATGCTGCGTGACATTCAACCGGAACCGGAGCGTTCCGAACTTCGAGATTATTCGCACGTTGCGCGGCGCATAGAAGAATTGTTGCGGGCGCCGCGTGAGACCCCGCTTACCATTTCGCAGCTTTGCGCCTTGACGGGCGTCCCCGACCGGACACTTCACCTCGCCTTTCGAAAAGCTATGGGGACAACGCCGGCCTCGTATCTGCGCAATCTCCGGCTCAACGCCGCTCATCGTGACCTACGGAAGGCGGCAAGCGGTGGGGTGACGGACATTGCGCTCCGTCACGGCTTTTTCCACCTCGGACGATTCGCCGTCGACTACCACCGGCGCTTCGGTGAACGGCCCTCCGACACGGCGCGTAGGGCCTTTCCCACCCAGCCGGTTGCCCATTTGGCCGTTGCAGAAAACGGATAGCGCAGCTTCCTCTCGCGGTGGTATAACGGGATCGCGGCCAACCGAAGGGAGGAACCACTCTAATGATAGCCCGCTCGTCACGAATCCCGCCTCCGGTACCGGAAAAAGCCTTGCGGAGCGGAATTCTGTCCGTCCGTGATTTCTGGTCGCTGACGCTCTACAATGAGCGCCACCTCTTCCACCCGAACTCTCTAAACCGTCCCCACAAAGCTACTCAGAACGGAGGCGCGACGTGACTACATCCTCAACGGGCGCTCTACCGATGGAAACGGCAAGCCTTAAGGGGAACGAGGTAATCCTAACACCGATCGGCGAGATCGAACTAATAAACACTTACTTTGACGATGAAGCTTCACGCAAGCTCTTTGAAGAATTGGATTATCAGCGCGCCGTGCAAGCCTACATCTGGAGCACCCCGCTCGTCAGCATGACGACGTGGAGAAATCGTGAAGGTCAAGCGTACGGCGCAAACCGGCCAAACGACTTTGTCGTTCTGCGCTCGCTTAAGGAGAAGCGCGGAATTGTAACCGCCAACCTTACGACGCCTTATATTTTCAACTTTGGCACAGTAAAGAACGGCCCACTTGTTGTTGACTATCCGGCGGGCGAAACGGCTGGCGGTGCTCTTGACTTCTGGCAGCGACCCTCGGCTGACCTCGGTCTTACGGGACCGGACCAGGGCAAAGGGGCGCGCTACATCTTTGTCGGGCCCGAGGACGACCCGAAGAAGTACGAAGAGAAAGGCGCGTTCATCATCCAGAACGCCACCAATAACATTGCCGTGCTTCTACGCATCCTCGATCGTGATCCCGCGTATTTCGAGAACTTCAAAACGATGCTCAAAATGGGCCGATACGGCGAGCCGCTCGAAAGCTGCCGGTTCATCGAGCACAAAGACATCGAATGGAGCGCTACTGCACCCCGCGGCTTGGAGTATTGGGAAACCCTCTCATCCATTATCAACGAAGAGCCTGTGCGCGAGGTTGACAAAGCATGGATCGCGATGCTCGCGCCGCTCGGCATCGAAAAGGGAAAACCGTTTAAACCCGATGGGCGCCAGAAAGCCATTCTCTTAAAAGGGGGGGCGATGGGCGAGTTAATGGCGCGAAACCTGCAAGTGAACCCGCGATTCACTGCACCCTACTGGGATGGCACGTCTTGGTACAAGAGCTTCGACTTCAGCGTCGAGCAGGAGACGGAAACGCGCCTTCAGCTCGACGAACGAACGACGTGGTTTTACGAAGCGGTCGGGAGCAGCAAAGGCATGGTGAACCCGACTGTAGGTGCCGGTCAAGTCTACATGACGACCAAACGGGATGGAAACGGAGACCTTCTGCGAGCCGATCGAACGTAAAGCTGCACGTACCAAAGGACGTGCCAGTAGGCCAATTCTGGTCCTTGACCCTCTACAGCGAGAATACGCGCCGAGCATACGATAACGGCGGAGCTGAGGTTCGTAGCGCGAGTCTCGACAGCCACATGAAGGATCTGAAGTACAACGACGATGGCAGCATCGATCTGTATATCGGTGCCAACGCGCCTGCGGGCTACGAGAATAACTACATGAAGACAGTTGGAGACGACGGCTGGTTCGTTTATTTTCGGCTGTATGCGCCACTACAGGCGTTTTTTGACAAATCGTTCAAGCTCCCCGACTTCGATAAGGTGAGTCAGCGCAATGATTAGCGCGGAGGAAACTCGTAAAATCGCGAAGGATGCGTTTATTTTTACGTATCCATTGGTACTGAACTACCGTACTCTGTATTTACAAGCTGTTGATCCGAAGGCCAAAGAGTACGTCGGCGGCTTCGGTAAGTATCGCCATTACGGTATGTCCAGCCCGGCGAATCATGACATTGTCACTCCGAACAACGACACGCCATACTCGTGGGCGCAGGTTGATTTACGCAGTGAGCCCTGGGTCCTCAGCCAAGCTCCAACCGATGGCCGCTACTTCACCGCGCAATGGGATGACATGTGGGGGTTCGTGCTGGATAATCCCGGCGCTGTGAACGACGGGGATGCGGGCGGTAGTTATTTGCTTGCGCCGCCGGACTGGACAGGTTCTCTTCCTCCAAACATCAAGCGCGCGATTCGGGGCGAGACATTCTTTCTGGGCACGCTTACCCGGACTGGACTGTCTGGCCCGAGCGATTTACCTAACTTGGAAGCAACGCAAAAGGGTTATAAGTTGGAGCCGTTGTCGGCTTTTCTTGGAACGGTCCCGCCAGGACCGGTACGCTCCATAGATTGGCCCGTGTGGACTCCTGAGGTTGAACAGACTGTCGATTTCTTTAAAGTCGCGAACTTCATGCTGCAGTACACTGTTCCGAACTCCGCCGACAAAGCGACGATCGCCGAAGCCGCCAAGATAGGCGTTGCCGCTGGCAAGTCGTGGGAGCCTGCGGAAATGGAGCCCGCCATCCGCGGAGCTATCGAAGATGGGATAGCCGATGCCTGGGGCCTTATAAAGGACACGGAGAAGAGCGTCAAAGATGCGGGAAAATTCTTCGGCACCCGTGAGATTATTGGCACTGACTATCTGAACCGCACGATGGGCGTGTACATGGGCATCTACGGTAACGTCAAGCAACAGGCTGTCTATCAAACATGGCCCACCGATTCAGATGGCAATTTGTTAAACACAAACACTAACAGTTACACCATTACGTTCGCGCCGGGGCAGTTACCCGAAGCGAAGTATTTTTGGTCTGTTACAATGTACGATTTGCCGGGTCGTTTCCTCGTGGCGAATCCAATAAATCGTTACTCTATCGGTAGTCAGACGCTCGGCCTGCGGCAGGAGGCGGACGGATCCGTCGTGATCTACGTCCAGAAGAACTCTCCTGGTAAGGATAATGAAAGCAACTGGCTCCCTGCACCGGACGGCCCATTCTTTGCTGTGCTTCGCATTTATGGTCCCGGAGAAGCGGAACAATCCGGGAAGTGGGTTGCGCCAGCTGCGGTCCGCGTGACGTAGAGTCCGGATGAAGCGAGGGAAATAATGGCGTCCTCCACAAGCCCCCCGCCCGCGAGGCCGCATCGCGCTGGTGGGTTCGCGTAGCCTCGCAGCTGCGCAGCACGGCGCCGATCGCAACGCATTACAGCCTCGCACGTGCGCTCGCAGCGCCTCGCAGTCTCGCAGCGTAGATCGCGGCAGCTTGGATCCCGAGACCGCTAGCTCAGCGGAAGGGGGGTCCGTTTTGAGTTGCTTAACTCCCGCTACGCTGCGGCGCGGGCATAGGGGAACCGCCCTAAAACCAGGCCCCCTCCCTATCCTCGCGGATCTCGACCTCGCCGCGTAAAAGCCCATAAAATCAGGGGTTTTCCGCATCGCGTCTCGATTACCGCGCCGCGTGCAAACTTTGCAGCCCCGCTTGCAAATCGCACAGCACGTGGAAAACCCTATATAGGATAACGCTTTTTAGCGCTATCCAGACATGCATGCTCGCTACATGCGCGATGCATCAGTTTGAAGCTACTCCGCGAGTCTATTCAGCCGTAAAAAAGCGAGCCGAAAGCGTTGGTGTGGTGTGGTGCTTTGTGACACGCACACCACGACCAGCGCAATGAGCTGACTAGCGAATCCCGTTCGCAGCTTGCACGATCATGTCGACAACGGCGCTCGGTTGCGAGAGCATCGGGCAGTGGCTCGAGTCCAGCTCGATCGTGTGCGCACCCATGCGTTTTGACACAAACCGCTCGAGGTCGGGAGGCACAGCCCTGTCGTTTTTGCCGACGATGTACCAACTCGGCTTCGTCTTCCATGCCGGGGTACCCATAGGCGCGTTGAACAGGTCCGCCGCGGGCGGATAGTTCGTTGCCCAGACAACCTTCTGCTCCCCTTCGGGAAGATCACCACAGAAGTCCGCGATGCCCGCGGGCTTCATCCAGACGCGACCGTCGGCCACTTCGATTTGCTTGAAGACGGGTGTCGTCGGAAACTTACCGAGCTGCTCTTGCGCGGTCTCGCCTTCGTCGGGGCCGAGTGCGCAGATGTACACGAGCCCGCGAACGCGGTCGTCGGTGCCAGCCCCCGTGATGACCTGGCCCCCGTACGAATAATGGAGGGACTGCTGACACGGCTCAGGGTCTTCTTGACGATGGCGATATCGTCGGCAGTTGTGTTGAGGGGGTACTGCCGCGTGCCGCATCCGAGGCTCTGGGGCGCTCTCCTCGCGCTCGTTCAAAGCTAGGTCCGGCTGGAACTCAGCCCCGCCGTGACGAACGTCCCTAGGCACTCGTTCGTTCAGCTTCCGGGAGGCTTGGCACATGAGAATCTACGCTCGCTACGCGCTCAGTATCGGCGCTGCTGCGGCATCGCTCGCGGGGTGCGGCGGATCGCAGCCGCCGATCCGCGCGGCGGGCGAGATGCCACAAGCACTGATACGATCGGCGAACGGTGACGCGCACAAGCGGGCTTCCTACCTTTATATGGCGCAATGCTGTCGGCGACTCTTTTCAAACCACGGTAACATCACGGTCTACGAACTACAGCTTACCGGGGAAGCTCTTACCATAACTAAGAGCGTCTTCAATCCATCCTTTATTACCGTCGACCGCACCGGACGAGTCTACATGATGAGCTTGCTGGACTCTGGTCAGGGCGTCATTGAATACGATGCCGGGAGCAAGCGCCCGTCTCGACGTATCAAAACACCGTACGTGGTAGTCGCAGCGACGGACGATTCGAACAACCTGTACGCTGCCGTGTGCCCTGAATGCCATGAATACATAAGTGGAAAGGGTTCGATCAACGTATATGAGGCCGGCACGACGAAGCTGCTGCGTGTAATAAATCACGGCATCTACTCACCAAGTGCGCTTGCGTTCGATACGGGCGGCAACTTGTACGTACTCAACCGGCGGAAGTACGGCGCAAAGACCGCGGTGCTCGTATACGCGCCTGGCGCTAGCAAACCTTCGCGAAGCCTTCCGCAGCGTTACACGGACATAAGCGCTATCGCCCTCGATCCGTCGAACCATCTCTTTGTAGTCCGCAGTCCTATTAGCGGGGCGTCAAGCGTCGTCGAATATAAGGCGGCTTCGAAGCACATTTTGCGCACCATCACCAACGGCGTTCAGAGCCCACAAGCGATCGCGTTCGATAGCTCGGGAACCCTCTACGTTTCGAATGCGCCGTATTCGAGCCTCGGTTGGGTTTCGGTCTACGCGCCGGGAGACTCCGCTCCAAGTTACCGGATCACCTCAGGAATTAATGATCCGCAGCTGCTTGCGGTTGACGCCGAGGGCAATCTGTACGTCGGGAATGAAGACTATGGCTCCAGCAATAGCGACCTGTGCGTCTATGCACCGAAGGCCGAGGACCCCTTACGCTGCGTTTCATACGAGCAATACAACTCCCCATATTCGCTGGCAGTAAGACCTCGCTGAGACGCGGCATTGTGAGGAGTAAGGCCAATGAGGATCCGACGCTTTCGTTACGCACTTAGCATCAGCGCTGCCGCGACATTGCTCGCCGGTTGCGGCGGATCGCAGCCGCCGATCGGGGCGCCGGCAACGAGCGCACAGGCCTCGCGGGCGGACCGCCTTACGCACTATTTCCCGACGACAGTGTCGTACCAGGTACTACACAGGTTCGGCCGACATGCCAACCCAGAGGTGGCGCCGCTTTTTTGGACACGAAATCGGCCCTTCTTATGTGATGACCTCGCCGATTATGCCGCCTTTTTGGTCGGCTGATTAAAGTATACTTCGTCCGGCGTACGGCCGTCGAGCGCCGAATGCGGACGATGCTCGTTGTAAAATGCGACGTAGCGCCCGATGAAGTGTTTGGCCTCGCTGGCGGACTCGTAGGCGCGCAGATAGACCTCCTCGTACTTCAGTGACCGCCAGAAGCGCTCAACGAACACGTTGTCGCGCCATGCGCCCTTACCATCCATGCTGATCGCGATACCGTGCTCTTTGAGCATGCCCACGAAGTCCTTGTCGGTAAATTGGCAACCTTGATCGGTGTTGAAGATCTCCGGTCGTCCGTTCGTCGCGATCGCCGCCTCGACGGCGTCGATGCAGAAGTCCGTCGTGAGGCTGTTGGAAAGTCGCCAAGTCAGTACTCGGCGCGTCGACCAGTCCAGGACCGCAAAGAGATACAAGAACCCGCGGCGCATCGGGATGTATGAAATATCAGCGCACCAGACTTGATTGGGGCAATCAACGACGAGGTTTCTCAGAAGGTAGGGATAGACGGGATGCTCGGGGTTGGTCTTGGTGCCTTTCTTCTTGCGGTAGAGCGCCTTAATGCCCATCAAGCCCATGAGCCGACCGACGTGCCGTCGACCGATCTGATAGCCGCGCCGCTTGAGGAAATCGCGCAGCATCCGAGCGCCGGCGAAAGGATACTCCGTGTGAAGTCGATCCATTTCGCGCATCAGCTCGAGGTCAGCGTCGGAGATCGGAACCGGCTTGTAGTACAGGCCGCCTCGCGAAAGATTAAGCAGCTCCGCCTGATGCGAGAGCGGTAAAGCGTGGCCGCGATCAATCATCGCTTTGCGCTCGGCCCGTCGACACGCCCGAGCGCGCGTTCTAAAAAATCGTTCTCCAGCGCCAGCTGGCCGATCTTGGCGTGCGGGTCCCGAACGTCGGGGCCGCCGGCTTTCGGCGCATCGCCTCCGAAAGCTTCAGCAGCTCGTTCGAGCAACTGCGTTTTCCGTTGAACGATGGAGTTGGGATGAATGTCGAAGCGCTTGGCGAGCTCCGCCGTGGTCTGATCGCCCTTGATTGCAGCGATCGCCACCTTCGCCTTGAAGGCCGCCGTGTGGTTGCGACGGGAACGTTGCACGATGACTTGCTCCTCTCGCGGGTTTCTTCGACCCGCAGCACGCGAAGTCATCACATAACGGGCTGTTCAGCTAACTGAGGCCACCGCTGCCAAAGGGCGCTGCCGCTTCGGGGTGTCTCGTCTTGGCGGCTGCGTCGGCACGATGGGGTTAACGATGCTGCGCCGAACAATCAAAGCCGCTAAGACGTTCAAGGAGCATGGAGCAAGGCAAGTGAGGCTTTCAGATTTCAGTCGCCGCGCGGTTGGCATTTGCGCAGCTGCGTTCTTTGTCGGTTGCGGTGGCACACAGAGCAGCACGAGGGCGGTGCCGCAGAGCGCCCAGACCACAGCGCAGGCGTCGGGGTCCTATGGGGATTTGCTCTATGTTACTAGTGTGCCGTACCTTACGATCTTGTCTTATCCAGAGGGTAAGGTCGTTCCGCGAATTTCAGGTAACTACGGCAATAGCGAGGTTTGTTCTGACCCAAATGACGGCAACGTCTTTGTCGTGAACGGGCTTAACGTTGACGAATACGCTCACGGCGGAACGACTCCAATCGCGACACTAACGCCACCCCCAGGACAAGAATTAGATGGGTGTGCGGTAGACGCGACGACCGATAATCTTGCAGTGCTGACGTACCAACAGGGTGGACCGAGCGGTGTTCTCATCTGGGTTAACGCCCAGGGTTACCCCACATGGTACCACGACAAACAATTCAGTTCTTGGGGCGGCGGCTTTGTCTACGATGGCTCCGGCAATCTTTTTCTCAACGGAAACAACGTACACGAGCGGTTCCGCCTTGTGGAGTTGCAGGCAGGCCATAGCGATTTCAAACTTATCCAATATCCCCAGGGTACTTTCGATTTTGCGATCTTCCCCCCCGCTATGCAATGGGACGGCACGTATCTTGTATTCCAGGAAAACGAGTACTCCGGTTACGGGAACGTGCTGTACCAATTGCAAGTAACAGGACACAAGTCCAAAATCGTTAATACGCTGCACCTACTCCGGCAGAGCATGGACCGCGAGTTTGTCCTTCGCGATGGACTGTTGTTCGGTTTTTACAAGCATGAGAGAAACTTTAGCAACTATGCTATCGCAGTATGGCACTATCCCAAAGCCGGAAGGCCATTTGACCACTTTTATGGTGTGAAGAACGGGCACTACGGAAACTGGCCGCAGTTGACACTTTCCGTCGCCCCATCGCGTTCTCGCATTCACCGATAGAGGGCTTGAAGAAATTAAGGCATCACCACGTTTTCGCGCTCTCTTCGGGTCAATGAAAGCCGAACGTCTGACACTCAGTCTTTGCGCCGCTGTGTTGCTCGCAGGCTGCGGTGGATCGCAGGCGCTGATCGGCGCGCCGGGCGCGATGCCGCACGGCTTACCAGGCGCTCTACAATCTACGCCGCCTTCGCTGCTCTACGTCGTAGGGTTTACTGATGGCACAGGCTTCGGCAAGGTTTTCATTTACAATGCAGATGCGAGAGACCCCAGACCGAAGGGTACCATCGCAGCTGGACTCAACATTCCAACCGGCGACTGTCTGGATAAAGAGGGGACGCTCTACGTCGAAAACGAGCCGGCAAGTGGACCAGGTTGGGTTTCAGAATATCCCGCAGGTCAAACGCAACCGTCTAAGATGATCACGGAGGGAATTAATAGTCCGGCTTATTGCGCGATCGATGGTCAAGGGAACCTCTGGGTGACAAATATTGGCGGTCCATCTGGTCCCAACGTCACAGAGTACAAGAAGGGCTCGACAAAGCCTTACGCAGTCATTACGAAGGGCCTAACGTATGCGGACGGTATCGCGATCGACCACTCCGGCAACCTTTACGTGTCTAACCTTTTCGGTAAGAGTTCTAGCCCAGGAAACGTTCAGGTCTATCCGCCTGGTAGGAAGGCGCCCTCGAGAACGATCACGGACGGTGTGACTGTACCGGTAGGCATCGGCGTAGACAAGAGAGAGACACTTTATGTGACGAACAACCGGGACACTCCGCAGTGCAGCAACGTGCAAGAGTATCGCGCCGGCCAGAATCACCCGTATCGAACCATTACCAAAGACATTAATGGGCCCACGGCAGTGACAGTCGGCAGCAATGGCTGGCTTTATGTCACGAACACCGGATATAACGCGTGCTCCGGGCCGGCAAACGTCGTCCTTGAGTTTCGGCCAGGATCGATTACACCGTCAAAAAGAGAGATCAGTAAGGGTCTCTACAGGCCAGAGGGAACGGCCTACTTCCCGCCGCTGCTGCCGTGAGCTATCGCAGCATGCACAATCCAAAGGGGGCAAGGCACGTGAAGATCCTAGCTCTTAGCCGCCACGCCGTTTGCATCGGCGTAGCTGCTGCATTGCTCGCGCGGTGCGGCGGATCGCAACCGCTGATCGGCGCGCCGGGCGCGATGCCGCAGAGCCACGCGATCGCAACACACGCCGAGCGCGGCGGATCGTGGATGCTGCCGGAAGCGAAGCGAAACGATTTACTGTACGCTAATGTTAACGGCTACTTGTATGTGTTTACCTATCCACGCGGCAAGCTGCTGAAAACCATCGGCGGCCTCGACAATCCGGGTAAGCTATGTTCAGATACCAACGGGAACGTTTGGGTGATTACCGGGAGCGGCTCCGGCCCCGGCACCCTGGTCGAATACGCGCACGGCGGTAAGACGCCGATTCAAACGCTGGCCGATCCGAGCGCGCCACAGGATTGTTCCGTTGATCCGACGACCGGTAATCTAGCGGTAGCGAACGGTTGTTACAGCGGGACCTGTCAGTCGAATCTCGCGGTTTACGCGCACGCCACCGGAACGCCGACGCTGTACACGGTGCCATATGGACCGGCTTACTCCTGTACCTACGACAACGCAGGAAATGTGTTCGTCGCAGCGTTCGAGGACGTTTACAAGACCGGGACGCTCTGGCTGCCTGCAGGCGGCTCGACCGTTTCTAAGTTTCGGCTGATTCCGCACCCTTATCCGCACGTCGGTGTTCAATGGGACGGTCGTAGCTTGGCCGTCGAAATTTCACACGCCACAGTCTATCAGTATACGCTTC
>JBAVSO010000137.1:0-36903 GCA_049695635.1 Candidatus Cybelea sp. | reverse complement strand
AATACTCGAGTGCATCGGGCGGTGGAGACGCCGTCTTCTCTAGGTGGCACATCGTAAGTATGGCTCTTTGCGCCTCTGCTACGGTGATGAAAGTCTTGCGCTTGGCCACTTTCGCTGCGGTGGTCTTCATGCGCGTCCAGACGCGCTCCATCGGACTGGTCATGGCTGGCCTTTCTCTCGGGGAAATGCGGATTGGCCGGCCGCTGAAGCCTACGGTCAAAGCGTATTTAGGGTGAGGCGCTCAGTATACCACGGCAAGCCGCGGAAAAGTGGAGCAAAATTGTTGGTTTCTTGACTTTCCGAAACACAATCCGGATTCGAACTATCCCGAGCTTTCAGAGGGCACTAGTCTCGCAGCCGTCGAGCGAATCGCAGCGATCACAGCACAATCGGCTCCGTGTCGCACCGATTCTTCGCAAATGTCATCGAGCATAACTGAATCGGCGTGATTCGCACTCGATCGCGACCCCTTCGGTACCTTTCGAGCGCATTTCGGCGGAGTACGCGCAACCTAGATTCGCCGCGAGCGCGCTGCCTAAATCCGGGTTCAGTTGTTTAGATCGTCCCCGGTAGAAACAGGCGGACGCCGACGAGGCTTCGCCCAAAGCAGCGGCTCGAAACGGAGAAGCCTTCGATCGAATCGGCGAAAATGTGCGCGGGGCATCCGCTGCAGGCTGCCGCAGGTACGGGCCGTTGTAGACAATGTCTTCCGGCGCAAAGCCACACAAGAGCGCATGATCGAATTCGGCGGGACTGATGACCTCGGCGAGAAATTTCGCTTTCGTTGCTTCCCGAAGGACGCGCATCGAGGGGTTCGTCTTAACGCTATAGCACACGCGTAGCAATTGTTGGAACAAAGCGAAGTCGGCCATCTCCGAAAAGACGCGTTCGAGCAGATTCGAGAAAAAAAAGCGCCTGCGCTTTTAAGGTCTCCTCAATGCCAGATGGCCGAGTGCTTTCGCAAGTTCCGTATCGGTGATTGCAATCTTTGGTTTCACTGCGCTGTTAACTGGCACACTAGTCCCCTTTCATAGGAGAGCGTCCAAGAAGGATAAGAGGCTAAACAAGTAGCGCAGATCGATGACTGATGACGACGTACGGGATCGGCTTTGGCCGATCCCGTTTTCGCAGGTTCAATAAACTCTAATCGGCGACTGTTTTTCGCGTTACCGAGGTTAGGGACGCGTTTCCGAATTCGCCTCGCCGGCATATTCCACGTCGCGACCGACTGCGTCGTAGCTCGCCGAACGGCCGGAGTCGAGTGCCTTGCGTACGTCGGCCCGATGTTCTTTACTTTTTGGACGGACCGCGACGAGAATGCCGCCCTCGCGCAGGCCCTTCTCGTAGTCCTTGGCCCGTTTCTCGCCGATTCCGACGCCGATGAGTCCACCGACGATGCCGCCTCCCGCCGCGCCGGCTCCAAGTCCGGCTAATGCAGCCGCTAAGGGGCCGACAACCAGCGGCGTCGCAAGTCCGCCCGTGCCCGCGATTGCCGCCACACTACCCGTTGCGGTAAGCCCCGCAACGATCGCGCCCAGAACGCCCCCTACGGTAGCACCGGCAGCAAGGCCTTCGCTGCCCTTGGCGCTCACGAGTGCGGAGAACGCCTTCTCGCGCGTCTTGTCGTCCATCATTACGCTGATGTCATCGCGACCGTAGCCGAGCCCGTGCAGGCGGTCGACCGCCGCGCTGGCCGGTTCTCGGTCATAGTATATTTCGGATTCGAATGAATCGTCTTTATCGTACATGATTCCTCGCTTTCCGGCAGCTTCTACCCTTCGCTCCACCCAACAAAACAAACATTCGAATATTGCGCACCTCTAAGGCGTGGGCGAACAGATCGGCGGGGAGGCTGGGCGCCGGCAACCAACGACTTTTTCCCAACCTGCCGTAACGCTTTCGGTTGGCTTATGGTTGGCGCTTAGTGTGAGAGTCCTAGTAACCGGCGCAACGGGATATATCGGGGGACGCCTTGCGCCTCGTTTACTCAAGGCCAGCCATTCCGTCTGTTGCCTAGCTCGCGACGCTCAACGGCTGACCGGAAGATTTTCTGGAGCCGAAGTAGTCGAGGGCGATATCTTCGACGGGGAGCATCTGCGCGAAGCATTCGAAGGTGTCGAAGCCGCTTATTACCTTGTACATTCGATGAGCGACTCGCACAGATTTGCCGAGCGCGATCGCGAGGCAGCTGCACTCTTCGGGAAGTCTGCTCGGGGAGTCGGCGTGCAGCGCATTATCTACTTGGGTGGGTTGGGTGCCACGGCGCGGCACTCTCCCACCACCTCGCTAGCCGCCATGAAGTGGGCGACGTCCTGCGGTCAAGTGGCGTCGAGGTTATTGAATTTCGTGCTGCCATGATCATCGGCAGCGGAAGTATCTCGTTTGAGATGATGCGGTATCTCACAGAGCGTTTGCCTCTGATGATTGCGCCGAGATGGGTCACCACGCGTTCGCAGCCGATATCCGTTGCGGACGTCTTACGCTACCTCGTATCTGCGCTCGACCTTCCGCATGGCGACTCTCGCATCTACGAGATCGGCGGCGCGGATATTGTAACCTATCGCGACATGATGCTCCGCTACGCGCGACTGCGCGATCTCAAGCGTAAAGTCATCACCGTGCCGTTTCTTACGCCGCGCCTATCATCGTATTGGGTCCATCTCGTAACTCCGATTTCTTCACACCTCGCGCAACCACTAATTTTGGGACTCCGCAACGAAGTGATTGTCCGCGATACCACCGCGAGGCGGGATTTTTCCAGAAATCGCGCCGATCGGCTTTGACGCCGCGGTTTCGCGCGCGCTGGATCGCTATCGCGCCAGTGGGCCGGACACGACGTGGTTTGATGCCTTCCACGTGCGCACGCTGCCCGCAACATTCACAGGCGCACGTGAAGGAATGCTTATCGACCGTAAGGAGCGCATCGCCAACGCGACACCCCAGCAGGTTGCGTCCGTATTTACGCAACTGGGCGGAAAGCGAGGCTGGCTGTCCGGCAACGCGTTATGGCAGCTGCGCGGCCTCTTGGATCGCGCGTTTGGGGGCATTGGCTTGCGACGCGGCCGGCGTAGCGCGACCAATCTGCGCCTGGGCGATGCGGTCGATTTTTGGCGCGTGGACGCTTTGGAGCCGGACCACGCTTTGCGCTTGAGGCCCGAGATGAAGCTTCCGGGCAGAGCGTGGCTAGAGTTCGACGCGGATCGGCTGAGCGATGGCCGGACGCGCCTTACGCAGACGGCGTTCTTCGAGCCACGCGGCTTGTTCGGATTTTTGTATTGGTATCTCGTATTTCCATTTCATGCGCTGATTTTCAACCGGATGGCTTCGCGGATTGTTCTTCTGGCCGAGCAGGCGCCGCGGGCGAGCACCTTGCGGCCCAGCTAATACTGCCCAAAATGTCGGCGGAGCCCGTAGTTGATCGGAAATGGACAGACTGGGAGCGGCTATGCAAAACGACAGCGGATGCAATGACGCTGATTCCGGGGAAAGAACGGGGTAGAAGATACGGGCGTTTTAGCCAAATCACCTTTCAGAACGTAAAGGGGAGGACATGGAATGGGCGCAGCGGCGCGCCAAGCCGTTGGACGGATGGTCGCGCTCGCCAGAGAGACCTTCAGCGAGTTCCAGCGTCACAAAGAACACTGGCTCGCAGCGGCGATCGCGTATTTTACAATCTTCGCCATCGCGCCATTGATCATCGTAGTCGTGGAAATCGCCGGGCTTTTCCTGGGCGAGCATAAAGCGGTCCTCAATCACCTCTATGAGTATATGTACTCCTCGGCCGGACCATCGGCCGCGAATGGGATTCAATCGATCGTCGCTGCCACCTTTTCTCCGTATAAGACGGCTTTGTTGGCCCAGATCATTGCTTGGACAGTGTTCGTCGTCGCGGCTGCGGGTCTGTTTAGCTCGCTGCAAGAGGCACTTAATACCGTTTGGGATGTGACACCAGAAAAGAAGACGCTTCTTGAAACGGTCAAACGGCGAGTACTTTCGTTTGGGATGGTGCTTGCGATCGCGTTTCTCCTACTCGTGTCGCTCGGCATCAATGCGGTGTTGACGATCGCCAGCCACGCGATGGCGCATGTGATTCCCGGATTTCCAACCCTCGCTAAGCTGCTCGACTTCGTAGTTTCGTTCGCAATGGTTACGGCACTGTTTGCGCTTCTCTTCGAATATCTACCGGAGCGCCGAATTGCCTGGCGCGACGTTTGGCTCGGGGGTGCGGTCTCCGCTCTTCTCTTCATTGTCGGCCAATTCTTGCTGGGATGGTATCTCGGTCGCGCCGGCGTTTCGTCGGGTTACGGAGCTTTCGGAGGTCTTATCGTATTTTTAATCTGGACTTACTATTCTGCACAGATCATGTTATTCGGCTCGGAGTTCACGCGCGTTTACGCCCGTCGCTTTGGGTCGCAAAAAGGAATAAACAAGGAAGATGGTTGGAACGATACCGCTCGCGTAACTTCCGCCTCCGTCGCGACTCCGTGAAGAACGTTTACTGTTCAGTGAGGAGGCGTTGCCAGCGGCTCGGTAGCGATATCTTCGTAGTTTGGCCACAGGGTTGCATTTCTGAGCTGCTTTATCAGGTCCGCTTTCGCCGGCGACGACATAGCATTCATTGCAGCGTCGTATTTCCCCCAGTCAGTGGCAACCTTAGCTGCGAATGGTGCTACCCAGGCGCTCGGAGTGGCCGACGCAGCCTGTTTCGACGAGGCTATTTTCGCGAAGTTTTTGTTGAAGGTGCTTATCGCTTCCGTAAGCTCCAATGCACGCACGTTATTTTGGTCAGCGTCAAAGGATGTTGAGCTCACCGATTCGACTAAAAAATGCGCATACGCATTAGCTTTTTCCTCAAGGGGCGTATAGACCACGGCTAATGAGTTGAGGTCCTCTGCACCCAAGGAGTGCTTCGCTGACGCGACAAGCCTAACGATTTTGTCTCTGGAATCAGTAAACGGCGCAATCCCAGCGGTCAACTCCTGATCGGGATTTGCGTGGTGAGTACAGCCACTAAGGATGATCGCTCCCAAAAGTGCCCCAGAAAACGCGGAACGGAGAACGGGTATACGCACACTGGTATTCGCGCCTTTGCTCCGCTTGACATAGCTTCGTTCAATCATGCCCTTATATACCCAACGAGCGAGCAGCTAGTCGCATCCCCTTGGCTTTGATGTAATCAAAGGCTGAGGCTGCGCGATCCCTTTCTGTGGCGCTCTATGGGCCGCGCAAGCGACATTGCGCCAATCAGAAGAGTGAGCGATTCGATTCTCTCTTTGCGTTGATCCCGGCGATTAAGTCCTGAGAATGAGTCGGCTCCTGCGACCGCTTCACTCCGAGGGTGCTCGCTCGAGGTCGCCTATCGCCCGGCCTGCGTCAGCGGACGGCTCGTGCCGTGAAAACGGGCAACGCCCACCAGCGTCTCAAAATGGCAATATGTGAGCAGCTAAGGTTTGCTTAGCTCTGAGTTAGGGGAAGCTTGCCAAAAATAGGCGACGCTTTTTATCGCTCTTGGAGGCAATGTGATCGTTTATGGCAGCTAAAAAAACCACGCGCAAAAAGTCTACTACGAAATCCCGTGGAACGCGCTCAGTGACGTCTGCGAAGAAAACCGCAAAAAAGGGCGCGCGCGGCGGAAAGAGTCTCGCTAAGAAAGCGACCGCAGCCGCGTCTAAGGTTTCTCACAACACCAAGAAAGTTGCCCGAGGGGCCCAGAACGTAGGCAGGATTGTGAGCACTATCGGACGGCTGGTCGAGGCCGGAGGCGAGGCTGCCGAGGAATTAGCAGTTGAGGTTGAAAGCCAGGGTCACAAATCATCGGGTAAGTCGCCTAAGCCCGGGCGACCCAAAAAAGAGGCCTAACCGGCCTGAAAAATGGGGCTGGGCAGACTCAGGTCGTCGACTGACGGAACACCATGGCATGAAGTGGACCACCCTTAAACGCGCTTTCACAAGACTCGCGGCGGCTGCGGCGGGGCTCCGTACGGGTAGAAGCGATTCCAGAAAGCTCAACGATCGGCAGCGGAGCGACCAACAGCGTCTCACGGCACGGGCCATGCAAGCTTATCTGCTTTATGTGCTTATGCCGCTGTGGACTATTCCGGGATTCGGCGACTACTTGTGTCATCGGCGCGCAAAGATCGAGTCGACCAGTGGAACGCAGGAGTCGCTTACGCACTCGCTCATGATGGCGTCGGTCGCAGTTCCTGCACTTCAAGCATTGTTATTCGAGACCAACGCGCTAACGCTAGTCGTCGGTGCCGGCGCTTTGATTTTCCACGAGTTGGTCGTAATCTGGGATGTCGCGTACGCCGCGCCGCGCCGCCACGTAAGCGTCACCGAACAGCATTTTCATAGCTTTTTGGAAGTGCTGCCGTTCGCGACACTTTCATTCTTGCTTTGTCTGCGTGCCGATCAAGCACTGGCTATCCTGGGCCTCACAGATGAGAAGCCGGAATTTGCCCTGCGGTTCAAAGCAGAACCACCGCCCCGCGCTTATGTCACCGGACTGCTTGCACTGATAACCCTTTCGATCGGCATTCCATATGCGGAAGAGCTTTTGCGTTGCATGCGTGTTAATCCATCGCCGCTACCGCGTCCAAAGCAATAACCAGCCTAGAACGTCGGCGTGTTGCCGTTCGCTCCAACGCCTCAAGCTCCGAAACCGGTAACCCGCTTTCCAGCCCCACGAATGGCTTGTCCATCGATTCAATCGCGAACGTCGCGGAATCAAAGCCGCCTAATTCGCTGTAGCATTGCAGTTTGAGCGCTTTGAGAACACACGCCAGGAAGACGCCACAATAGCGGTGCGCGTATTTAGAAACAGCGCCACGCAGAAGCATCTACATTACACGGCGGAAAGCAGTAAATCTAAGTTGTTATTTTCCTTTACGCTTTGTCTGACCTTTTTTGAAAGGCTTTGCGCGCTTGTGCGATTGATTTTAGTGCAGCTTTACGCGAACCCGTCCCATGAAATTCGAGTTCATTTCCCTCTGCTTGGGAGTACTCGACCAGATAGCGACACATGCTCTCAATCGTATCTTTTGGAACATCATCGACCTCATCGAAAGAGTCTGCTTTTTGATGCAGCCCTTTTTGATGCAATGGACATCCGAGAATTCGATCGTTCTCTTTCCCATTTTTTCTGATAAATACAATACCTATAACTCTCGCCTGGACTAGGCAACCCGTGAATGTTGGCTCATCCCCGAGGAACAGAATGTCGATTGAATCACCATCGGGTGCCAGGGTCTGAGGAATGAAGCCGTAGTCATACGGCCATTGTAAACCCTCTTCGAGCGTCATCGACTGGCGAAAGGCGCCCGTCTTTGGATCAAAGGCATATTTGTGGCGTTGATTCCTCGGCGTTTCGATGATCGCATGGACTATTCGCTTTCTGTCGCCAGCGAAAGTGTCAATGTATTCATAGTGGGTCGCGTTTATTTCAGGCGGCATTCGTTGCCCCTTCAGCAGTTTGGCGTTCACCAGTGCTTCGATCGTGCAAGAGTGCGCAAATCACCGTCGCTACTATGGCACCTGTGAAAGGACCAACGGAGTAGATCCACGCCCCGTCCCAGGCTTGGGCCGCTAGTTGTGGGCCAAAGGAACGGGCCGGATTCATGGACGCTCCTGTGATAGGACTTGAGAATAGGCCACAGCACGCGACTGTAAAGCCTACTGCGAGCGCCGAATTTCGTCCAACGACGGCCTTTTCGGCAGCCGTGCTAAGGATGACCACGATGAGGACCGCGGTAATAAGCGCCTCCCAGCCGGCGCCCTCCCACGCCGTAACGCCCACGCCAGGATGCGTCACGGCATTGACGACGGATGCACCAAAGAATAGCCGCAAGAGCAGCGCTCCTGCTGCGCCGCCCGCGAATTGCGAGATCCAGTAGCCAACCGCGCCAGCCGGCGGAAAGACACCACGAAGCACAAAGGCGAGAGTAACGGCCGGATTGATATGCGCTCCCGAAACTGCGCTTAACGACCAGATCATTGCCACGACGATCAGGCCAGGGGCGAGATATCGCGCAACGTGGCCAATCTGGCCGCCTGAAACGACTTCTATTATGTCTCCGCCTCCGGCGACAACCACTAAAAATGCCGTTCCGACGAATTCAGACAGCAACTTACGAGCGTAGTGGGGCTTGCTAGCCCCCTCGACAGGCACGTTCAACATTTTCCGCAATAACCCAATTTCAAACGCGAGCACAAAAAGTAGCGCCTAGTCGCTCGAGCCACGGCTGGCTTCAACCGTGAACCGTGTCGATTAGCAAGTCGGGTCGTCAACACAACTCCAAGGGCTCGAACACTACGCCGCAGTCGCAAAGTCGCCGTACGTTTCCGAGCGACAGTCTTTCGCGAGCCGTTTATCCCGGCGCGCCACAAGTACGCTTTTGAACCCAAAGATCGGAACAGCATCCGAAAATCGTGGCCGCCTTAGGTGTTGTCAACGTCAGCGCCGCGTCAGCATTCTGCTATCGGCCGAGATTCGATCGTAAGCCGTCGCGCCTGTGCTCCATCTAAACCGGCCACGTCACTGAGCGTGCCCCGAATGTCGAAAAGCTCGTGCAACCCAGTTATCTGAAACAAGCGAAGAACCGCCCCGCGAAGCCCGACCAGTACCAACTTGGCCTCGCGCTTTTGCGTAGCTACGTTCAAGGCGACCAAACACTGAAGGACGGTAGAGTCGATATAAGTCGTTTTTTGTAGGTTAACGGCCACGACCGGCGCACTTTGGGCGATCGCAAAGGCGTCGATCAGACGCTCCCGTTCCGCGAGGTCGAACTCGCCCTCTAGCTGGATTAGGAAAAAGCACGGCGATGCAGGCTCGGCCCGCTCGAACTTGAGTTCTTGCATGTCTCGGTTCCCCCCAAAAAGCGGCGCGTTGATGAGAGCAACTAAAACCTGACGGTGCCTATTATTCATAGCAGCGGCGGTTCTGTCAAGTAGCCGAATCGCGGCAAGCTAGATTGGAGAGGGTCTTGTCGCTGGACTGACGCCGCCAAAACTAGACACTAAGTGGTGTTATTCTCACCTGATCGCGCTCCCGCCACGCTGCCGACAAGAAATGGCCTACGTTCGAATGGGACGTCGATTGTTGTCGTTCTCGATCCACGGGCAGAAGTAGTTTCTACCAGCATAGTCGGGAAGCACGACAGTCTGCGAAGCGGTTTGGACTCGCGTAAGATGGCGACGATCTGTGCTTCCGAAAAGCGGCTGTTGCACATCGGCGGATCTCTTTGTCGCCCTCATCGGGCGGAAATCCACAAGAATCTGGCTCCCGATCCTGGACCGACGCTACACTGATTAGCAGCGACGCCGTCAACAGAGCCCCCGCACACGACTTCGCATCAGCGGGTAAAAATAGCTTCTAGCAGCATGGATTGATATCGGTTGCCGCGAGGGCGGCCGATCGGCTTGGTGGCCGCAGAGCCGTGGGGAGAGGCGGCTTCCGAGATCGTATGGGAATCGCGGCTGGAGCCTCGAAGGCCTCGAAAGTACGGAGGCTCGAGCATGCGCAATAATGGTGGATTCGGCTTAAGCGGTAGCGGAATAGCCCTTTTCGCCTCAGTTTTTGTGCTCGCGAGCTGCGGTGAACGAAGTGACATAATGAACTCCCCTCTGTCAACGACTCCGACACTGCCGTCCGCGTGGAGTATCGACTCGAAGTTGTCGGGCGAACGGTTTTCATCCAGCAAAGCGAAGTCGAGCTGCTCGGGTAACGCCGGGATTTTTCAAATATCTGGTAAGGCGCGAGGGCCTTCCCCAGGAACATTCACCGCTCGGGGCAAGGTGAGTGGAGGCTTAATCTTTCACGAAAGGTTCGAGATACGGTCCGGCTCGAGATCGATTTCTGGGTCAGCCGACTCTCAAGCTTCCGGGACTCCATCGGGTGGGTGTTCGAAGAGCGGCAAGCTAAGTTTCGATTTCCCGATCTTGCAATACCGAACACATCACCCAAACGCTTCCGGAACGGGTCACGCGGCTTTGTTTGGAGCTAACTTCACACAAGGCTTCGAATAGCCCGCCGGAGCGGGCCCGTTTTGCGATGCTTTCAGCGTAGCCGTTTCACGGCGATAACGAGAAGACCGTCCCGTTGCTCGTGCCCCCCGCCAAGGTGGTGCCGTAGAGCGTGCCGTTAACGTTGATGAGGCCCGCCTCCGGGTATGCGCCGCCCGAGCCGCCTAAGCTGTGGAGCACGGTTTCCACGCCGGACGTCGTGATCGAGAAGATGGCTCCGCATCCTCCGTGCTTTGGACAGCGCCTGCCCCCGTCCAAGGTGGTACCGTAGAGCGTGCCGTTGACGTTGATGAGGCCCGCAACTGGGTTTCTGCCGTCCGGCCTGCCTTTGAAGCTGTAGAGTACGCTCTCGTTGCCGGACGTCGTGATCGCGAAAACCGTTCCGTCACCGTTCGCGCCCCCGCCTGTGGTGGTGCCGTAGAGCGTGCCGTTGACGTTGATGAGGCCCGCGCGCGGGTTTTCGCCGTCCGTACCGGTGCCGAAGATATGGAGTAGGCGCTCCTTGCCGGCAGTCGTGATCGAGAAGATTGTTCCACATCCGAAATTAGAGTAGCACCCTGCGCCGCCACCGGAGTAGGTGGTGCCGTAGAGCATACCGTTGACATTGATGAGGCCCGCATACGGGTGTGCGCCGTCCCCCGAGCCGCCGCCGAAGCTGTAGAGCACGGTTTCCTTGCCAGATGTCGTGATCGCGAAAACCGTTCCGTCGCCTCTTCCACCGTATTCGGTCGTGCCGTAAAGCGTGCCTTTGACGTTGACGAGGCCCCCAAACGGGTCGAATCCGTCAGGAGATCCTTTGAAACTGTGCAGCACAGTTTCCGTGCCCGAGGGCGTTATCGCGAAGACCGTCCCGTCGCTGCGCGTGCCTCCGCCAGAAGTCGTGCCGTAGAGCGTCCCAGCCACGGCGATCAGATCGTCAGTGGGGTCTGCGCCGTCGTTGTAGCCGCCTTTTCCGAAGGCGTAGAGCACCTTTTCCGCGCCGGAGGTCGTGATCGAGAAGACGGTTCCGCAGCCGTAACTTGAATAGCACTCCGCGCCCCCGTAGGAGGTCGTGCCGTAGAGCGTGCCGTTGACGTTTACGAGGCCCGCATACGGGTATGCGCCGTCGCCAGGAGAACCTTCGAAACTGTAGAGCTCGCTGTAGGCGGGACGCGTGTTTGTTCGCTCGGCCGGGAGCCCGGTACTCGATAGGTTGAACGGCGTGCCGCTTCCAGCGCCGCAGGCTGCCAGCATTGCCGCCGCGCAAACGGCTAAAGTACCGTTACCAAAAGATGAGATTCTCACGTGCCTTGCCTCCTGGAGCGTGAACGCTTCAGCGGCCGGCTATGTTCGACGCAGCGCCGGGCTCACCCCATCGAACTCGGAACCAGCGACTAGCCGGGCCTACGACCGCGAGACTCTCACGAGCGCCTCCCAATGCGGCTGATGCGGGACCTTTCCGCTTCGCACCTTCGACCCGCGCGATACGTTCGCGCCCATGGCCTCAGCGATCACGCGTACTGGTAGGCGTTGCAGCTTCGGCAGAATGTCGCGTCGGAGATCCACGCCGTCGAGCGATCCGTCATCGCTCCACGCGACGACGGCTTTGCGTTGCTGCGAGGCCGTAGCGGTCCCTTCTTCCGGGTGACGCCGCCCCGGCGAGTTCACGCTCGTCGGGATGCTTTTTACTCCACGCTACCAGAAGCTATGCCTACCCGTGGAGCGAGAACTATAACCGACGTCCCCATTCAAGCCTGGGCTACTTCTCGCCGGCTGCGTAGCGAGAGCGCGATCAGGCGAGAATAACATCAGTGAATCGCTCGAGCCCCTCCGTCTCCGTGCTGCATTGAGGTGATGCGTCCGGCCGCCCTGTGTAGGTACCGTTGCGATGGGGTAGATACCGTGTTCCGCGCCAAGCATAATTCGCATCAAAAGCCTCGCCCACTTCTCACATTGATGAGGAAACTCGGCTCGCGCCAAGGTTCCTATGGTCGTACGACCTTCGGCGGTTAGGTTTTCGTGCAGCTATCTCGGCCGCCGATGACCGTTCCTTTTCCGTTCGTGTAACTGTACGATCCGGTGTACTTAGTGTCGCTGATCTTCTTCATCGTGTAGTTGCTCGTGGCGCTTTGGTCTTTGGTCGGGAAGAACGAACGTGCGGTCCACACTGCCGTATCACCTTTCCAGCCGGGCGTGGTGAAGAAGCCGTAGCCGCCGAGGTCGTCATTGTACTCGTAGATCCAGAGCTTTGCGTCCGAGTCGTAGGTAATGCGCGTTTGGCCCTTCGTGTCGTACGGGAACCACTTGACGGCTGGGTTGTCGCCCGTGCCCGTCATCCAGTAGCCGGTATCGTCCATGGCCCAGGTCTGGGTCGAGGTCGCTGGTCCCGGGCGATTGGCCTGTTTCGAAGTGCACGACCAGTTGCCAACGAAGAACGCGAACGTCGTGAAGTCGGGCTTCTTCGGCTTTGGTGCGGGCGTGGATTCGATCGCCGGTGCGGCCGACGCGCTCGCGACGGCGAGCGCGAACAGTACCGCGAGAATGCAAGTAAAACGAGTCTTCATGTGCGTGTAGTTCCTTTTTGTCGTTAGCCCCGGATGGCAGCCATTCGTCGACCTGCCGCGATGTCCTCAACGGTCGTGCCGCCCGCGCAGGGGTCGCCCGATTCTGAGAGCCCTCCTGTGGGTCGCACAAAGCGAAAATCCAGCACCTCCAAGCCGCTGGGCAGAAGTAGTTTCTAGTAGCATAGTCGGGAAGCACGACAGCCTGCGAAGCGGTTCGGTACTCGCGTAAGATGGCGACGATCTGTGCTTCCGAAAAGCGGCTCTTGCGCATCGGCGGATCTCTTTGTCGCCCTCATCGGGCGGAAATCCACAAAAATCCTTGGCTCCCGATCCTGGACCGACGCTACAGCCCTGGTCCCGTGACCTAGGATTCCGCCGAAGGCAGGAGCGCCACCTACGATTGAGGTCGTCGATCGGCGGCCGTCGGCTCGACCTTGGCGCCGCCGCCGGTAATAATCGTCATCGGCCCATCGTCAAACTCCGCTGAGGTGAACCCGTACTTTCGGGAGCTTCTGGGAAAACCGTTAATTCGATGGGTGGCCCGAGGCGAACTAAATATATCTTTCTATTCGCGCCTTACTTAACGCTCGTTACGGCGATCCCCGAAACTCCAGACGAGATGGTATCGAATTTCGGCGGGCGCGTACCCGTAAGTGGGTACGGTCCTGCAAATACATTTTCCAATCCCGCAGAGACGTAGAGCTTTTGTTCGTCTTGCTGCATTGCAACTTGCGTCGGGCGCGACCTATCAGCGAATTGAATTGTAACCGATGGCGATGTTGCGCCGGGGGGAAATACTTCCAGCAGATTAACGTTACCTTCGGGCGTTTCACCTATGATGTTACCGCTATTGTCCACGAAAAGGCCCTCCGCGCGATGTAACACTATGCCCAAGTCCACTCCCTGCGTAGATCCCGCAGCGAATTCCGCGATGGGGTCGTTGTAATTAGTCGCATCCGTCTGATAAGTTACGTAGAGGTTTCCTTGCTGATCCACAGCAATGCCGTGGGCCGCATATCCTTTAGGATTGTTTGGCATGTAAAGCACTTGGGACGGATATGTGCTTCCCGGTGGGTATTCAACCACTGTGCCATTTAAATTTGACACGAAAAGATCGCCGTTATTGTCTACTGTCGGAAACTGCGGGCCGTCAAGATCCTGTGAATACGTAGCCGATGGGTAGGTCGCACCAAACGGGTATACGGTGACGGTGCTGTTGTCCGAGTTCGCGACATAAAGAGTATTACTACTGTCGACGTAAAGTCCGTGCGGCCCATCAATGCCGGCATTGATCGTCCCCAATTGAGGCTCGTTTCGATGTAGGGGAAAGATGCCAATTTCGTTATTGCCCGCTACGTACAGCACATTCGGATTACTATCGCGTCTCGCCAAAATATGCGCGGCGGCTCCTTCAAGTGATTTGTCGTATACGCTGCCTTCTGACGTAGGATTCGACGTCGGGGATCCGCTGCAGCCCACGAGCAACGCGATAGATAAGCCTGCGCTCAGAGCATAACGGCTAAAGCCAAGTTTCTTCATCTCTGCTTCCTCGTTTCAAAGATACGTTCAGGTCGGTCAGGCAGTTCGTGGTCACCTTACCGACCGTTATCGCAGACGCTCTGACTTGGAAGGTCCGTTAACCGGACCCCCCAGAGCATTGGCTTGTTTCCGGCTTTATCGTAGCACACGACGTCTGATCTCGGAAGCCGCCTCGGCCCACAGCTCCGCGGACACGTCACCGATCGGCGGCCTTTTGTCGCCCTGCACATAACTCCGATGACGCAGCACGAAACGATGACGTGGACCAGTAACCGCCGGGGAGAGCGATTGATAAACCAATGGGCTAGGTCGCACTCTGGGTTTCTGATGGATGCGTTGCGCAGTAATAGCTTATAAGTGGGAGTTTGTCCCGGATGCGCGGGCCGCTATGCCGATTGAGCTCGCGGGGCGCGATCAGGTTCCGGATCATTGGCGAACGTTTGGCATGCGCCGATCCCCACTGACGCTGGGACCCCGAAATGCAACCAATCCGCTGAACGCGACCCTGAACTGCCTCTACACGCTCTTGGAAATCGAAAGGCCGCCCTAGTCGCTCGCAGCCTCGATCCGGGCCTCGCGCTCTTCCATGCGGACGAGGCCAATCGCCAAAGCCTCGCAGCGGACGTCATGGAACCGGTGCGACCGCACGTCGATGCCTTTGTGCTGAACTTGGCACCAGCGCCGGCCGACGTGGGAACGCGGTGGACGTAGCGAGACCTTATTATTGTCGGGGCGTTGGGCACCACCGTTTAACTCCGTCCTGATTTGACCCCGCCAAAACTAGACACCGAGTGATGTTACTCTCGGCTGATCGCGCTCCCGCCACCGCTGCCGGCGAGAAATAGCCTACGCTCGAATGGGGACGTCGGTTGTTGTAGTGGTCATCAAAGCGCAATGCCGCATAACAGCCTCCCGAACGCGAACGCCGTGGGCTGGGGTGGTGGGGCGCGGCCCGATCACTTCAGGTTCTTCACGGCTATGCCATAGGGAGTTTTGCTCGCTTCGTACATCCCTTGCGACGTCAACGCCCCGGTGGTCGCGTCGATGGTGTAGGCGGAAACCTCCTGGTCATAGTAATAGTCGATGGCGCTCACATAGGCGAACTTGCCTTTTGGATCGACCGCCACACTAGTGGGATACGTGCCCGCCTTAAACGGCGAGCCTGCCACCGGCTTGAGCGCACCACTTTTCGCGTTGATCGTAAAGGCGGAAACATTGCCGGAGCTATCGTTGCCCACGTAGGCGAACCTACCGTTAGGATCGATTGCCACGGCCGTGGGAGTGTAGCCCGCCTCAAACGGCGATCCTTTCGCTGGTTTCAGGGCGCCGGTGGTCGCGTCGATTGTATACGCAGAAACATTGCCGTTGCCGCCACTACCGCCGAATCCATTGGCCACGTAGGCGAACTTGCCCGTAGGATCAACTGCCACGCCCTCGGGACCGCTGCCCGCCGAAAACGGCGATCCCGCCACCTGCGTCAGCTGGCCGGTGGTCTCGTCGATCTTAAAGGCCGAAACAGTGCCGGGGCCGTTTGAAGAAAGGTTGGCCACGTAGGCGAACTTGCCCGTAGGATCAACTGCTACGCCATCGGGACCGCTGCCCACCGAAAACGGCGATCCCGCCACCTGCGTCAGCGCGCCGCTGGACGTGCTGATCGTATAAGCGGAAACATTCTGGGAGCCAGCGTTGGCCACGTAGGCGAACTTACCGTTAGGATCGACTGCCATGGCACCGGGCTCGCTACCCGCTCCAAACGGCGACCCCGCCACCGGCGTCAGCGCACCGCTGGTCGCGTTGATCTTATAGGCGGAAACAGTGTCGTCGCCGGCGTTGCTCACATAGACGAAGTCGCCCTTAGGATCAGTCGCCTCGCCCTCGGGACCATAACCCGTCACAAACGGCGAGCCCGGTACCTGGGTCATCACACCGCTAGGGTCGATGGAATAGGCGGAAACGCTGCTGGAACCGTTGTTTATCACGTAGGCGAGGCGAACGAGGAGTTTGCGGTGGCGAACCGGGTTGTGCGCCAGGGGCGTCTGCGAATTGGGTGCGACACCGGATGGCGGCACTGACGAAGAGATACCGTTGTTGCCGCCGCACGCGGCTAAAAGCGCCGCGCTAAGAAACGCGCCGACGAGCCTGTATGATCGTTGCATGATTGCTCCTGCTTTCTGATCGCCGATGCGCCAGCGACGCATTTGCCTTCGGTAAAAAGACTACGTCATCGACGTCTAGGCGCCGAATCGCAGGGCGACGCAGAGAGCCTGGCAGTGCCAGAAGGACCCAAATGCAAACGCCGCAGCTGCAATGCAAATAGGTTAGCTCTTCAGACGACGTTGCGCCTCGGCCTCACGAGCCTCCTGCTAGCTCAGGGCAAAAGCCAAACAAAAGCAAGCAACGCACACGCGCGCGATCTGCTCATGTATCGGCGGCGGCTTGCGTAAAGGCGGTCACGCATGCTCCATCAGGGGGCCGTTTGTCCTGAGCCGGTTCAGCTGGGACAACGCCTCCCGGATTGTTTGAGAACATGCGAGGAGTCGATACGCGTTAGAAACTACGGCCTCGCGATTTGCGAGGCCGTAGTTTGCCGCTAGTACACGCCGTTCGGCCCGTCAAAAGGCAGCGTCTACTTCCCTTCTGACGGGCAGAAGTAGCTTTTAGTAGCATAGATGGATGGGCCCCATTTGGTGACGAGTTTCTCCATCGCTAACGGCACTGCCGGAGGGCCACGCCCCTAGCACGAAACGCGGCGCATGGCGACTCGAGTGAAACCGGGGCCACCGGCCTTGGCTCGGCCTACCGGCACGGTCACGTTTCTGTTTTCGGATATCGAAGGCAGCACCGTGCGCTGGGACCGCGGCTGGGCGGCGATGCAGGATGCAGTGCGCCGGCACGACGCGCTGATGCGAACGGCGATTGCCGAGCACGACGGCTACGTGTTCAAAACGATTGGCGACGCGTTCTGCGCGGCGTTCGCGCGCCCCCAAGACGCCGTTGCGGCGATCCTCGATGCGCAGCGCGGCCTTGCCACCGAGGATTTTTCCTCGATTGATGGATTGCGTGTACGTGCGGCCGTCCATACGGGCACGGCCGACGAGCGCGGCGGCGATTACTTCGGTCCCGCGCTTAATCGCGTCGCGCGACTGCTCGCGATCGGCCACGGGGGCCAGGTGCTCGTCTCGGGCGTCACCACTGATCTGGTGCAGGGCGCGCTTCCAGCGCGCGCAAGCCTGCGCGATCTGGGCGAGCATCGACTCCGCGACCTCGCGCGCCCCGAGCAAGTCTATCAGCTGCTCGCGCCCGATCTCGCGGACGACTTTCCGCCGCTGCGATCGTTGGACGTCCTCCCGAATAACTTGCCGCTGCAGCTCACCACCTTCGTCGGTCGCGAGGTGGAAATCGGCGCTATCGCGGCGCTCATCGAGCAGCACCGTTTGGTCACGCTGGTCGGCTCAGGCGGCGTCGGCAAGACGCGCCTCTCCCTGCAAGTCGCGGCAAGTCTGCTCGACGACTCCGGCGACGGGGTGTGGTTCATCGAACTCGCTCCGCTTACCAGCGGTGACTACATTCCATCGACCGTCGCGCTCGCACTCGGGCTCACACTCGCGCCGGAGGGCGATCCGGTGGAGAACCTCGTTCGCGAACTCAAGGGAAAGCACGCGCTGCTCGTGTTCGACAACTGCGAGCATCTGGTCGAACCCGCCGCGCGCGTGATCTCGGCAATCCTGCACGGTTGTCCGAAGGTCAAGGTCGTCGCATCGAGCCGTCAAGGGCTGGGAGTCGCGGGGGAAGCGACGTACCAGGTGCCGTCGCTCGACCTTCCGAGCAAAGACGATGCGCATCCGACCGCGATCGACTCGCTGCACTATGAGTCGGTCGCGCTCTTCGTCGAACGCGCGGGGGTTGCGAGCGCGACGTTTTCCATCACCGACGAGAATGCGCCGATCGTGGCCGATATCTGCCGGCGGCTGGACGGCATTCCGCTGGCGATCGAGCTTGCGGCTGCGCGAGTGAAGATGCTCACCGCGCGCCAGCTGTGCGAACGGCTCGACGAGCGTTTTCGGCTGCTTACCGGCGGCAGCCGCGACGTGTCGCCGCGCCAACAAACGCTGCGCGCGCTCATCGACTGGAGCTACGACCTGCTCGACGAACGCGAGCGCGTGGTCTTCCGGCGGTTGGGAATCTTCGTAAGCGGATTCACTCTTGAGGGAGCCGTTGCCGTCGGGAGAGGCGAGGATCTCGACGAACTCGACGTCTTCGACGTGCTGGCGTCGCTGGTCGATAAGTCGTTGGTGCTTGCGGAACCGCAGGGGGACGCGGTGCGCTATCGGCTACTCGAATCGATACGTGCCTATGCATTGGAGAAACTCGATGATTCGGGCGAGCGCGATCTCGTTGCGGGTCGCCATCTGCGCTATCTGCGCGACCGGTTCGCGGAGCTGCGGGCACACGGCGATCGGACGGCACGAGCTGCCGATCTCGACGCGGCATTGCAGACCGAGCTGGACGACGTGCGTGCGGCGCTCGACGGTGCGTTTGCGCGTTTGGAGGTTGTCGAGGGCGGCGAGCTGCTCGCCAACATTTACGCGACTTGGCAAGCCATCGGACTCGATGCGGAAGGCATGGCACGGTGCGAAGCGTATCTCGCGGCGCTCACGGCGGACCAGTCGCAGCTGCGCGCTCGGCTATCAGCCGCGTTGTCGTACTTGCTCGTCAATACTGGCCAAAAGGTGCGTGGATTTGAGTTGGCGGCGGAGGCGGTCGGGGATGCGCGGGCAAGTGGCGACGCCTCGCTGCTCGCTAGGGTGTTGTGCCAATATGGGTGTATGGCAGTATCCGTGCAAAGGCCTGACGACGCCGAAAGTGCGTTGATCGAAGCCGAAGGGATCGCCGGGACCTCCGCTTACCTTCGCATTCAGTTGCTCGAAGCGCGCGCGTTCCTCAGTTGGTTCCGTGGCGATCTCGAGATGGCGGCACGCACGTACGAGCGGCTCCGCAACGAGCACCGCAAGCTCGGGAACACCCGTATGGAGCACATGTCTGCGCTTAACCTCGCCGAGATCGAACACGCGCGCGGCCAAACACAGCTAGCGATCGGCATCGTTCGCGAGACGCTGGCGGCAGCGCGGGTCAGCGCCCATGAAGGCACACTTGCGATACTGCTGGAGAACCTCGCAGCCTATCTCGCCGCCGTGGACGATCTCCCCGGAGCTGACGCGGCGGCTCGTGAGGCGATCGGAATCCGAGCCGCGCGCGAGCCAGACGATGCTCACAACGCGATCGCGATCGACCACCTGGCGCTCGTCTTCGCGCTGCACGGCAATCATACGCTTGCGGCTAGACTCGAAGGCTACGCCGATAACGCGTTGCAGCGACACGGATACATTCGCGAGTTCACCGAGACGACGACGCACGACCGCCTCACCGCACTCCTGCGCGAGGGACTCACGCTCGAAGAACTCGCGCGCCTGATCGCAGAGGGCGCGGCACTTACGCCGGAGGCTGCGATCGCACTCGCGCTTGAGGAAGACGAATCGGCGCAAGAGTAGCGGCCTCGCGCCCCGACGCCCCGGCATTGGAAGAACCTTCGGGAAATAAGCACCCCGTGACCGACACGATCGGAAGAGTGCTGCGGTGGGCCTTATTAGTGATAGTCGTTGGCGGGTGCGCCAACCCGAAACCAGTTAGTCCCGTGGCGATCGAAACATGTGTCGCGCCTACATCACCGCGGGGCCTCGCCCACAACGTTGTCCTCACGATGCGAAATCGATCGAGCAAGCCCGTCGCGGTCGTATCTGTCGGCGTAGATTCCTCGTACACCGATATTCTAGCGGGGTTGCCGCCTGGCGCGCGACGCGTCTACTTAGCATTGAAAGTCATTCCGCTGAGCCAGCGGCCCGATTGCAGGGTTTGGAGCGTCACTTTTAAGGACGGGCAAACGTGGAAAGCGCCGAGCAAAGGTCCCGTATTCCCTTGATCTCAAACAGTCGCATTGAGCTATGGCCCGAAACTGCCCGGTTTAGCGCAGCCGGGTTTTCCGCGCGCCGAGTGATGTGTCTTGCCGGCGTGAGCCAAAGCTTTGGCGGGCGCCACGTGCATGACGTTCGTGGCACCAGGCTCGGTGTACGACGATCCGCCGCCACCACCGCCCCGCTTGAGTCGGAGTCCACCATAACCCGCGCCCCCACCTGCGGCACAGATCGTCGCAATTATGCCTATCTCGGCGGAGTATACAAGACGATTTAGCGGATTGTGATGTACACCGCGTCATCGATGCCGGTTTTGGAGCCTCCTATCTTGTGAATGGGCTTGACCTTGCCGCTGGCGCCGGCGGCGTAGACGTAGATCTCGGTGCCGTCATTGGTGATATATACGTTGCCGCTATTATCCAAAGCGATGCCCGCGGGGTAAAACAGCTTCGTTTTCCTGCCCGCAATCGTTCGGATTGGCCCGACGTCGCCGTTGGACCCGGCGGCGTAGACCTCAATGCGGCCTCTATATGCTGGCTTCGCCGCATAGATGTTCAAACTAGAATCCAGACCGAGCTCAAAGAAGCCTTGTGCGCCAGAATCGGAGCCACTGATGGTCTGCGCCGGTGCGACGTTGCCCACGCTGCCCGAGGCGTAAACAGTGATGGATTTGTCGTTCGCGACATAAATGTTTCCACTAGGATCCAAGATGATGCCAAAGGGATTGTAGAGCCCGGTGTTCGCGCCTGCTATTGTTCCGATCGGCGCGACGTTTCCGTTCGAACCCGCGGAGTAGACGGTGACACTTCCCAGATCTTCTTTGAAGACCCCGTGATTGGCGACGTAGATGTCGCCATTGACCGGATCCAAGGCGATGCCGTACGGGTTGTCCAGGCGAGTGGACGAACCGCTAATCGTCTGCATCGGTGCAGCGTTGCCCGTGGCACCGGCAGCATAGACCGTTACGGAGTCATTTTCCGTATTCGCGACGTACATATTCCCGCTGCCATCCACCGCGATACCTCCCGGATCCAGTCCGGTGTTTGAGCCGCGGAGGTTTTGTATGGGTTTGGCATTGCGGGTCGCGCCGGAGGGATAGACGGTGATAGATTGATTGGAAACATTGGCGACGTAAACGCAGGGACAGGCCTCACCGCGCGCACGCAGGTTGGATTGACTCGCATGAATTGCAAGCGGCACCGCCGGCGGCGACGATCCGCCCGCGCAGCTGGTAAGCAGTGAGATCCCTGTCGCCGTGGCAATGACATACTTGCGGAACGAAAGGAGCATGGTGACCAACCTTTCTGCAGTCCCGCCCTATTACAACCGGCGCAAGCGGCCGACCTTGTGGCGTTCTGCCAGAGGACTGCGCGGTCCGTTGAGCTATTGCCAGAGTCACCGACGATTTGTTCCTCGCTGTTGATGCTGATCGCGTAGCTGTAGACGTCTCAGCGGCAGTGTGCCGAGGCTGGCAACCGTCTTAGGAGTCTTGCTGATCAATAACTCCAATCAACGACCGAGCCTGTTGTATAGCGTGCCCGCCTTGTGCATGTGGGTCCGGCGCCAGGCGCTCTATTTAGGCGCGGCTCTAAAGCTGTGACGTTCGAAGCCAACCAAAAGCAATCGGTGCTCACGCGCGCGCGGGCACCTTAAAAACGCAGTATGCTCCATTGAAGCCTATCTGCGAAGAGCCGGTTCCGGTGGGACAAAGCCTCCCGGATTGTTTGAGAATAAGTTTACGTAGGCTTCACCATCCACAGAGTCGCTCGAGCCGCTTCTCCGTCTGCGCGCCACGCTGAAATGACCTCGGCCAAGTCGCATGTACTAGTGCGCGTCGTACAGCCCTTTGATCGGGACGAACTTCCGCGGCGACTGTGAGAAGTCAAAGGCATCGTCCGGCGAGTTGGCGCGCGTGTCGCAGCTCGTCAATCTCGGAAGGCCGAAGCGATTCTCGGTGAACTTTAAGATGCTGCAATGCTCGTAGTGGACATGGGAAACATGCCCTTGTTTCGCATATGGTGAGATGATCAACAAGGGGACGCGGAATCCTAATCCATCATTATCCAGGTGAGCCGGGGGCTCGGGATCATACCACGCGCCGTAGCTGTCCCAAAAGATAAAAAAATCGCGGTGGAGTTCCAATACTTTGATTCGCCGACCGCATTGACGAGCGACGCAACCCAGGATGGCCCGGTGCCCGAGTCGGAACCGGCTTCATCGGAATTTCGGAAGGTCGGCGTGACCCAAGTGACTGTCCGAAGCTCGCCGTTCTTCACGTCGGCAAGAAATTGTTGCGGCGGCGAAATGACGTCTTCGTCCCAAACGGGTCCGTAGCAAATGTGCTGAATCGCCCAATAGGCGATCCACACGCCGCGGCCCGACCTGCCGTTGCCGCAGATGCCGTCGGTCCCACCTACTGCATAGTGCGCCCACGATAGGCCCGCTGCGTCCAGTTCATCGCCGAGCGTCGGATTATTGAAGCAGGGGTGAATACGCCCACCACCAATCGTCTTGATCCAGTCGTGTGGACCACCTCCACAGCCCGGTACACCGGAGGCGCCACCGACGGTGTCGTGGTCTTGCGCCTCGATGATGTACTGAAGTGCTCAAAGCTGCCAGCGTCAAAGTTTGAAGCGTACATCTCGTCGGCCAACACATACTGCTCATATCAAAGTATGGCTTGATCTGACCGTTCGGCACGTAAGCATACGCCAGATACTCGCTCTTAGGGCATTTCCCTGCAACCGGGTTACACGACTCTCTATTGAAGCCGTTCATCCGGCAGTCGGTGCCCGGAATCTTACCGGTGCCGTTGCACGAGGCGTAGAACGCATTCGCGTTATGCTGCAAGTCCCACTTCGTCGCGAGCGAGATCGGCATTAGTGATATCTTCTTGTTATTCGAGTCATAACCGTACGACTGCGTCTTGGCACCCGGATAGCCCAAAAACAGATTGTTGAAGCTCCGATCCATTTGAACGATGATGACGATATGCTTGATCTTTTTGTGTTGCGCTTTCGGCAACGTCCACCGTCCGCTGCGATCGCCATGCGCTGTGGCCGCGACGGTTTGGCTCTGCGGCAACGCACCCATCGGCGGCTGCGATCCAGCGCACCCTTGCAGCAATGCCGCAGCCACGCAAATGTATAGCGCGTTGCGGCAAAAATCCAAGCTCTTCTTCTGCTTTGCTCCTCCACCGATAAATGGCTCAGCCGCTAGAAGCGTTCGGCACCGAGCGTCAGTTTCATCGTATCAGCCGGGCCGCGATCTCAAAAGACGTCGCCATTTCTGGAGAGGTCGTGGTGTAAAAACGGAAGACCTCCAAAGGGAGGTACCGGGAAATCGCGGGCAGGCTCCCTTTTTGGGGGCCCTGAAGACCCCGCCAAAACTAGACACTGAGTGATGTTGTTCTCGCCTAATCGCGCTGCCGCGACTCAGCGGGCGAGAGATACTCAGGCTCAAAGAGGGATGTCGGTTGTTACAGTTCTCGATCCACGGGCAGATTTAGCTTATGGTAGCATGAAGAAGCGGCCCGACGGGGTGTGGACTATTAGGGCCATGCCACGGAAGAATTCGTTTGTGACAACGTCATCCTTCTCGGATACGTGGGTCTCGACGGACGAGCAGAGGCTGGATGTGTACTGCACAACCGTGATCGCAGCGTCGGCCCGTGCAATGGGAAAAGGGCTAGAATGATCGCAAAGCAGCGCGCGAAAGCCTACTGTTGGACATGCGATGCTTCCTTTGCTAGGCAGGTTGTGATTGTCGTCAAAGCATGCCCGTAAAAAGGAGGAAGCGCAAACAATGAATCGTCTTGTATTTGGCATGCTAGTTGGCTGCATCTTCGCAACCCTGGCCGGCTGTAACGGCGGCGCCGTCCAATCATCTGCTCCCGTCGACGCGGACGCGGCATCGTCTGCTGCGTTAACCCGTGCCGAAATCAGCTCGGACGGTGAGAAACGCGTCGGCCACTATGTTTGGGTTTGGCGCACCGCGAAGATGGATTATCGTTACGGTACAAATGAAGTCGACTGTCCAGCAAACTACTCAGTTGTTGGCGGCGGCTATCACATGCAGGATCGTTTCCTTAGCGAGGGCGCCGGCATCAACGCGAGCAAACCGAACGACGACTTTACCGGTTGGATGGTCGTCGGGACGACCCACATGGTTAAAACACGCGGAACGGTCTACGCCGCTTGTGCGCAGGTCAAATAGTCTCTCTGCCCTGTCTATTCAGATTCGTCGTCTAAAACATCGATTGCACCGCCCGATATTAACAACCCGAGTCGCGGCGTCAATTCTCCGACGTACGATCGCGGGTTAAGACGGCACCAAGCGTAGATCAATTCACTCGTAGCAGAGCGACGGATCGGAGCCACCGCCACCTCCCTAACCGACTGCCCAAATGATTGCTCAGGCGCAGAGATGAGCGATTTAGCTGGGTCCCCTCCGGCTGGGTAAGCCCAAAAGTTGAACGTGACGACCTGAACAACGGCGGGCCGAATGAGGCCCGGCCACCGATCGAGCCTGATCTGCGCTGTTACGGCACTCACTCACGGAGTATATGCGGCTACGCCCCGAGGGCCCGCGCCCGCGGAAAACGGCGAGCCCGCTAGGGGTTTTAGCGCACCGTTACGCTCGTTGATTTCATACGCTGAGACGTTGTTCGATCCGTCGTTGGTCACATAGACAAACCTAGAAAGTGCTACCGTTAATTCGAGTGGACCGGTGCCGGCTGCAAAGGGCGACCCCGCCACTTCCGTCAGCGCTCCGCTTTGAGGGTTGATGTGGTAGGCGGCAACACTGTTGTCGCCCCCGAGGACTACATACGCGTACTTAGCCGCCGGATCGACTGCCACGTCGTAAGGGTTGGTTCCCGTTGCAAACGGTGACCCCGTTATCTCTTGCAGCGAGCCGCCGCTCTGTTTGATTTTGTAGATCGAAATATTGTTGGAGTTGGTGTTGGGCACATAGAGGAACCTGCCGGTAGGGTCGACCGCCGGTTGCTCGGGAGTCGTGCCTGCACCATATGGCGATCCGGGCAACTCCGTCAACGCGCCGCTGATCGGATTGGCGGTATAGGCTGAAACATCGTTTGTTTCGGTGTTGGTTACGTACACGACATTGGCTTCCGGATCGACCGTTACACCCTCGGGTTGGCAGCATGTTGAAAACGGCGAGCCCGCGATCGTTTTCAGTGCACCGTTATTCGGATTGATTGTGTACGCTGAAACATTGTTGGAGAAAATGTTCGGCGCGTAAACGAAGTCGTTCTGATCGACCGCGATCGCATAGGGACTCGCTCCTGTCCTAAAGGTCCGATTCACCGGGGTCAGCACGCCGCTCTCGCGGTTGATTGTGTAGGCATCAATACTGCCTTTAGATCTGGGATAGTTTTGGTTTACGACGTAAGCGAAGCTTCCCACAACTGCGACAGCAACGGAACCGGAGCCCGCCGTGAACGGCGATCCGCTTACTGACGTCAGTGCACCGTTTTTTGGATTGATTTTGTACGCTGACACATTGTCCGAGGTCGAATTGGCCACATAAAGAAAAGCGCCGCCTAAACTGTCCGGACCGTTCGCTTGCCGATGCGCGTGCGACCCGGAGGTTCCAGCCGACGTCGGTGTCGATGGGGAGAGACCGTTGCTTGTCCCGCTACACGCAGCAAGGAGCGCCGCAGTAACGAACGTTCCGACGAGATTGTATCGTTGTTTCACGGGATTTTACTCATTTTCTCCGGGGCGATTTTACTGCTTCTCGGGATAAAGAATGCGCCTGCGATGCATCCTTTTTGAGTGAAAACTGCGTCACTGAGGCCTGAGCCAGGGTCGCAGGGCTGACGCCGAGGAGCGGCGCTTCCGCAAATCAAGAATGCGACGAGTCACAGTCGCCGCGTAGAGGTTAACCCCTCAAAGCCACGGTGCGCCTTTCTGGTGGCTTTGTCAATAGTTTTAAGGGTGCGAAGGATGGTGCAGAACCCTTTGGCGATTTGCTCTACTACCATGGCAATTTCTACGGCACTACGAACGTGGGTGGTGGCTCAGGTTGCCCCCTGAGGGCTACGGTCGGCTGCGGCACGGTGTTCAAACTAACGGCCTCGGGCAAAGAGACGGTACTCCATCGCTTCAACCTCAACGACGGCTTCATGCCACAGACTAATCTCATTAAATATGGCGGAACGATTTATGGTACGACTAGTTTCAGTGGTGCAGATGGCAATGAGACCGTCTTCGCGATAACCCCGTAAATTCGGAGTGGAGTTGGCTGGGTTCCCCGCACTTATTAGACTGGGGTAGAAGTAGTGTCTAGCAGCATGGATGGACACCGGTTGCCGCAAGCGGCGCCGGGGAGATGACGTGGCGGCGGGGCGGCACGGCCCGCATATACCGCCAAGGCTCAACGCCGCAAACCATGCCGATTAGAACGCGTCCGCAGTGGCATTTGAGCGATCCGGCAAGAGGCCAGGGATAGTGTCGCCGGCGATCGCCGTTTCGGGTCGCGTTAGTCAGGAGCGGCGCGATCTGCTGCGCACGAGCAAAGGTCGCCTCGTCGACTATAGGGCCAACGTATCCGCGATTGGACAGGAGCTTTTTGACTCGAGTCGCCGTCCAATGGACCACGACGGATTTGCCATTGAGGTAGACCTGCGGCAAGGCAATAGCGGTCAGCCGCTTTGCGATCGTGTCATATCCTTTCGCCTGGAGGCGCAGCTTGAACGCCTCGCGCACGATGCCTGCGCGCTCCCGGTCGGCAGCAAACTTCTTCCCCTCGTAACGCAGACCGTACGAAGCAATTCCCATCGGCTCGCCCGCATCGCGCTTTCGTTTCCGAGCCTGCCTGGCCTTGTCTCTACGCACGTCGTTTTCATGAGCTGCGACGGCCAGCGTTGCGGCCGATATAAGCTGGTCCATCGTCGAATCCAACTTTACTTCGCCTTGGTCTCGCGTCCAAACGGAAACCCCCAACTCACGGAGATCACGTAAGACGATCTGGCTGTCGATTATCGATCCGCGGCCAAGCCGGTCGGCGCGGATCATCAGAAGCTTCGCAGGGCGCGCTTCGGCGTCGATCGACTGCAGATCCGCAAGCAGCTCGCGCACGACGCGCCGCGGGCCTTCTTTGCCCGAAGCAACGCCCTCGACGACACGGGTCAAATGCCAGCCGTGCGACGCCGCGGCTTCCTCGGCCCATTTACGCTGGTGAACAAGCGTTTCGCTCTGCTGCTCCGAGCTGACCGCCAGGAGTGCCCAAACGGCGGGGCCAGGAGGCCCTCGCTTCGCCCGTTTTCGGCGCGGTCCGCATCGTGGGCATTCAGTGGCCTGGTATTCGGCTTACGGCTCCCATTCCTGCTACCCCATACTACTCTTACGGCGCGCGGTGGAATAACATGAGCTCCCAACCCGATCTGCTCAACTCCGATTCCTTTGCGGGGGATTTCGAATCTCGACGCAAACCACGCCGCCGAACGCTAACGGCGTCACGTGGAACCAGTCGGCGACTGTCTCGCTGAATAACGGCGCGACGACGACCAGCATGAACGACAACGGCCAGGCTTCAATCACCAGCTACGGGCAGTCGCTCTCAATCTCGCGCGTAAAAACGCTGCAGCTGAGCAACGGCGAATCGGTCACCTGCGGAGAGAACGGGTCATTGCGGGTCAGCGCGCAGAACGGTTCCGGCGGCAACATCGAAACCACGCTCGCGCCCGAAAGACGAATCCATCGCCGACGCCGAGTCCGATACCCAACCCGATTCCGGTACCCAACCCAATCTCTGGGCCGGTGCCGATGCCAATGCCGGTACCGCCGATCCTGCAGCAGTTCGATCCGCAGCCACAACCGCTCTATTAGCGCACCAATCGCCGCATAAGATGAAAAGGGCGGCCGCATCGAGCGTTCGTCCTCTCCTTTTCCGAGATCGGTAGGCGCCGCATCGCATCCGCGACGCACTGCTGCTGAGCTTCAGACTTTTTTCATCAACCCAACTTAGACTCTGCGACATTGTTCCTCTTGACCCCATTAAGGAGACGCCCATGCGTTTTTCGCAGCAGATTCTGATCGCCGCCGCTGCAACCGCGGCGATCGTTGTTTCGGCCGGTGCCGCCATGGCGCACGTCAACGGCACCGCCATGAATCTGATTGCCCCGGTATCGCAAAGTTACAGCGGCAGTTGGCCGGTGACCGTAAGCCGCTCGCAACACAGCAACGGTACGTACTGCCTGACGCTGACCGATCAGGGCAGCAAGAGCGGGTCTGCGTCGGTTGTCATTGGCAGCCGCAAATATTCATTCGGCACATTCCAAGTCCTCAACCACACCCTTGTGGCGACTATCCCAGCACAGGGATATAGCCAGAACGCCGGATTGGTGTTCATCGGATCGGCCCACCGCGGCAACATCGGGCCGGGAGTATTCGACGATGTCTACGGCGGTGCTCCGTTCGACGAGGGTGCCTTGGCGTTCGGCCTGAAGGGCGGCTGCTAAAGCCGTCCTTCGACGTTCAAACCGGTATTGACGTGCTGCCCCGGTGAGGGTAGAATCGCGCGCAGCATTTTAGCTACCAAGTGAAGACGACTAAGCCGTCATCCGTCGCATTTTTCCAGCCTGCCCACGTTCGGAAGTCCGCAACGCCGGGTTTTGCCCAAGACGATCCGCCGCCGCCGGCACCGCCGGGGCCTCCGTAGATGCTCGCGTATTCGGCCGCGCCGCCACCACCGCCGCCACCACCGTAGTAGCCTCCGCCACCTCCAGCACCGGGACAACCGTTCGCATAACCGCAATCGCAGTTTCCGCTGTAGTAATAGCATCCACCGCTGCCGCCGCTCCCGCCAGTTCCGAATGTTCCAGACGTGCCTGGCTGGCCGGGCTGATAGCTCTCGAAACCTCCCGCACCGCCCGACCCGCCACGATTCTGCGCGCCGCCGTCGCCGCCGCCGCCACCAATGCAAGACGAACCACGGTAGCAGTAGCTCCCGCCGATTCCTCCGATCTCGCCACCACCGCGACCGCCGACTTCATCGCGACTGCTGCCCTCGCCGCCGCCGCCGGCCGCGACGAGAATCCGGTCACGCAGCGTATCGCTGCCCGCTCGCACGTCGGAGGCACCGCCACCACCGTAGCTAGCGCCGCCGCGTGTCCCTCCAGGCCCTGCGCTTCCACCACCGTTGAAACCACCTGCCGCACCCTTTGCTTCACCGCCGACGAACACGTACAATATCTCACCAGGCCGAACGCGAATGATTCCGTGGACACGACCACCGCGGCCAAAGTAGTCGTCGGGAGGGTAGCAATAGCTGCCGGTACACTTTGTGCCGCCTCCGGCCGCCCCGCGCGCAACGACGCTGATTTGCCTGACGCCATTTGGAACCAGGAACGTCTGCTCGCGGCCCGAGTAGTGGAACGTTTTGGAGCCCTTCGGCGCGCGATCGCCCGCCGCTACGCTACTCGGCCCTCCCATTGGGACTGATGATCCGCCGCATGCCGACAGCAAGGCTGCCGCACTGACGATCAAAGCAAGGCGATCAAGCAGGGGCGTGTTCATAGGCGTCTCCTGAAGTCCCTAACGTGGGGCTTACACGCCGCTTAGTTTGCGCCCGCGCTTGCCTTTCCCGCCCAAGCGTGTCTCCGAAACGGATCGCATCGGAATCGGTTAGTGTAAAGTGAGGTGGTCGCATACGCCCGGACAAGCGAGCACAAATCGCGTGGTATGAACGACCGCGCGATTTTGCTATTCGACGCAAGGATCGTCGAGGCGCTTGTGCGCAGGGGCAACGCAGACAGGCGATGAACCGTGCGGCTTTCCCCGTCAGCCATTCCCAACTGACTCTACAAATCGGAAGGTTCAAGCATGTATAACCATTCTCGGCTCGCAGCCGCGCTCACCTGTATGGCGGCACTCGCAATGGTAGGCTGCGCCACGAACGCCGGCCTTACGCCCGCCAGCGGCGTTGCGCCGCAGACGCGGAGCATTGCTTTTTCGAGTTCCGGCTGGATCGAAAAAGATGGCGTCACCTACCACGTTCCTCACTACATGGTTACTCGCGAAAGGGCGTTGCAAAACGTTCGACCCGATGTAACGTTCAGCTACCATAACGGTCCGGTGCTCGTCGCGCCCAAAGTCTATTTGATCGTGTGGGGTTACGCGACGTACGGCGACCCTGATAGCGTGGAGAACCTGCTGCAAACGTACGTGAGCAACATGGGCGGCAGCGGCCACAACAATATCTACATTCAATACTACGAAAAATCGGGCGGCACGACGACCTACGTCACGAATCCCAGCCAGCAGTTAGGTGGCGTGTGGGACGACAACACCGACGCCGTTCCAAAACACCCGACCGACCTCCAGGTAGCACGCGAAGCCAAAAGAGGCGTCGTTCATTTCGGCTACGATCCAAACGGTTCGTACGTCGTCGCCACCCCGACCGGCCACAGCACGGCCGGGTTCAAGACGCAATGGTGCGCGTATCACAGCGCGACGACCAAGGGCGGCAAAATTGTTTCGTACACCAATCTGCCGTATCAGCCCGATGCCGGGGGAAACTGCGGCGCAAACGCCATTAGCCCGCCCTCGGATGAGAGCGGCGTTGACGAGGGCGTCACGATCGTCGAAGGACACGAAGAAGGCGAATCGGTCACCGATCCAAACCCGCCGTCCGGCTGGTATAACGGCAGCTACGGCGAAATCGGTGACATCTGTGCCTGGACAAATCTCCAAAACGACCCGTTCGGCAGCGACTCGTTCACGATGCAGCCGATGTTTAGCAACGCTACTCAGTCCTGCGTCCATAGCTACTGACACACCGCTCTTCTTTAGAGCAAACAGCACGATGGGCCGCACAAACTCGAGCGGCCCATCATTGTTCGGCGAGCATTCGCCGAAATGAGCGCGTTCGACTACCTGACGATCCTTATCTCCATCGTGCTGGGCCTTGCGATCGCAAACGTTCTGGCGCGACTTGCGACGGTGATTACAGCGCGCGAGCGGATCGACTTTTATTGGCCGCCCGTAGCATGGGCGGTTTGGCTCTTCTTCGTTTCGGTGCAACACTGGTGGGCCGAATGGAGCGTTCGTCATACACCCCACTGGAACTTCGGCACTTTTTGGCTTCAGCTGCTCATTCCGGTCGACTTATTCTTGCTCTCGGCGCTCGTGCTTCCCGATCGAGAGGAGGACGGTAAGCTCGACCTCGGCTATTGGTACTTTCGCAATCGCCAGTGGTTCTTCGGGTTCATGTTTTTCTTGCCGGCGCTGAGCATCGCCGAAGAGGTTGCAAGAACCGGCCGTATGCATTCAATGCTAAACTTGGCATTCTTGCTCGCCTTTGAGGTCGCGATAACAGCCGCGTACCTCCTGCGATCGCGCAGAGCGCAGGAGGTAATCGCGGCACAAGCGATGGTTTTGACGGCACTCTACGTGGTTTTGCTCTATTTCCAGTTGCCGAGCTGAGCTTCGCTACTGCTCGAGCACCTGGACGTTGTTGTCATTGTCGTCGTTGAAATAGACCTTGGTATTGGAGGTCTTGGTGCCGGTTGCGACGATGCCGAAGAGCGCTCCGGCTGCGCCGGTGTCGACGTTGCGCACGTCGAGCAGCTTACCAGCCGACGAGATTTCGATCATCAGATTTTTGCCGTCGGGATCGAGCGTGTTTCCGACGACGAGGTTGCCGTTGGGCAGCAGGGCGGTGCTGATCGGGCCGTTCAGCGGCTTACCGGCGAAGACGATTCGAGCGTCGGCGGCCGAGGGCCCGCTGAATTTCATCCCGTTACCGCCGGCTTTGATTCCACCTTTAAGAATTTTCGAGACATTCTTGAAGGCGACGATGGTGTCGTTGTCGCCGTCTGCGAAGTAAAGGGTGTCTATTGACGCATCGTAGGCGAGACCCGATGGCGCTAAGGCCGTTCCGGGCACTCCGTGATTGACGGGAAAGCCCTTCGCGATGACGTCGAAGGTGTATTTCGAACCAAGGTTGATCCGTACCACGCTTCCGTTTCCGGCGTTCGTCTCGTAGAAGACCGGCGATCCGTGCGTCGGCTGAGCGTAGATTTGTCCCCACGGCTGGCTGAAGGGCTTACCGGAGATGTTCGCAACGAGTTTGCCGGTAGCGTCAATGACGGGATTGTCGTTGGCGACCATGTCCGCAGCCCAAATCGTGTCGGCAGCATCGAGCGCGATAGCATCGCACCCCTTGATAATCTTGATCCCGGAGACGTGAACGGGCTTTGATTTGGGAACCGGATGAAGTGCGACGATCGATTTTCCGGTGCCTTGGACGTTGGCTTCGCCGTTAAAATCGCAAATCACCAAGTCGCCCGCAGTGAGATATCCGGCGGTAATCGGCGCGATCGTCAAACCATAGGGGTTTTGACCGCCGTTATTCGGATCGACCGCAGAACCGATTACGACCTGTTTGGTCAACTCTTTTAACACGGAGCCGTTCTTCACTAGATCTCCGCCGCGCGAATCAGGCGCAGACGCTGCGGCTTGCGAACTCGACGGTAACGTAGCGTTGCCGCTTGCGTTGCATCCCGCGGCAAGCGCGGCCACAAAGGCAATAGCCAAGCCTTGCAGCGCGTTCAACTGATGTCTGGACATTGAAACTCCTCAATGCTTCGGGCAAAAATTCAGCTGTTACGGCACGGTAAGGCCTCCAGATGAAAAAAGTCTGAAGCGATGCTCTACGACTTCGCGTTGAAGGCCATGCAATATCCATGTGGGGAAATCGATCCGTCCACGATCTTGCACGTACCGTCGGAGTTTGCGTCCGAACCGGGAATGAAAAAGTTACATCCGGAGCACTGCATGCTTCCGTTCGGTGAGCTTTGATAGTGCATCGAGGCCTGCGATGCTTTCTGGCTGTCGGCCGTGGCCTCGGTCGTCAGCAGGCTCGCGAGCGCCGGCAAGACGAGCGCGCTCCCCAGGAACGTTCGCCGCGTTAAGGGTTGAAGTGCTTTGGCCATGTCGTGAACCTCCAGCGATGAGAGTCCCCGCCATCGTGGCGGCAACTAGTAAAGAAAGCATGAAGAGGCTCGGCGACGAAGTCGCGCTCGATGAGCGAATCCTTGCTTTTCCGTTACGCTTTGGGTATTTGCGCGACAGCCGCAATCTTGACCGCCTGCGCCGGCTTGCAAACGCCGGGCGGCGCACCTACCGGAACGCTTCCGTTCGAGCGGCAACGTCCGGTCTCCACCGAGAGCGCCGAGCAAGTGCTCTACAGTTTCAGCGGCGGCAACGACGGCGGAGACTCGGCGACCGGATTGGTCCTCGACGGCGGCGGCAATCTTTACGGCACGACCGTCGTCGGGGGAGCATACACGTGCGGCACGATCTTCAAGCTCGCACCGCAAAAGAGCTTACCGTGGCACGAGAGCGTGCTTTACAGCTTCGACTGTTACGGCACGGGCAAGACTCCGTACGGAGGAGTGACGTTCGACCGTAAAGGCAGTCTTTACGGGGCGACGGTTTCAGGTGGATCGGGTGGTTCTTGCGGCAGCAGCGGCTGCGGCGTCGTTTTTCAACTCACCCGGCACGCGGTCGAGAACGTCCTACATAGTTTTACCGGCGGAAACGACGGCTTTGGACCCGGCGGCGGCGTCGCCGTCGATTCGATGGGCCACGTATATGGAACCACACCCGATGGCGGCGCTAATGCCGAAGGCACCGTCTTTGAGATATCTCGAGTCCGACGGAGCTGGCACGAAAGCGTCATTCACGCTTTTACCGGCGGAAAGGATGGCGCAGTCGGGTCGCTCGGGCGTTTGCTGGTCGATTCCGGCGATCTCTACGGCGTTGCAGAGACCGGAGGCGCGCACGGCGCAGGAACCGTCTTTAAGATGACGCCCGCTTCGAAGAACCGTTGGAACTTGAAAACGCTTTACGCATTCAAAGGCACTCCGGATGCCGCTTCTCCTTACGGCGGCTTGATCGAGGATGCATCGGGAAATCTCTACGGCACCACGTACTACGGCGGCGCGCACGGTCTCGGTTCGGTCTTCGAACTGATTGCTCGTGCTCGAGGTAAATATCGCGAACGCGTGCTCTATAGCTTCCAGGGAGGCAGCGATGGAAGCTCACCGACGAGCACCCTGCTCATGGGATCGTCCGGACGCCTCTACGGCACGACGTCGGCAGGCGGGGGATCGTGCGACTGCGGGACGATCTTTGAGCTCGACGCAACGTCTGGAAGCGAAACCGTCTTGCATAGTTTCGGCGGCAGCGGCGACGGCGCGTATCCGTATTACGGGCTCACGCAAGATCCCAGCGGCAACCTCTACGGCACGACCGTCCAGGGCGGAAGCTTCAATCAGGGCGCGGTTTTCGAGTTGACGCCGTAGCGCGCGCGAGCCTGCCAAGCAAAATAGACGAGTGCACCCGCTACTACGACGCCGATCCCGTAAAGCGTATCGCGCGGATAGATTAAGAACTCGGCCGAAAAGATAGCGATCAGCACCACGACAAAGAACAGCGTCGTTACCGGATGGCCGGGAACGGTGGTTGCGGGTCTGCGCAGCGTTGCGTCGCGGCGGCGAAAAACGAAGAGCGCCCCCGCCCCCAAAAAAATGAAAAGCCACTGCGGCGCGACCACCCAATTGATGATCTGCTCGTACGTTCCGCTCAGCGCGATGATCGATGCCACGAGTGCCTGGAGCAGGATCGCCACGACCGGCACGTGAGTGGATGAGCTGATCCACGCCACCGGTTTGAAGAAGAGTCCGTCGGCTGCCATTTGATAGAAAATTCGCGGATAGGCGAGCATGCAGGTGCTCAAGTACCCAAGCGTGGACAGTGCGATCGCAAGTGCGATGAACCGTCCCCCAAAGTTGCCGGCCACCGCACGCATGGTGTCGGCCGCCGGCGACGCTGTGCCGGCCAGGCCGGCGGCGCCGAGAACGTGCAAGTACCCTGCGTTTACGAGAACGTAAACGCCGACCACGATGCTGATTCCCAACACCAAGCCGCGCGGAATCGTGCGCTGCGGCTGCAAGGTTTCGGCCGTCACGAAGCTCGCGCCTTGAAACCCAGCATACGTGAAGAGAACGGGCAGCATCGCAACGCCGATCGCCGCTACTAGCGCCAGCGGATGATCGAACGGCCGCACGGCGGCATGCGCCGGCGCGTGGGAACGCGCTGTCAGAGACGCGACGATCAGCGCGCCGATAGCGCCGATCTTCAGAACGACGATGAGGTTCTGCCAGTTACTTCCCTGTCGCACGCCGAGCAAATTGATGCTTGCCAAAGCCGCGAGCGTAAGGATGGCAACGAGGCGCGGGTCCAAGGTCACGCCGGTTAGTGGTGCGAGATAGCCGGCGAAGAGCACGGCCGCGGCCGCATTCGAACCCGTTCCCGAGATCAGCAGCAACGTCCAACCAAAGAGAAACGCCACCATCGGATGGTACGCATCGCGGAGATAGCCGTAGAGGCCGCCATCCAGCGGCCGGCGCGCGGCAAGCTCGGCAAAAATGAACGCACCAATGAGCGCGATAACGCCGCCGGTCAGCCAGCAGCCCAAGATGACTATAGGCAGATGCGCTCGCTGCGCCACGACGGCAGGCGTTCGGAATATGCCCGAACCGATAACCGCGCCGACCGTGATGAGCGTCAGATCGAATGAATTTAACCGCCGCAGTAAGCGCGGCCTTTGCAAACTCTCGACGGCCATGAACGCGGCTCCGGGTTCGACGACGGCGCGCAAACCCCTCACGCTGACGAGCGCATGCCCGAAGGCAGGACAACGCCGAATCTTATGCTAAGCGCATACAAAACGGGGATTTTGCATGAACGAGGCGCGTCGTCTTCTCCTGGCTGCCGTCACTTCTCTCGGTTTGACGGCCTGCACCCATAACAATTTCATGCCGAACGTCATACAGCTAAACCCTAACGGGACGGCCATCAACCCCGCTAAACAATCGATCGCGTCGTCGTTCACGTTGACGGCAGTCGAAGACGGATATACGGGTCCGTTCACCGCCGATACGGTTTCCGGAAACTGCTGGGTCGTTCAGGTGCCGATCTCGACGAGCGGAGCTTGGATCGTCGTACCTCAAGGACTCAGTTGCGCCAACCACGAGACCGATAGGATTCTAGTCAAGGACACCAAGGGCAATTCGGCCTCTACATACATTCGCGGCACAGGAACTCAATAAGAGGGAAGCTTTACGGACTCGGCGCGCGACTGAGCGTGAGACCGTGAGGGTTGCTCCGGGCCGCCGGAATCTTCTTGGACGGCTTCCCTCCGCCCGGATATTTGTAGAAGAGCACGTCCGATAGCAGTTGATTTTTTGAAGGATAGATGTTCGGTGCGATAAGCCTTACGCCGTCAATAAAAAACTGCGAACCGTAGGTCGCGGGCGTCCCTAGCGAGGTCGTGCCGACTCTCGTGCCGCGTGCTCCGCTCACCGCAAATTCGTAGATCACCGGTTTCGCCGAATCGCCGATCGCCAAGTGCTTTCCGTCCCACGCGATCCCGCCGGGCTGGCTGATGAACTGATTGAGCGTAATGATCTTGAGATTCTTACTCCCCTTCGGTAGCTCGCTCAGCACGAACTCGTAGCCTTTGCCGCCGTTTCCGCCGTCGGCGAACAGGTTTCCCTTGTCGTCGTAGCCGCAGTAGTTGAATCGCGTGATCGTCTCGGTATCGTACACGGCCGGTTTGCCGCGGGCACCTTTGAAGACGTAGAGGGCGCCGTCGAACCCCTCGGCGACCGCTAAGTCTCCGGTGGTCGGGTCGACCGCGCAAGCGTTACCTAAGACGCCTTTCAGCGCGCGCAGCGGCTGGGTTCCGCCGTGCGCGTACTCGACCACGGTGCCGTTGCCCGGATCGGGAATCCAAAC
>JBAVSO010000136.1:0-26093 GCA_049695635.1 Candidatus Cybelea sp. | reverse complement strand
CTCTTATACTCCCCTGACGGGCACTCCTCTGAGCAAACCGATTCTTTGGGTGGTTAGGCGCTTCTAAAACAATGTGCGTTACTTAAACGACTCGGCAAGGGCCGCGAGCGGAGCGTTAGATTTCTCTGGGGCCGAAGTTCTTCAGCTCTTTTACGCTGTCCGCATCTAGGTTCTCGCGCCCGATGACGCATTCTGGCAAGAGACTCCGTTTGCGCCACCTGCGCATTGGGCCACCGCGTGGCAGGAAGCGTACGCCAAGGTCGCCGCCTAAGCGCGCGCTATGGGCTCCTAACTCACTGAGCGAGTACGTCGCGAACCGCGCGATAGGCTTGGTCGATCGCTTGGTCAGTGTACGCTGCTGCGGCCGCGTCGGAGTTCGCAATCGCGATGCGGCCAAACCGTCGGCGCGCTCTCTCGCACGGTGTGCCCCCGCCGTTGAAGAACGAATCGGGGTCCCATAACGGATTATATTCGTAGGCGTATCCGTGCGCCCATCGGTTGACCGTTATCGCGGCGACGTCGCGGTCGCTGCGGAATCCTCCGGCACCGAGTACGCGCTGGAGCTGATCGCGAATGCTGCGCTCGAACGTTTCGAACGACTCGGTCAGGAGCTCCGCACGACCGGCCCGGTGTTGATCGCGTTCCGAGAGTCCCGGATAGCATGGCGTTCGCTCGAGCCGCAGCAGAATCGGTTCGTCGGGCGACTTGGGCGACCGGTACGATCCGATGTCTACCGGATTGTCGAGACGGATCGAGTTGTGGAACATCGCCGGCGTTGAAATCGTCGCGACCCCCAGCTCCTTGAAGACGCGCCAGTTACGAACGGCAACCACGGTGTACATTAGCGGAACCTTCGCGCCGTAACGCAGTGCCGTTTTCTGCTCGTCCGTAAGCTCGGGGATGATATAAGGTATCATCATATTCCACGACGCCATGACGACGTGCTTTGAGGTGAACGTATACACGTTACCTGCGCTCGCATACCAGGTCTGCACGCGAGTCGCCGTCGCAGGATCGCCCAGATGCCGTACGCGCACGACCGTGCTGTTCAAGCGAACCCGAACGGCAGATTGCGGATCGTCAAGCCGCCGGTAATCGGCGCGCGCCGTCACGATATCCTGAGGCGTCGAGCCGGAAAGCACGCCGGGAATCATTCTGCGGACGAGCAGCCGCGCGATCGATGAATTGCCGTCGGGAAAATGAAAGTCGTAGGGCGGCTGATTAGGAATTGCACTGCCTTTTGCGGTAAAACCCATGCGCGGATAGGCTCCCGCAGACAGATGCAGTCCCGTAAATCCGGGAAAGCCGAGTCCCCAGCAATCGAGCGCGCTCACCGCGTCGATGCCGGTACCGAATAGGCCCCACGTTCGCGTCTTATAAAAAGGAACGAGTTCGGGCGTCACGGCGACGACATCGCGCAAGAACGCTTCGTAGCTCATCCGCGACAGCCTATCTTTCTTGGCATCGTCGGTCAGACCGGGCATGTAGTCGACGGCTGCCGTTTGGACGCGAACAAGATCCTTCTGCGCAATCGGCGAGAGCGGCGTGCGGCCCGCAAAGGCTTCCCACGCTTTGCGGTTGGGAAAATCGCCGCCGTAGCGGCCGGGATATCCGGTGACGAGTGCGTCGGTTCCAAACGTTTCGCGATCGAAGAAAACCGCCTCGTCCAGTCCCTTATAGTATTGCCACCGGTCGTACTTTTCGGTAAAAGCCGGCGGATCGATGCCGAGCTCGTCGATGAGACCGCGAGCCACTTGGCTGTACGGAAACGGCGATTCGATCGCGTACGTGCCGCCGTTGGCGAGCAACATACGTCCGTCGACGTGGAACTCATTGCGTTTTGCGTGCCCGCCGAAGTCGTCGTGGTTGTCGAGAATCAAGATTCGCGCCGACGGCTCCTGCTGCAGGTAGAAGTGCGCCGCTGCAAGGCCGCTCATTCCGGCTCCGACGATCGCGAGATCGTAGGTTTCACCGGTGTCCTGCGCGGACGCCGAATGATTCCAGAACTCTCCGTCGCGGAGCTCGTGCGCCGTCGCAAAGGATCCGGCATGATCGCCGCGCATTCCGGCCAGCTCCGGCGGATAGTAGTCGGGCGCATTCTGTGCCTCCGATGCCGCGGCGCTCGCCGGACATCCAAAGACGCTTCCCGCAACGGCCGCTCCGATAGCGATGGCGATACCGTCGAGAAAATCCCGCCGCGGAATGTTGGCGAACATGCCGAGCTCGGCGTCCCGCCGGCGGTCGGCCCGATTCGGATCGCGCATCAGATTTTAACTTGGGCGGTAATGAAGACGTTCGTCGGTACTTTGGTCCCGGTAAAACCGTTGACCAACGGATTGTACTGATAGTTGTACGGATAGCGAAGTTGCGCCGGTGCTGACGCTAGCGCAACGAAGTTCCCGACCGGTGCTATCGAATAGGCGAGCGTATCGAAGACGCACACATTCGGATCGTCCCACGGGTAGCCGTGCTGGAAGCACCGATCGACCAGTCCCGTCGCAGAAACGGAGATCGTTACCGCCGGAGAAATGTCGTAGCCGGCCGAAAGATTGAGGGTCAGGCGCCCCGGCTCTTTGAAGCTGGTAACCGAATCGAATCCTCCGGTGTACAGGTCGGGGGTGAAAAGATACGCGACGGTGTTTGGCGGCGGCGTACAGGTTTTCGGATTGACCGCGCCGTTTGTGCCGCTCCCGTGAACCGGCAGGCAGTCTTGCGGAACGTACCCGGGCCAGCTCAGTGGCGATCCGTACGTCTTCCCGTAGCTGTAGACGACCGTCGGCGTAACGTAAAATTTGTCGTGTCTGTAACCGAGAACCAGATTGAACACATTCGGGGTCGCCTGGCCGGTCGAGCCGGTAAATGGGGCAGCTAGCTCCGCGTACGTTGGATACCACGCGTTCGGGTCGAGCAGGGGCTGCGCGCTCGCCGAATAGTAGGGATTGAGGACCGTCGTCTTTGGCCCCTCGTTGCTGGGAAGCGTGGGATGCGCGTTGGTCGATCCGTACGCGCCGCAAAGCGCGGTACTTCCTGACGTGCAGCTATGCGTGTACGAGTTATACTCCTGGATGAACGAGTTGAGCGTGTCGATAAAGTTGACTCCGGGCGTGATGTCGTCGTACTGGCTTTGGCTATTCGTGTATGTATACGAAAGCTCAAATGAGATGCCGTTGTTGGAGAAGTCACCTTTGGTGAGCGCGAATTCGACGCCGTACGCCTTGATCAATCCTCCGTTGACGCCCGTCGTGTCGCCGTTGTAACCGATTGGTACGAACTCGATCTCGTTGAAATCTTCTCGGTAGAAGGGCGTGATACGGAACGCAACGTCGCTGCCGTGTATGCGCTTCTCCAATGACAGGTCGTAGCTGTTCGCGAGCTGGGGGCTTACCGGGTGGTACGGCGTATTGAAACCAAAGGGCAAGAACTGCGACAGGAAATCGGGAAGATCTTGCTGCCGCGCGTAGACCTCCAAGTTGGTCCCCGGACTGCTGGCATAGCGGCCGTACGAGAGTCGCATCACCGTGTCCGGATTGAACGTGTACGTCATTCCGAGGCGCGGTTGGAGCTCGCCGTAACCGACGTATCCGGGCACGACGTTCTGCAGGTTGGGCGACGAAAACCCTTTCGGGCAGGCCGGCCAGGCTCCCGTCGCCGGGTTTATCAGCGAAGGGTTCTTGTACGTGAAGGCGCCACCTGGAGCCGTGCAGTACTCGCGGTTAAAGGCCGCAAACCAGAAGTTGCGCGCCGCCGTTGTCGTGGTCGGGGGCAGCGCAAAGTCGAATTGGTCCAAGCGCAGGCCGATATTTGCGACCAAACGATCGTTGGGACGATATTGATCGGCAATCGAGTAGCCGTAGTCGGTTTCGGTGACGTTGTTGGTATTGCCGGTGAGCCCGGTCTCGGTCATCGCCCAGTGCGCGCCGTGGAGGGCCGCGGGGCTGCCGGGCGGCAGCGCCACGTTTGAGCACTGACCCGAAGCGTTGAGCGTACAGCCCGCAGGCGCCAGCTGCGGTGTGCTGCCGTATTGCGTTACGACGTTGTACGAGCAGCCAGAGTTGCTCGGGAAAGCAGAGCTGGACGAGTAACCAGAGCTGGACGAGTAACCAGAGTTGCACGAGGAGCCGGAATCGTAGCAGCTGTCATACGCGCCCGTAACATTGTTATAGCAGTTCCCTTTCGCGTCGACAAAATTGTCGGAGATGAAGCCCGCCATGGACTCGTTGTCGAGCAAGCTGTTCTCCGTGCGCGATACGGTTGCCGTCGCTGTCACCAGATGTTGGGACGAGAGTTGATCCTCGTAACGTCCGGTGAGGCCGTAGGTGTGCGTAAAGGTAATGTACTCGGCGGGAGTCGGCCCGTACGGAAGATTTGCACTATCGGCTCCGGTGTAGCCGAGATACGAGTAGTTGACGTATCCATAGATCCGAACGAACGACCGATCGTCGATGGTGTGCTGATACTGCAGCTTGTCGAGCGATACTTCGTTGTCGCTGTCGTCGCGATAGGTCGCGGGCAGCGGCGCTTGCCAGGCACGATTGGGGGGCGTATTGGGTGTGAAGTACTTCGAGAGGACGGTGGACGGCGTGGCCGGCGCCATCAACGGCGCGTTGTAGACGTAATCGTCAGGAAAAACCGGATAGTAGCCGAGCTCTTTTGTCAACAGAGCCGTGCCCCCGAGATCGTTGACCGAAGTCGGATTGTATGCCGGCAAGTAACCCGCCATCGCGAGCAACTGGACGTCGTCTCGATACGGGCCGTTCTTGTGCGGAATCGCAAAGTGAAAGTTAACGATGCCTTCGCGATCGAAGACGGTCACTTGCTGCGGCGTGATACCGCTGGTGAAATATGCCTTTCCGCTCCCGTCGAAGACCGTTCCGTTGTTTCCGGTGGGCAGCACGATCGGCGTCCAGAAGCCCGCGATATCTGACGCGCCGTCGTATTGATCGACGAAGCGGTTGTCTTGGCCGAAACCCATGACGCCCACGTAATAGGAGAACGCTCGGTCGGGGGTCGCACCGCCCGCTTCGAATGCAGCCTTGTGATAAAACGCCGGTGCGCCGATGCTCGCCTCGGCCGTCGCATACCCCGGAATCGTTCCGGTCTTGATCACTTGATTGATGTATCCCGACGTGCCGGTTGCGTCGGCCGAGGCCGGCGACCCACCCGCATAGAGTTGCAGCTGCTGTTGACCCAGCACTGAGAAGAACGACCCGGTGATTGGCACGCCATCCATCTCTTCGGAAACGTCGCCGGAGCCGCGCACCAGGTACATTTGGCCCCACCCTTGTTGACCTTGCTGATAGTCGACGCCCGGCAGCGCGGCGAGCGCGCCGTACGCCTGATTCAACGACGATGCGCCGCCGATTGTCGATGCCGCCGCGCTCTGGGCCGCATTGACGGAATAGACGTCTTGCGTGTCACCCGGGCGGACGAGATTTCCCGCTGCTCGGCTCATGGTGCGAGCAATCGTCTTGAGTGTTGCGTTCATTTCGACGTTTGCGACTGCTACGTTGTCGGCGGAGACGGTCACGCCGTTGACCGACGCCGGATCGTAGCCGGTACGCTTCGCCGTGAGCACGTACGTATCCGGACTCAGCGCAATAAAGACGAAGTCGCCGTGCGCGTCGGTTTTTGCGGTCGACGCGCCCGACGGTGCCGTAACGGTGACGGTAACGCCGGCAAGCGGCGCTTTCGTCGCTCGGTCGTCCACGTGGCCGCGGATCGTCCCCGTCGTGCCCGCCGTGACGGCAGAAAAGGAGCCCGTCCAAAAGACAACTAGGACGAATGTGCCGAGGAAAATCCGCCGCTCATAACGCCCGTGCACGCGACCCTACCTTACGCAGTTTCCTGTGGAGCGCCGGGGCGCGCCGCTAGACGCGCCCCGCCGCCGCTATTTTGCCAGCGATTCCTTAAACCTGACTCGGGGAACGGCTCCGCCCCTCGGGGTGCACGTCTTCAGATTCAGATTGTTGGTCTCGCCTGTCGTGCCGTCATGGGCCTCGCAGGTCGGTACGGCGGTCGTTCCATCCGTCAGATCGATCTGAACAGTTAGTGCGGTTCCGGCATTGAAGTTCGCTTGCGATCCGCCGCCGTCGCCGATGATATTGAACTCGGAGCCGGTCCAGCCCTCAGAAAGATACATGACGCTGTCTTGCCCCGTCGTCCTGTAGGCGTTCGCGCCATCCATAAACACGAGCGTATCGAGGCCGCCGTTAACGGCGTTTCCGGAGAGATTCATCTGCGGGAGGTCCGTGACGACCTCCTTCGGCGCGGAGACAGCCGAACTGTTCGTCCAACAATCGCTGCTGAATGAGTTCCAGCCGGCCGGGCAATGGACGGTGCCGCCCGTATAGTGGATCAGCCAGTACTGCATGAACGCTGCGTGCTCGCTGCTGGAATACACGAACTGCAGCCAGCCAAGGCACTCGCTCGGATTGCTCGCGCCAGCGCAGGCCTGGTCGCCCGACATGAAGTTCGAGTTGAGCTGGATGGAATAGACATTCGCCTGGCCATCATCCATCTCGGAGGTCAGACGTTTGACCACCGGAAACGAGCCGACGGCGTTCGAGGTGAGCGTCGAGGTCACGGCGGCATAGTCATTGCCGTCGCCAACGGTTAGCGAACCGCCCACGCCGCTTCGCGGAATGTAGGGACGATTAGGCGCTGCTACGCACGCCACTTTTATCCATGTGGTCAGCGGATAAGCTGCGGTGTAGCATCCCTTGCCGGGCGTAGGCGCGTGCGCGATTGCGGCGCGCCAGGATTGTAGGCTCGCAATGTTCGGATTTGGGCCTCGGAAATGCGCCGCACCGCTGGCGACTGGGGGCACATTGGGCGACCCGGAGTTCGAGCATCCCGCTGCAAGCACGGCTGCAACGCCGGCCAGCACCAGTTTGTAAGGTACCTTCATGATCATTCCTCCAACGGACGGGGGAGCGCCGTGATTCGTCACAAGTAGCAGCAACGGGCGCTCGATTCCTGTCGCGCCGCGCAGATCTACTCCGTGTCGGGCGGCCGCATGTCGAGCGGCTGGTGCAGGAAATACTTTCGATCGTACCGCGACGTGAACGGGACGAACTGGCGCGGCTGTTGCGAGAAGTCGAAGCAGTCTCCCGCGGGTGAGTTCGCCCGCATGTCGCTGGCACCGAGTCGACCAAGGCCGAACTGATCCTCGGTGAACCTTAGGACGCTGCCGAACTCGTAGTTCACGTGCGAGACGTAGTTCTGTTTCGCGTACGGGGAGATGACCAGCAACGGGATGCGAAACCCGAGCCCGTCGTTGTCGAGATACTGCGGAGCCACGGGGTCAAACCAGCCGCCCGGATCGTCCCAGAGAATGAAGATCGCGGTCGTGTCCCAGAACTGCGATTCGCCGATCGCGTTGACCAGTGAGGTAACCCACGATGGTCCGGTGTCCGAGTTGCAACCCGGATGGTCGGAGTTGGCGCAGGTCGGCGTAATCCAGGTCACGTTGCGCAGCTTTCCTTTTGCGATATCCTTCAGAAACTGTGACGGCGGCGAGAAAACGTCGGCATCCCAATCCGGGCCGTAGCATATGTGGTTGATCGCCTGGTACGCACTCCAAAGCCCGACGCGATGCGACGAATGGTCGCCGCGAATGTCGCTGCCGCCGCAGCTGAAGCTGCCGCCGCCTTTCACCGGCGCTGCGTAGAACGCCCAGCTCAGGCCGGCCGTGTCGAGCTCGTCGGCGAGCGTGGTCGGATCCCAGCACGGCGCCTCGCTGCCGTCGTGAAACGCACGGTTCGGGCCGAGGATTGGAACTTGATCGCCCGGACCACCGGGACAGCCCCATAACGTGAATGGATAGTTGTACGACGCGTTGGGGTTGACTGCGGCAATCAGATACTGATGCGCGATAAAACTGCTGACGTCGAAATTCGAAGCAAACATCTCGTCGGCCAAGACGTACTGATTTGCCATCTCCCAGTATGGCGCAACCTCCTGCTGCGGCACGTAGCTGTACGGCGGATTCGCGTTGGGGCAAGTCGGTCCGGAAGCCTTGCCGCAAGTCCACGTCTCTTTGTCGAAGCCGTCCATCCGGCAGTTCGTGCCGGGGATGCTGCCGGTGCCGTGGCACGACTTTACGAACCCCTCCGCGGCGTGCTCGAGATCCCACGTTGTCGCGAGCGTGACCGGCTGCAACGTAATCTGCTGATGTTTGGTGTTGTAGCCGTACGTCGAGGTCGTCGCGCCGGGGTAGCTCATAAACACGTTGTTGAAGCTGCGATTCTCTTGGATGATGATGACGACGTGCTGGATCTTTCCGCTCGAGCTATCATGACCGGTCGCGTGGCTCGGCGCAAAGCTCTGCCCGGCCGGCCCCGTGAGACCGCCGCATCCGGTCAACAGTAGCGCCGCAGCAGCAGCTGCAAGCCGATCCACAACCAGAACGATACGATGCATCTGACTACTCCGTGTCGGGCGGCCGCATATCGGGCGGCTGACGCAGAAAATACGCACGATCGTACTGTGACGTGAACGGTACGAACGGCCGCGGCTGCTGCGAGAAGTCGAAGCAGTCGCCCGCGGGCGAGTTCGCCCGCGTGTCGCTGGCGGCGAGCCTCCCGAGCGCGAACTGATCCTCCGTGAACTTCAAGATGCTGCCGTGCTCGTAGTTCACGTGGGAAACGTAGTTTTGCTTCGCGTAGGCCGAAATGATCAGCAGCGGTACGCGAAATCCGAGTCCGTCGTTATCGAGATACCCGGGCGTCGCCGGATCGAACCAGCCGCCCGATTCATCCCACATGATAAAGATCACCGTGGAATCCCAGAACTGCGACTCGCCGATCGCATTGACCAGCGACGTAACCCATGAGGGCCCAGTCTTCGATCCCGAGCCGCCGTGATCGGAGTTTGCCCACGTCGGCGTGATCCACGTCACATTGCGCAGCTTGCCGTTTGCGACGTCCCTCAAGAACTGCGACGGAGGCGAAAAGACGTCGGCATTCCAGTCGGGACCGTAGCAGATGTGGTTGATCGTTTGATAGGCGCTCCAAAGCCCGATTGGTCTCTCTCCGGCATAGCGAACTCCGGAAAGACCGCAGCTGAAGCTGCCCCCGCCCTTCACCGGCGCCGCGTAAAACGCCCAGGAGAGGCCTGCCGCGTCGAGCTCGTCGCCGAGCGTCGTCGGATCCCAACACGGCACTTCCGTGCCGTCCGCATAGTTGCGATCGGGACCCAGGATCGGTACCTTATCGGACGGACCGCCGGGACAGCCCCAAAGCGTGTCGGGATAATCAACCTCCGAGTTTGGGTTCGCGGCGGCAATCGCGTACTGATGTGAGGTGAAGCTCGACGTATCGAAATCGGAAGCGAACATCTCGTCGGCTAAAACGTATTGGCTCGCCATGTCCCAGAAGGGCTGCACTTCCTGCTGCGGCACGTAACTGTATGGGGGATTCGCATTCGGGCACTCCGGTTTGGAGGGTCTGCCGCACGACCATCGCTCTCTGTCGAAGCCGTTCATGCGGCAGTCGGTCCCCGGAATGCTGCCGGTGCCGTTACACGACCTTATGAAGCCTTGGGCGTTGTGCTCGAGAGTCCAGGTCGTTGCGAGCGTGACCGGCTGCAGCGCGATCTGCTGATGCTTCGTGTTATATCCGTACGTCGAGGTCGCCGCGCCTGGATAGTTCATAAAAAGATTGTTGAAGCTGCGGTTCTCCTGAATGATGATGACCACGTGCTGAATCAAACCGCTCGAGCTGGGATAACGAACTGCGCGGTTCGTCGGCGATCCCACGGAGCCGGTCTGTCCGAGAAGGCCCCCATCGCCGCCGCAACCGGTCAACAGAACCGCTGCAGCCGCAGCAGCGAGCCAAACGTCTTCCCCGTGCAGGCGACGCATCAACAACGTGCCTCTAGTCGTCCGGCTCGATTGAAGGTAAGCGGAAGAAGTAACTCGGCGAGTACTTGGCGTGAATGCGCTTAAAGGCCCTCGGCGCCTTGGAGAAGTCAAAGCAGTCCGCCAGATCGTCGGCGCGGACGTCGGTCGTTCCGAGAGAGGGCAGGCCAAATGTTTCTTCTGTAAACTTCAAGATGCTGCCGAACTCGTGTTGGACGTGCGAGATATAGCCCTGTTTTGCGTACGGCGAGACCACGATCAGCGGCACGCGAAAGCCTAGCTCGAAGGAGTTATAGATCGTCGGCGTCACGTGATCGTAGAGCCCGCCCCAGTCATCCCATAGGACGAAGATCGCCGTGTTATTCCAATATGGGCTGTCGCCGATGGCGTTTACTACCGAAGCGACCCACGACGGTCCGGAGCCGTTGTTGTACTTGGGATGATCTGAGGCCGCCAGGGTCGGTGTAACCCACACGACGTCGGCTAGCTGCCCGTTCGCAATATCGGTAAGGACCTGCGTGTATGGCGAGATCACGTTCGCCGCCATTTCGGGCTGGTTCGACCAAATCGAATAGATCGCATCCACGGCGTTCCAGATTCCAGCGCCGGGCGTGGCCTGATAGTACTTCCAGCTCACTCCAACCGCGTCCATCTCGTTCATGAGGGACTGGCGTTCGAAGCATGGGAACGTCTTGAGCGACTTCGGCTCGCCGCCTCGCGCATTGATGACCCCGACGAGCGATCCGTACGGCGAGTCGCAGCCTCCGGTGAGTTTGCTCTGGAGAGTTTCCGGGTTATTCGACGCTTTGTTCGGAGAGCCGTCGCTCACCGTGGACGTGCCGCTGACCAGATACTGATGGGCCGGGAAGCTCGGCCCCTCGTCGGTCTCAAACATGTTGTCTGCAAAAGTATAGCTTTCCGCTAAAGTGTAGTACTCCGCAACTTGTTGTTTGGGAACGTATGCGTACGCAGCATACTGCGGGCAACTTCCTTTGCATTTGTCTCGGTCGAACCCATTCATCTCCCCGTTGTCATACTCGGACAGCCACGAACTGTGAATGTGCCCCAAATCGTAGTTGGCTGTCAGCGATTCCTTTTCTAGCGGTACGGTTTGGTTTTGTGAGTTGAGGCCCCACGACTGGATGTTGGCTCCGCGAAGAAACTGAAAGAGGTTGTCAACGCTGCGGTTTTCTTGTACGACGATGACGATGTGCTGGATCGGCGACTGCGCGTAATGGCCCCAGTGTGACCGATGCGGGGAACGCTGGGTCGCAAGCGGCTGCGAACTGACCGCCGCGGTTCCAAGCGGCGAGGCGCATCCGGCGAGCAGCGCGCCGCCTATAAGGCTGCTGGTCAATAGGGAACCTCGCATGCACTATCTCCAATCTTGCAGCGTGGAAAGAAAATGCACGGCCGAGGTGATTACTCAACTCGACTATCAATATTATGAGACGCTACGCTCGCTCTGTCAAGCACGCGCCTGCGTGGGTTCGACAAGAGCCTAACTAGGCGATGTCAGATACTACCCAGGCGGCGCCCGTTATCAGGAAATTGAAAGCGAATTCCGACCAATTACCATGCGCTTCCGGATGAGCGATCAGTTGCGGGATCCAAACCAGTATGCCAAAGAGTGCGAGCATCAGGGTCATCAAGTGCATCGCAAGCCGCGCCTTGCGATTGATGAGAATGGCGATTGCCGCGAGCCCGAACGCGACCGTCGTAAGTATTGTCCAAAACATCTGATTTGGCGGAATCCACGTCGGAACCAAGCTGGCCGTGAAGCGAAGGTAGAAGATCTGCGCGAGCGTGAATGAAACCGCGCAGAAGCCAAGCCCAATCCTTGCTATGCGGCCGAGCGTTGCCGACTGCGCTGCGTCGAGCGCGGTTGCAGCGTACACCGCAATCGCACCGCACAGTAAGGCAAACTGTTCGAAGAAGCTCCCGTATTGCGCGTAGACGCGTGGTGCAGCGAAAATGCCGGGAATGCAGACCAACGAAAAAATCAGATAGACGCAGATCAGAACGACCGACGCCCAGCGCGTGGTCCGCGGATACATAATTCCGAACCCACCCGTGATTTGAGCGATCATCAGAACGCCGCCGGCGATCGTGCCGAAAGGGAGGCGCCAGAGCTTACTGAGGCTTTGCCACGTGTCGGCGTCGTGCCACATCAGTGCGATGACGCCGAACAGCACGGCCGAACCGCCAAACAGAATCCGCCCGTACAACGCGGTTTTCATGCAGAACGCAACGCCCGCGGGCCGCGGCCTGTGACTGCGAGGCTCACGTCACTCTGCGTAGTCGACCGGGTCCTCGCGGGGTGTCTCATTGTAGAAGATGAACACCAGCGGAGTACCGGGCTCGGCCGTGGCGTCGGTACGAAACCCCGAGATCTCGCCGGTCACGCCGCTAGTGTATTCGGCCACGAGCTCGCCGAAGGTATTGCGCTGCGTAGCAACCTTTTGGCCGGCTTGAACCTTTTCGTTCAGCTTGACGAGCAGCTCGACGAATCCGCCATGGGTCGCAAGGATGGTGTGCCCGCTGTTGCCCACAAAGACGTCCGTATCGCGCCCGGTGCGGCCGATCGCGCCGCCGATAACCCCGTGATGTTTGAGCACGTTCATCGTGCCTTCCACAAACAAGGCAATCATTGTGTGATCCAGGATTCGCGGTGCACCGATCTCGGGCGTGAACGCCGGGATACCCGCGTTAATAAGCGCATTCGCCAGGATAGTGGGATAGACGGGGTTGTTGAGGATCTGATCGATCGGGTAAAGTTCTGCCATCGCGCGTACCTCGGGCAGTTCCATCCGGGCGACGTTGAACGCCGTTATATCCATTCCGGTGGCAGCGCAGTGGAAGTCTATCGCGTAGTCCGAATTTGGTCTTAAGAGCTTATTGAACAGAAGCGCTGCGTGCCGGCTAGCCGCGCTTGCGCCGTTCTCGTCGCCGGGCCACTCACGATTGATGTCAATGAGGTCAATACCGCGTCCCGAGCTGGGCCAGCGACGCGCCATTCCCTCAAGCGCCGGACGCGAGACGTCAAGGACTGCCATCACGGTGCCGGACATCTCGGCCGGATTGAGCTCGCGCATCACGTTTTGTACCGTGAGCACGGGGCTCATCTCATCGCCGTGGACTCCGCTGACAAGCGTGACGCGTTTGCCCGTCTTCGTTCCCTTGGCGACGATCACCGAGACGTACCAATGCTGCCCCGTCGGCATTTGCACGCCCTGGAAATAGAACAGATGCTTTCCCGCCTCTAGCGCGTTAACGTCGAGCCCGCTGATTACTTTCTTCCCCTGGATCACGTCCCCGACTGCGTCTTGGGCATTAGCCTCGGCCGCGTTGGCGCCTAGAACCGCCGAAGCGCCGACCGAAGCAGCGGCGGCGATCATGAAGTCTTTACGGTCCGGGGTCACGGCGTATACCGAAAGATGGTTCCGGCTCCGTGGGCACCGCCGTCTATCGTCAGGCCGTATAATGCCTTGGGCGACTCGTCGAGCGTTAAACCTTGCAGCCCGGGGCCGTCTCCATTGGGGGCTGCGCCAAAGCTGTGCACAATTTGCACCCCGCTCGAAGTTGCGCTGTAAATCGTTCCACCCGCCCGGCGTCTGGTGCCGCCGCTCGAAGTCGTGCCATAGATCGTGTGATTTAGAACCGCCAAGGAACCCTGTGGAAACGCACCATCCGGAAGATCGGTAAAGCGGTGGACGATCGTCTCATCCCCGGAGGTGCTCATTTTAAAAATGGTTCCGAACGTACCGTACTGGCACGATTTTACGCAACCGCCTTGGATCGTCGTCCCCCACAGTGAACCGTTGAGCGCTATAAGTGAAGCGTTGGGGTATTGACCATCGTCCCCGCCTTTAAATGAATAAAGCACGGACTCTTTGCCGGACGTCGTGACCCAAAAGACCGTTCCACATCCGTTGGTGTAAGTGCAGCCGCCCCCGTAGAAGGTCGTTCCATAGAGTTTGCCCTCGAACGGGAAAAGCGCCTTAAGTGGAACGGCTCCGTCTGGCGGCCCCTTGAAGCGATAAATCACCTTTTCGTGGCCGGACGAATCTAGTGCGAATATAACGCCGCAGCCCGAAGGTGCGCTGCTTAAGCCGCAGCTCGTACTAACACCGCCGGCTTCGGTCACCCCGTACAGCGTGCCGTTCAAGGAGACCAAACCACCGGCGGGCGACTCGCCGTCACTGCCGCCTTTGAAACGATAGATGACGCGTTCCTTGCCGCCGGCATCTACCTCGTAAACCGTTCCGCAGCCGGGAAGCGGGTAGTGGTTCGTGCACACACCGTCGTCGCGGCCGCCGGCGAACGTTTCCCCGTAAAGCTTATTGCCTATCGCCAGGACGGTGCCGATCGGGGTCGCGCCATCTTTGCCGGCGACGCCTTTAAAGCTGTAGATTACCTTCGTTGCGGCAAAAACGGTTCCGCAATCGCAGCCTGACACGTCGCCGCCGCTGTAGGTTGCTCCGAACATGACGCCATGTATAAACGCAAGGCCCCCTATCGGAGTCTGACCGCCGGCCCCGCCTGGAAACTCGTAGATGACGTTATAGCGTCGACCGTGCTCAGGCCGCGACTCGACCGATGAGGCGGCGACGTTCTGCCCGGCCGGCGGCGTCACGCTCTGCCACGCGCAGGCCGCGAGCGCAAGAGTTAGGACGGGCGTCCCTAAGAGCAGGCAACGGTTCAGCATGCGTGTTACCCCAAAAAGCAGTGCCTCGTGGTCTTTCGCTGACGAGGTGACGCTGGTCCTGGATAACCGCGCGCGGAAGAGAACTGCCCGTTGCCGCGGAAATCTCGCCCATGCTTCAACGCACGCGCAGCGATCTCCCAGAGATGCTCTTCTATATATGTGCCGCTATATGCGCCACCGGCGTGCAGGCTGGATGCACAGCTTCTTCGCCGGCGCCCACGCTTCCGGCGGGAAACGCAGCCCACGGCGCCTTCAACGGCGTGCTCACGTGGCACAACGACCCGGCGCGAACCGGACAGAATCGCGATGAGACCCTGCTCGTCCCGGCGCTCGTTAACCGCAAACATTTCGGCAAGCTTTTCTCCTATCGCGTCGACGGCCAGCTCTACGCGCAACCGCTCTACGTGCCGGGCGTGCGCTTCGCGGGGCGCGAGACGCATGACATCGTCATCGCCGCGACCGAGCACGACAGCGTCTACGCATTCGATGCCCGCGGCCTCACGCAACGAGCCCTTTGGCACGATAGCTTCATTGACCCGGCCCGCGGCATTACGACGGTCCCTTGCGTAAGCGCGCGTCAGCCTGAGTGCGACCCAACGATCATGGCGCCCGAACACGGCATCACGGGAACGCCCGTTATTGATGCTTCCACCGGACGGCTGTACGTTGACGTAAAGACCGACGAACGCGGCGCCTTTGTCGAGCGCTTGCACGTACTCGACGTCTCGAATGGAACCGAGGTGTCTGGGAGCCCCGTCACCGTCCGCGCGACGGCTCCCGGGTTTCCCGGAGTTGATCTACAGGTGCACACGGCCTTCGAACGCTCCGGGCTAGCGCTCGACAATGGAATCGTCTACGTACCCTATGCGTCCAACGACGACGCCAGGGGCTGGCTGATTGGATTCGATGCCGCCACCCTCCAGCTCGTGCGCGTTTTTTGCGTTACGCCGACCGGGCGGCTGGGTGGAATTTGGGGTCCCGGAGCCGCGCCGGCCATTGACAATGGCGGAAACCTTTACGTCTCCACCGGCAACGGCTCGTTCGATGCCACCGCCGGCGGACCGAATTTCGGCATGTCGGTCCTGCGCATCGCAACGGGCAACCAGCTTCGCGTCGTCGACTTCTTTTCTCCGTTCAACGAACGTGCTATGTCACGGCGCGACGGCGATCTCGGATCGGGCGGTGTGATGCTGCTCCCCGATCATGCCGGCGCGCACCCGCACGAAGCGCTGACCGGCGGCAAAGAGGGGAAGCTCTTTCTGATCGACCGCGACGCGATGGGTGGGTTTCACGCTAAAGGGAACCGGATCGTGCAGCAGCTCGATGCCAATCTGCACAACGGATATTATAGCAGTCCTGCATACTTCGACGGTGCAGTGTACGTTGCCGGCAACAGCTCGCATCTCGAGCGGTACGCAATCGAGGGCGCGCGTCTCTCCGACATGCCGGCGTCGCGCAGCGTGGCGACCTTCAACTATCCGGGTGCGACGCCGGCGGTTTCGTCAAACGGCGAACGCAACGGCATCGTATGGGCGATCGGCGTCTCGGGTCGAGTCCGGGGTGGTCCGGCCGCCGTACTGCGCGCTTACGATGCGCGCGATCTCACGCACGAGCTTTACAATAGCGACCAGGCCGGCAATCGCGACCGAGCCGGCCCGAGCAACAAGTTTTCGGTTCCGACGATTGCCAACGGTCGAGTCTACGTCGGCACGCAAACGGAGCTCGACGTCTATGGATTACTTAATGCAATGTCTAACTGACCAACGGCTACTGTGCCGACGTCCTCTCCAAGTACATCGAGCTCGTAAACGCTTCTCATTAACAACCGGCCGTCACGTTCGTGGAAGCAGGAGCAACCAATACAAGCTAATCGACAGCAAAACGGCGGCGATCGCAACGATGACTGCCCGCGGTCCTAGAAACTCAAACCGTTGGCTCAGTGCGGTAAGGAAGAGCACCGTGGCGAGAAATACGGTCGTTCTGACGTAGGCATCGGTCCGGTCGCGCGCCGTTACGCCGGCGGAAAAATGGCGTGTAGCGACTGCCGCGAGCCGGTCGGCAGCCTGCGTGGTTGCCCTCTTGTATTGGGGCATTAAGCTCGGATTCGACCTTTCCGCAACAACGAGCTTCGGGTTGCGTGCACGAGAAGTGCAACCGAGGCGATGAGACAGGTAACGATCGCAGCGGCGCCGGCTTCGGGTCCGAACTTGCCGCCCGTCAGCCAGGACGGTCCGCTAATCTGCGAGACGAGTAAGTCGCTGCCAAAGGCCCGTCCCGAGACTTGCGTTCCGTAGATTGGGCCTTCCAAAAAATTCCACGCGAAGTGCAGAGCGATTGGAAACCACACGTTTCGCGTGACGACGAAGGCAGCACCCAGCAGCACGCCGGCTTCAAGCGCGATCGCTAGAGACGACGCCCACGTCGCACCGGGATTGAGTGCGTGAGCGGCACCAAACAGCGCCGCCGAGATCGCGAGCGCGATCCACGAGCCGGTCCACTCCTCGATCAGACGGAAAAGTACGCCGCGAAAGAGCAGCTCTTCGAGCGCGCCACCGAGTGCAAAAAAGAGCGCCGACGCCGCTAGGGCCCACGTGAAGTGAACCGCGACAACTCGATAGTGCCCGGTGAGCGCGAGCTCGAGAACGACGGCGGAAAACAAGGCCGCACCTAATGCGAGACCCTTTGCCGTATCGGGCACGATTCGATGTGGATCGAATCCAATCTCAGCGGGGGTACGTCCGGTCGTAAAGCGTTCGACGAAGACGATGAGGGCAAGCAGAAGGAGCACCGCGATCGCCGTGACCAGGATGCCCGAACGCACAGTATGATGCCCGCCTCCGACCGTCACAATCACGGCGAATGCTGCGATGAAAGGCAGCACGATCAAACCGAGCCGGATCAACGGGAAGGCGAGAACGTTCTTCATTTGCAACGAGCTACGTCGCAAGGCCCGGGAGGAACCACGGACTCTATCCGATCTCGTCGTCCTCGGCGCTGAGCTCGTCCACCGCCTTGCGCAGCGCTTCGATCTTTTCGTGCAGCATCGAATGGTGACGGGTCGCCGCGTTACGGATCGAGTATGCGATAGACATCGTGGCCAGCAGCACCCAAACCTGGAAGAGATTTTGGAACGCGTTGCCGTACAAAGCGCCTGGATCCCACGCGCAACCCCAGAGGCGTCCTTTGCCGTCGCAGAGCACGAGCGGCTGGCCCGTCGATGACCACACCGATAATAAGATCCACACCGTTAGACCAAGCACGAACAGTCCGCCCACAACCGGCACTGAGAACGTCCGCTCAAACCACGAAAAAGCAACGACGAAGATTCGGCTTATCATCCGCGCGAACGCGCCGCTACGATCCGCCGATGATGCGAGCCGTTTTGATATAATCTAGTTGTGGAAAGTCTTTTTTGAGGTACGCGTTGCCTTGCGACGAAATAATGTTTTGATCCGGCGTTTCGCCGTAGCCGGGGAAGATGTTCTCGACCGACTTCATGCCGCTGACGACCCGGCCGATCGGAGCGAATCCCATCGCATCGAGCTTGGAGTTGTCGCCGAGATTGATGAAGAGATGCGTGGTGCGGCTATTCGGCTGACCCGTTGCGGCAAACGCGACCGTTCCCGGCTTATTCGACCCTTTTACCGGATCGTCGGGGATCGTGACGTCCCACTTTTGGGTAACGGCAGGATCGGCCGCCGCGCCCCACTGCACGACAAAACCCGGCACCACGCGATAGAACCGCGAGCCGTCGTAATAGTGTGCTTTTACCAGTTCGTAAAAGTGCTTCGCACCGTTGGGCGCGAGGTTTCGATCCACTTCGATAACGACCGGTCCTTGGCTCGTGTCGAGCAGAACGCGGTAGGTGCTTGCGGCCGAGCTTTGCGAGGCGGACTGCTTCGCGCCGCCGGCGCACCCGGCCAATACGACCGCTATGACCGCGGCGAGCGAAAATATTTTCACGCCTTTGGCTTGCGCCGGGGCGCAGGAGTCGTCCTCCTCGACCGCAAGGCCGGCCGGAATCGCTGGCGTTTTGTCTGAATCTTCGCGCGTGCGGCAATTCGTCAGCCGGCCGATCGAGCCAACGGGCGACGGCTTCATCACTTCTGCAGCAGGAAGTGAACCGCCGGTTCCGCGCGTTTTCCTGTGGGGCGATCGAACGTTGTTGATAACGGCGGTGCTTCGCGCGTGGCGGTCAACCAAGAGCGACCGTGGCGACGCCTATCTCAAGCGGCACTGGTTCGAACTGCAGACGGCCACCGGCCAACGAGTTCAAGTGTACTACGACCGCGAATCGCGGCGCGGCACATCGGCGTGGTGGCTCTACACAATCGAAGAGTAAGCCGTTCGCCGGAAGAGGTGAAAAAAATGAAGCGGGGCAGCCGGTTTCGGCCACCCCGTTTTTCGTGCCTTCCGTTAGGAAGACTATCCTTTGGCTAGTGCGTGCGCTGGTTCGTTGGCGAGAAGATGCCCGCTTCAACGAGCCGGCTGCGCTTGAGGCCGGCGTTGAACGAATAACGCAGGTCAAAGGTCGGCAGGCTGTAGTTGTAGACGTCAACGGAACCGTACGTCGTATCACCAACTGCGAGCTTGTGGCCCGAGCCGTTAAGGTTCCCGTAGAAGGACTGACCCCGCAACGGGAACTCGCCGATCTCAGAGCAAGCCGGGTTGCAACCGCTGTATACGTGCAGCTTGCTGTCGAAGGCGTCGAACGAACCGATGTTACCGTCGTTGTCGACGAACAGGCCGCCGTAGCCAGACTGTTTGCGGGTGCCTGTTGCCACCACGCCGTTGCCGGTGCAACCGGCCCAGTAGATCAGCCGGAAGCCGTCCGGCGTGTCGTTGCTCATTCTCTTTGCGGTCGAAAGCCAGCAGTCTCCCGCGGCATCCATCGCGACGCCCGCGCCAACTGCCGTGATGGCCGTGCTCGTGATGGGTGCGCCGCACGAGAGCGAGGCGAGCGTGCAAACGACGACTTCACCCTTCTTTGTCGTGAAGTTGATTTCGCTCACGGCGATCGGCGCGAAGATCGCGTTGAAGCTGGCGGCATCAACCGGCTGGCCGTTAGGCGTCGGGATCGTTCCCAATAGCTGCCCGCAAATTAGAGGCTGCGTGCTGCCTTGATAAACGCTGACGTTCCAAAACTTGGTGTTCCCACCGCCCGGCCGCGACGATCCCGGAAGAAGTAGGTTTCCCTTCTCGTCGGACGCGATGCCGTTGACGTTGTAACGATTGCCCGATGGCGAGCAGACCGGTCCATTGTTGTCCTTGTTCGGCTTTGGCGAGTATCCGAAGACACCGACGTCCGAACGAAACTGAGCGGCATAGTAACCGCCGCGCTGTAGTCCTTGTGGGGGCCGAGCCTCGTGGCCGCGTACGCCCGACTCCGACTTCCATCCCGCGGAGTTAAAGGGTACCCACTGGCCTGACTGACGTGAGGCTCCCTGGTCTCCACTACCAGGGTTCGGCAGCGAAGAGCTCGGGGAGCCCGCGCCGCTGTTAGAACAGCTTGCCAAAAGGACCGCAGCAAATGTAGTACACATCGCTGAAGTGGTAAAACGCATTTGGTGTTAGGCTCCTTCGCAAATGCTAGCTATATGTGGCAGAGCCTACGAAGTGGTAGAGAGCGGTAGTGTAGGCAACGCAGGGTGGCAGGACTCGGATGCTTGGCCTCGGCTATGCTAAACGACCCTTTCACGCCTGGCTTGCTAGTCCGGCCTACGGTTGACTGAATCCTTCACGGCGAACAGGCTTTCGAGGAAAGCTTTTTTTGGAGGGCGAGCCGAGGGGCGGCGGAAGCAGAACCGGCGTGAGAATTTCTTTCGCTTGGCCGATAGCAATGATGACTCTAGTCATCGTTTCTGGAGAATCGCCCCCGCCGAGCCCGACCGTGTCACCCGATGCCGCCACCATCCTGCAGCGCAGCCAGAGCCGCTGGCAGGGCCTTGCGTCGTATCAGGTCCCGGTGACGATTGGCGGAAGCGTCCGCGTCGCTTTCATTTCGGTGCCCTTTAAGATGACCGGCACGCAATACTATCAGGCACCCGACCAACAAGCGCTTCACTTCAACAATCCGCCGAGCTACGCGCGCGGACTCGGTAACACGCTCTCTACGATCGGAACGCCACAGACTTGGCTGCGCGATTACGACATCGCTACGCTTGTGACGCAGCCACGCGGACATCACACCGCTTACGTGTTGACGGGCACCCCAAGACGCGCCAGCCGCGTCAAAACCATGACGATCTCGTTCAGTGCCACGACTTACGGCATCGAATCGGTGGCGTTTGCCTACACCAACGGCGCCTCGCTCGTCATCGATTTTCATCGCCACCACGGCGTCACGCAGTATCACCTCCCGCGCAGCGCGACGGTCGTCGCAAAGTTTCCTAACTACAGCGGCAACGCCACGATCGCGTACGGCGACTATCAGCTGAACCAGCCGATTCCGTCTTCGGTCTTCCAGCAGCACTAGCTCAACCATTAGAATTCTAGTTGACAACCGCCGGCGGCTGCGGTAGGCTTGCTATTGCAAATCTAATAGTTGGGGGGAAATGAGTCTCGATGCCTCGCCGGAAAGCGGTCGTCTTAACCGATCACGAGCTGCGGCTGATGGAAGTGCTGTGGCGCACGCAGCGCGCAACCGTAGCCGAAGTGGTTGCCGCCCTCGCCCCGCCTCCGCTCTCCTATAGCACCGTCCTGACGACGCTGCGAACCCTCGAACAGAAGGGGCACGTGGCGCACGAGGAAGCGGGCCGGGCGTTCGTCTATCGGCCGGCAATTCAGCGAGCCGATGCGGCGAGATCGGCGATCGGTCATCTTCTCGACCGGTTCTTCGGCAGCTCGCCCGGAGCGCTAGCCGTAACGCTGCTTGACGATGCGCGCTTGAGCGACGGCGATCTCGCGCACATCAAACGATTGCTTGCACGGAGAAAGCCTGCAAGATGATGCTGCCCACACTGCTCGGCGGATTATGGCAAGGCGCGCCGATCGTTGCCGTCGCGTACTTGCTCTCGCTTGCGATTTCCAAACGGAATGCGACGACGCGAGCGGCGCTGTGGTTTGCGACGCTCGTCGCGCTCGTCGTCATACCCGTCCTCGTTGCGGCATCCAATGCCGGCACGCAACTGTTGGAGCTCTTCCGCACCCATTCGGCCTCGGCGAAGTACACGTTCTCGCTGGTGCCTGCCGGAACGGTTGCGCAGCACGCCGGCGCCTGGTTTGCAAAGGCCGCTGCATTGATTCTCGTTGTGTGGCTCGTCGGCGTCGCGCTCAACCTCGCACGGCTCGTCGTGAGCTTCGTTCGGGTCGAGCGCATTCGGCGAAACGCGATGCCGCTTGCCGGCGCCGATACCGACGTCTTCGTTTCAGACGACGTCGCGGTGCCGATCGTGGCGGGCATCGTCGCGCCGGCGATCGTGATTCCGGCCGCGCTCCGCAGCGAGCTGACTCCGGCGGATCTCGCGCATATCGTCCAGCACGAGCGCGCGCACATTCGGCGCGGCGATCCACTCTTGAATCTTATTCAGCGCGCGATCGAAGCGTGGCTATTCTTCAATCCATGGGTTCGGATCGCGGGAAAACGGCTCTCGGAAGAGCGCGAAGCAGCGTGCGACGATTGGGTAGTCGAAAAAAATGGACACGCCGATCGCTACGCGGCTTGCCTTGCGGCTCTGGCGCAAACGCGCCATGCCGGCGCGGCACCGCTGCTGACGCCCAGCGCGTTTCGCTCGCGTCACTCGCTCGTTTCCCGGATCGAGCGCTTGAGTTCGAGCGGCCCGCGCGGCCTCTACGTCAATCCCTACGCTATCGGAGGAATCATCGTGATCTTCATCGTTACGACCCTCGTCCTGCAGGCATTTGCGCCGGCACTCGCGCTCTCAGCCGACGCGCAATCGAGTTTCGCGAGCCCGCCTGGTGCGGCTCTGGCCGCGGCTTGCGCGAAGCCGAACGTTGAGGCAACGGTCACCAATCCTGTGGCGCCCGTCATGCCGCAGGGTCTCCACGCTTCCGGAAAAATCGAGGTCGCCGTGACGATCGATCCAAACGGTCACGCGGCCGCCGCAAAGTTTGTCCACGCGAGCGGCTTTCCGGCCATGGATCGGGCGGTCGTCGAGGCCGCGCTCAAGAGCACGTACTCTCCAAAGATCGTTAATTGCGTGCCGGTGCAAGGGAACTATCTCTTCCGCGCGGACTTCGCGCCGCAGTAATCTTTGCAGTAATCTTTCTTGTAGCAGCGCTACCAGCGGCGTGCGCTCAAAGGCGTGTCGGAGTCGGCGCCGCGCGGGACGAGGAAATAGACGACGATCGCCAAGTAGGCTCCAAAACTCACGAGCGGAAGAACGAGGGCGACGAGCGTGGCTCCGACGTAGACAATCAGGCCAGAGCGGTATCCCCGCACCGTCGCAGCGATCGCAGCCGGCTCGACATCCGGTTCGAGGGCGTCGGTGCGAACGAGATGCGTGAGCATCAGGTTATAAAACGTCGCGCAGGTTGACAAAACGACGCCGTAAAGAAATGTTGACGCCGATAGCGTCGGATACGAACCTAGCGTGGTCGTCGCAAACGGAATGAATACGGTCGCTGCCAACAGCAGCAAGTTCCAGAAGACCGTCTTGCGGTCAATGTTGCGGACTAAGCGAAAGAGCGCGTGATGATTCTGCCACATGAGTCCGATCACCGAGAAGCTCAAAGCGTAGGCGATCAGGTTCGGCCAGAGCCTCAACAGGGCGAAGGCCAGCGTACGATTCGACGGCTCGTGCAGCTCCGGAAGCACGAAACCGAGCGCCAGCAGCGTGATCGCAAAGGCGAAAACGGCGTCCGAAAAGGCCTCGAACCGGCCCTTGCTCATCCACGCCAATTCCACCTAACCGGCGCTTTATCTTATCGGCTGCGGCATGTCGGTTGGCATTTCACTGTAGGGGAGCACCTTACCGGTAGCGAGTATTCACCCAAAGTCAGGGGGTGCTTGCCATGCGCGCATCTGTTGTAGCGGTCGCTCTGCCGGCGTTAGTGGTCGCAACGATTGCTGGAGCAACGGCGGCCGATCCGAACCTCGGGAACGTCGGCGGAACGGTGGCGTATCGCGAACGCATCGCGCTTCCGCCCGACGCTACCGTCACCGTGACGATTCAAGACGTCCGCCCCGATGCGCCCGTTACGCTAGCCGAAACAACGTTCGTTCCCAACCGTCAAGTGCCGATTCCATTTCTGCTCAGCTATTCGAAGAGCGCCGTGGTTCTTAGCCACGACTACGTCGTTCGGGCGACCATATCCATTGATGGGCGGCCGCGCTTCGCTTCCAACACGGCCTACCCGGTCATTACCAACGATCATCCCGATAGCGTGACCGTGCTGCTGGTCGGAGTTGCGACACAAAGCGGCGGCGACATGTCGCTGGGCTCGCACGCTTGGAAGCTGGCTTCGCTTGAAGGTCACGATCTCGCCGGGATACCTAACGATCGGCTACCGTATCTGCAGTTTGACATGGAGAAGCATGCATTGTCGGGATACTCCGGCTGCAATCGGATCGTCGGTTCCTTTACCGTGAAGGGCTTGCAGCTGCATCTGAGCCCTTTAGGGATGACCATGATGGCGTGTACGGAAACCGCCCTGCCGGAATATACGTTCACGGCTGCCATCGAAACCGTAAACTCGTACGCGATCGAAAACGGCGAACTGAAGCTGCTCCATGACGGTACGCTGGTTGCGGCCTTCACGGCAATGAGCTCGCCGGGACCTTAGCAAGGCACGCTCGCTGCCTTAGCGCCCCGCACGATCGGCGTCGGCTTTGCGGGATTGACAATCCGGATGGTTTGCTATATAGTTATATAACTTTATGGTGAACTATGCCTAACCTTGATGCCGTTTTCGGCGCACTCGCCGATCCGACGCGAAGGCGCATGGTGGAGCGCTTGGCGCGCCACCCGATGAGCGTCGGAGAGATGTCCCAAGGCTTTGCGATCTCGCAGCCGGGGATCTCGAAGCACGTGAAGGTACTCGAAGAGGCGGGTCTGCTCAAGCGCGAGATCGTCGGTCGAGTGCATCGCTGCAGGCTCGAGCCGAAGGCGGTCGAGGCGGCCTCGATCTGGATCGACGAGCAACGCCGATTTTGGATCGGAGCGCTCGATCGGCTCGAGGCGTATTTTTCCCGAACTTCAAAATCGAAACCGAAGAGAGGACGATGAACGACATGCCTACCGATACTTCAACCGGCTTGGTCTTGCGACGCACCTTTGACGTTCCTCGCGAACGGCTCTTTGCGGCGTGGACGACGCCGCAGATTCTCCAGCAGTTTCTCGGCCCCGGCGACGTCACCGTGCCGGAGGTCCAAACCGACCCCCGCGTCGGCGGCGCGTATCGCATCGTCATGCTCAAGCCCGACGGCGAGCGGCTCGTCGTCCGCGGCGTCTACCGCGAGCTTCGAGCTCCCGAACGCATCGTCTGCACGTGGAGTTGGGAAGAAGACGATTCGGCTCTGGAGAACGAGTCGCTACTGACGCTCGAGTTCATCGAGCACGGCGAGAATACCGAGCTGGTTTTAACGCACGAGGCCTTCCGCGACGCGACCCAACGCGACAATCACGAGCACGGCTGGACCGCGATTCTCGATCAACTCAATGGAGCGGTTCGCCATTTCAACGTCACGGGCATCGACCTCAGCGGGTACATGGTCAAGGACGCAGCCCGCGCGATCGCGTTTTATCGCGACGTGCTCGGGCTCGAACCGGCGAGAACCTATCCGGAGAATCGTGGCGCCGAATACGATCTTCCGGACGGCACGACGTTCGGCTTGTGGGGCGGCGGAGGCAAAGTGATGCCGTTTCAACCGAGCAATGGAATCTTGTTTGCGGTGGACGATCTCAACGACGCCCTCTCGGCGTTGAAGGCTCGTGGTGTTCCGATTGCGATGGAGTTCGAGACGCCAAACTGCAGAATGGCCGCAATCAACGACACCGAGGGCAACGCGGTCTTTCTTCACCAGCGCAAGACGCCGCCGCCGGCTTAAGCGGTCGGAGGGTTTTTTCGAAGACGTCGCGCATCGTCGGCTGCGGAGGAAAATTATGCAGCCGGCGATGCGTCTCTTCTTTGCAGTTGTTGCTGTAGTTGCCATCGGGAGCGGCCTGAACGCGTCTGCGGACGCGCAAACGCCGCCGCCGCTGCCGATGATGACGCCGCCGACCGTCTCGTCGCCGACTGCACTCGTCGGCTGGGCGGCCGGGCCAGACGTCACGGCCGAGTTCGAAGCCGAGAAGACGATGATGCGGGTGCCTAGCGGCGACAACGCGATGGAGATCGAGCGGCATCTCTCCTCAGTCCCGCACCGGGCAGGCTCGGCCGCCGACCACGCGACCGCGCTCTACGTGCAGCAGCGACTGCAAAGCGACGGCTTCGCAACGAGGATCCAAGAGTATCAGGTAGAGTTCACCGGTCCGCTCGAGCAGAGTTTGACGATGCTTTCGCCCCGTCAAGAGAACTTCGATTTGCTCGAAGGCACGTCGGGCCACCACACGCGCTGGGAGACCA
>JBAVSO010000135.1:0-25791 GCA_049695635.1 Candidatus Cybelea sp. | reverse complement strand
GGGCGGGCCGGGTTGTCGTGCCGATGATCGCGTCCGCCGGCGGAATCGTCTTCGACCAACGCGATAATCTTTACTACGTCGACAAAACCGCGGGAGTCTATCGCTGCAATAAAACAAGGCAGTGCGCGCTCTTTTCGACAGGCTTCGGTCTTCCGGTGAACATCAATTTCGATGTGAGGGGGAAGCACCTATGGGTCGCAGATGCCAGCGGTTACATTGACGCGGTCGATGCGACAACGGGAAAGATCGTTTATCAAAAGGCGGCCGAAGGAGGCCCAACCGATCCGCCGTTTGGAATCGCACCCGCGCCGGGCGGGTAGAGCGCAACGCTCGAGTTCCCTGCACTCCTCAAGCAGTTTCGCGTAAGGGCAGGCCTTTCGCAGCAGGCGCTGGCGGACCGCGCGCTTATCAGCGTACAGGCCGTCAGCGCGCTCGAGCGCGGCTACCGTAAGGTTCCCTATCGCAAGACCCTAGAACGGCTCGCCGATGCGCTCGGGCTCCCTGAGGATGCCCGAACGGCGCTCGAGCTCTCGGCCCGGCGCGCTCGCGGCTCACGTTCGCCGGAATACGAACTTCCCGCGCTCCACAACCTGCCGCGGCAGCTAACCTCCTTCGTCGGGCGGGACGAAGTCGTCAAAGAGATCGCACGCCTCGTTGCGTCGGCACCGCTCGTCAGCATCGTGGGGACCGGCGGCGTCGGGAAAACGCGCGCTGCCATCGCGGTCGGAATGGAGTTGCTGGAGCGCTTTCCCGACGGCGCGTGCTTCGTTGCGCTCGCACCGCTGCGCGAGGCATCGCTCGTCGTGAACACGCTAGCTGCGGCCTTGCGCGTGCAGGAATCGCCGAACCGCCCCCTCTTGACGACGATTCTCAACCACCTGGCAGACAAGCAGCTCTTCCTTGTCCTGGACAACTGCGAGCATGTCATCGCGCAGGTGCGACGCGCAGCCGGCGCGCTGCTGCGAGATTGTCCGGGCGTCAGCGTGCTGGTCACGAGCCGCGAACCGCTGACGATGGCCGGCGAGCGCGTTTATCGCATCCCTCCGTTGGCCGTTCCGAGCGCCGAGGGCGTTTCGCCCGAGGAAGCGCTGACCTATGGAGCGGTTGCGTTGTTGGCCGATCGTGTCCAAGCCGCCGACGGTCGCTTTCGGGTGGTGCCGCAGAATGTCGCGGCGATCGTGGAGATTTGCCGGCGCTTAGACGGGCTTCCGCTGGCGTTGGAACTTGCGGCCGCGCGCGCGACGGTGCTCTCACCCTGGCAAATCGCTGCGCGTCTCGATCGAGTTTTCGACCTCCTGGCAGGAAACGGAAGCGCGGAGCTTCCGCGCCATCAAACCATGCGCGCCGTGATTGACTGGAGCTACGCGCTGCTCTCAACGCAGGCGCGCATCCTCTTTAGTCGGCTCGCCGCGTTCGCGAGCGGCTTTACACTGGAGACCGCGACGGCGGTCTGCGCCGATGATGATCTTCCCGCCGATGACGTACTGGAATCGCTCTCCACGCTTATCGCACAATCGCTCGTGGCCGCGGACTTCTCGTTCGATACTGCGCGCTATCATCTGCTTGAGGTCACCCGTCAATATGCGCTAGAGCGAGTAGTAGAGCGGGGCGAACGAGCGATCCTTGCCGGCCGTCATGCGCTCGCATTTCTCGAGGTAGCAAAACGGCTCGATCGCGACTGGTCGACGGCCCCCGAACGCACTTGGTTCGAAGAAGCTCAGGCCGAGCTGGATAACTTTCGGCAAGCTCTAAAGTGGTCGCTCGCGGCACGGCACGATCTCGAGACGGGACGCGCTCTGGCGGCGGCTCTGGCAAGGATTTGGTATTCGCTTTCACCGCTGGAAGGGCGGCGCTGGGTACGCATAGCGATCGAGTCGCTCGACGTCCAAACGCACCCGGCAATCGTGGCGGAGCTGCACATAGCCGAGGCTCGATTGTGCGGCGCACTCGGCGAGTACGCGGCGTCGCACGACGCCGCCGAACGCGCGTTGCGACTCGGTGAAGCGTTGGACGACCTCCAGATCGCGCGGGCACGAGAAGTCTTCGGCAGCGCGCTTAGCGCGCTGGGACGGGCAGCGGAGGGGGAGACCGCGCTGCATGAAGCACTCGGCACCGCGAGGCGGCTAGAAAACCGCGCGCTTGAGGCGCTCCTGCTCGGTGACCTCGGAACCGCACGCAGCCGGAGCGGCGACATCGAAGCGGCGCGCAGCTATTACGCCGAGGCACTCGCTCGTTACATGCCGCTCGGACTCGAACGTCCGGCCGCATCAATCGCCGGGCACTTGGCGGAAGTGGAGTTTGCGGCCGGTGACGCAGCGGCAGCATTGCAGCGGGCGGAAGAGGCCCGAATTGGGCATGAAGCTACGCACAATCGCCGTTCCGTCGCGAACGATCTGTGCAACATGGCGGCTTATTTAATCGCGCTCGACTGTTTTGACGACGCGCGCTCGCACGCAACTCGGGCCCTGGCGGCTGCACGCGACGTCAAGGCGACGGTTTTGACGGCATTCATTCTCCAGCATTTTGCAGCGGTCGGAATATTGCAAGGTGCATCGGCTGCAAAGACTTCCGACTCGACGGAGCGCGCTGCGATGCTAATGGGTTTCGTTGATGCGCGGCTCGGGGCGCTCAAGGCCCAGCGCGAATTTACCGGGCGTCAAGAGTACGATCGAGTTCTAGCAGCTATACGGGACCGTTTTGAAGAAGGAGCGCTCGAGCTCGCGGCGTTAGGGGCTCACTGGAACGAAGAGAAGGCGATCGCCGTCGCGCTGGAGCTCTAGCCTTTGCGGGTAGGGACTTCGCAAAGGTTCTGGTGAACCGCGCTAGATGCATCATGTAACGACGGATCGCTTGTATCAGCGTCCCTGGCGAGTAGAAGATGCCGACGCCGTCTTTGCGATGTACGCGAAGCCGCAAGTCATGAGGTGGATACCGGGTGGCGTGTGGGACCGTAGCCAGACCGAGAGGTTTCTGGCCCATATGGTCGAGGTGCACGAACGGCAGGGCTTCTGCATCTATCCGGTTCTGCTAAAAGAGAGCGACCAGATCATCGGTCATTGCGGGCTAAACAATCTCGAGCGAGGTCCCGAGATCGAGATCGCCTATCTTTTCGACGAGCCGTACTGGGGTCAGGGCTTTGCCACCGAGATTTCGGGCGGCGTTCTCGAACGCGCCTTTCAAACGGGAGACGTCGAGCGCATCGTGGCGGTGGCATTTCCGGAGAACGTTCGATCTATCGCCGTGATGCAGCGGATCGGCATGCGGCCGATCGGCATCGCCCGCCACTTTAACTCAGATGTCGTTAAGTACGAGGCTCTTCGTCAGATCTTGTGAGGCGGCCCCACGTATGGAAACTCGGCGAGCAGATCGCTATGGGGTTGGAGCCTATCTCCAGTGACTTTCCCATTCGTAAACACCGAAAGGAAGTGAGCGGCGGCGTCATCGGTCAACACACGGCCGTTGCTCGGGTACGAGGCTTGGCGGCCAGGTTGATACGGCAACATGTCAGGCAGCAGGGTGGCCGCGGCGCGCGTCGCCTCCTCCGGCGTGTACCCACCCGCATGTTCCAGCGAATGCGCGAACAGGGCGATGAACTGCGCGTCCTTCGCCGGCTCCCCGGCGAGATATGCGCTTTTGCCGTCCCCGGCAAGGAAGGGTTCCTGGGAAGCCCGCGCGCCTCGGTCCGCCTGAATCCAACTTCCGGACGAACCATCGAGAGTGCGAGCCCAGAGGTTAAGATTCTCGGATCCCAGTTTAGAGTTGGGCACTTCAAGCACGATCGAACAGATGTTTTTGTCCGCGAAGAAGTCTTGCCCGGTGAAGTTGAAGTTGTTGACGACGCCCATTACGTCTAAAAAGAACGGATCGCTGCGCCAGCCCGCGAAGAAGCGGTAGTCGCCGGCGTTCGTCACGGTCGGGTCGTGCCCCGTTGAGACGGGCGCGTCTTCGATTATAACTTCGCCGTCGTCAGGTTTGCGGTCAGACCGCGTTCCGGCAATGCGACGAACAGTCGCACTCTGCCCACCTCCGTCTGAGGCCGAGAAGCGCACGCTGAACGCAATATTCACAACGGCGTCGCCGTCCGTGTCAAGCATCACCTCGTACACTGCGTTGGTCGCGAACGGTTCGGTGGTGGTGGGCCCGGGTGGATTAAAACCCACGGACGGATGAACGTCCATAATCAGGATCGTTTTGCTACCATCGCCCGCTTTCGGAAACACAAACAGGTCGGTGAAGTCCAAGCGCGCGTCCCCGTGGGGGAACCCAAAGTCGGGACCCGAGTAATGGTGAGACATAAATCAAGCGCCGCTGCGGACTGGCCGGAACGTAGCGCGAATGTCTTCGCTGAAGAGCTGCGGCTGTTCCCAGGCTGCGAAGTGGCCGCCGACGTCGTGTTTCTTATAATAGACGAGCTTCGGATATGCCTGTTCGGACCAGCTTCGGGGCGCGGTATAGATTTCGTGCGGAAAGGCACTGACGCCGGTCGGAATAGTGACGCCCTTGACGTCAAAGAAGTCCAACTTATTCTCCCAGTACAGACGCGCCGACGAGATCCCCGTCTTCGTCAACCAGTACATCGTAATGTTGTCGAGCACGTCGTCACGCGAAAGGCCGCCGGGGTTTCCGGCAAAGGCCGGTGCGATCATCTCGTAGCTGTCCTTGTCGTGATCGAGAATCCAGCTCGCGAGGCCAATCGGCGAATCCATCAAAGCGTAGAGTGTCTGCGGCCGATTGCTCATCTCGACGGCATAGCCGACATGATGCGCGTAGAAGTCTTTCAGCTGTTCGTAGGCGTGCAACTCGTCGCCCGAAAGATCTGCCGGTGCCGGGCGGCCCGCCTTGGCGGCCGCCAAAATGTCGGCCGGCACGGTACCCGCCATGTTGCTATGAATGGCCAGCACTTGCGCCGGCGCCAGTAAAGCGAGCTCTTGCGTGACGTTTGCACCCCAGTCGCCGCCTTGGGCCACGAACTTCGTATAACCAATGCGCTCCATTAGCGGCACCCACGCCTTTGCGACCCGCACCGGGTCCCAGCCGAGGGTCGTCGGCTCGGGTGAATACCCGTAGCCCGGAATCGATGGAATCACCAGATGGAACGCATCCGATGCGCTCGCACCGTGCGCGGTGGGATTGGTTAGCGGGTCGATGATCTTGGTCTGCTCGATGATCGAGCCGGGCCACCCGTGCGTGATTATCAGCGGCAACGCATTTTCATGCTGCGAGCGGACATGAATGAAATGAATATCTTGCCCGTCAATCTCGGTTACGAATTGCGGTATCGCATTGAGCTTTGCCTCGCATTTGCGCCAATCGTAGTCGGTCGCCCAATAGGTAGCGAGCGCCTGCGTGGTCGCCAACTGCACGCCCTGCGAATCGTCCGAAACGAGCTCCCGCGTGGGCCAGCGCGTCGCCTTGATGCGCGAGCGCAGCTCGACGAGTTCCGCCTCCGGAACGTTCAGCTTAGGAAACGCGCGGATGGCAGTCGTTCCGCTGGCAGTTGGTTCCTGCACTTGCGTCATATTTTCAGTCCTTTCAGAAGCGTTTTTGGATGCGGTAGATCGCGAGCAGCCGGCTATTGCCAGCTGCGCAACGGCAACGCTGATAGTCGCGGCACTAATGAAACGGCGGCGATCGACCGTAAACGGCTCCGGCGCGCGGTTGAGCGTCGTGGGCGAGCTCCTTTCTGAAGAAATCGTATTGCAGCATGTACTTCTCCAGCAACCGTTAAGCCTTTCGACAGATGAGCTTCGCTGCACCTACAGGCCTTTGGCGTAAGAAAAGCAGCGAACGCGCATTGCGAGCTCGCTGCCTTCCCGTGTCATCCTTCGCCCTTCCACGTTGGCGCTGTGCGCCAGAGTGTATCCTGAGCGAGCGAAGCGAGTCGAAGGGCTCAGGATGACACGTGACTTTGCTCAGGGTGACAGGTGCTATTTCCTTACTAGCGTGCTGACGGCGGCGCCGATCGGTTCCACAAAGGGCGCGCTGTTGTTATAACTGGTCGGTCCACCGCCGGCTTCGTACGGCCAGCGGCTCGCGGTGGTTGGGGTGTAGCCGCAGAACTCGTAGTCGGGCCCGGTAACGTACCTCTCCCTATCGGCGGCGATTACGCCCTGCACGAGGTCGCAGACCGATCCGCCTTCGTAGTTGGTGAGATTGGTGGTGGCGGTGATCGTTCCGCTCGAACCAGCGATCGAGACCCAGTAGATGCACGACGACGTCGTGCCGCCGCAACCTTGGTCTCCCAACGCGAGATAGTTGCCGACCTTATACCACTGAACCATGCCAGCGGTGTGGAGCGTTCCGCCGGTGAGATTGATGAGATTGATGGTGCTGCCGTTGGATGCAAGCTCGCCCAAATAGGCGCTGGTGCGGCTCGCATTCTCTCCGTCTACGAAGAGATCTCCACTGGGGTCATATCCGGCGAAGAAGTATTCGTAGATGCTCGCGTTGGAGTACGCCGTGCCGGTGCCCGAGGCGTTTGTGAAGATCTCGACGTTGCCTGGGCCGCTCGTGCTTTCGATGTCGGTGACGGCGAGATCGCCGTTGGTTTTGTTGATCGCGCAAGCCGCCGGATATTCGTTGGGGACGCTGAGCGTCTTGAGCAGCGTACCGGTGCGGGAGTAGAGCTGCATCTCCTGTGCCCCGGTATTCGCGATCCAGATGTCGCCGTTTGCATCGGTGCAGGCGCCTTCCGGGAAGTCGAAGCCCGTGAGCGTCCCTTTGAGCGCCATGCTCGGCAGCGCGAAGATAAAGACTTCACTGGCGCCATAGTCGGGGACGAAGAGCAGGCGCGGAGCGCGTTTCGCGTCGGGTGACACCCACGATTTGTGGTGGTCCGGGCGAATGCGAGCGGGGCCGACCGCGGGCACCGGAACCATGCCGTGTTTAGCGGCGTTGGGTGCCGTCGGTGCTAGGATGGACGATTGCTGTGCACTGTTGCTGGTACACGCGGCGAGCATGGTTGCGACCGCGCAAATGACTAACGTCCGTCGGGTCATAGTTGCCACCTTTCGTCTAGTGCGAAACCACGGGCTGTGAGCTTCAATCGGCGGGCGCGTAGACCTTTGCGGGCCGCGGCGCCTTGTACGTGGCGCCACGCGGAGCGGTAGGTGTATGCTTGAGGTGGGGTGCCCCCTTAGTTAAGGAGGTCCTACTATGCGATTTGCCAGTTTGGCGCTTATCGTTTTCGTGGCTTTCACAGCCTTTGCGGTGGGCCGAGTTACAGCGCCTTCAAAGGCGGAGGCCGCGATGCCGGCAGCGACAACGTTCTCGCACTTCGAGTGTTACACCGCGCAAGTTCAAGGTTCGTTCCCGGGCGCGGTCGTGACGCTGACGGATCAATTTCAAAAGTATGAAACCAAAGTCGGCTCGCCGCAGTTTTTCTGCACGCCGGTCACGAAACACGTGGTATCGGGGCCGAACATGAAGGTGCCGCCGCCAGCCAATCATCTAACTTGCTATCAGATCACCGGTCGCACCATCCAGCAGACGCGGCCGTTTACGAACCAGTTTGAGGCAGGTAACGTGACCGTCGGAACGCCGACGCTTCTCTGTTTGCCGACAAATAAGCAGGGCTGACGAAACGGCCAGGAGGCCCGCATCCTCCGTCCTTCGAATTTGCAGGTACGGAGGATGCGACTGTGTTTGAAGGTCGGGTGGCGTTGGTTACGGGCGGGGCTCGCGGCATCGGTCGGGCCATCACGGAGTGCTTGGCTGGAAGCGGAGCATCGGTAGCGGCAGGATACAGCCGCGACCGCGAGAGTGCCGAGAAGTTCGCTCGACAGATGGCCGAGAGAGGCGCGAAGGTATCGATCCATCAAGGCCGCGTTGACGACGTCGACGACTGCAACCGCGTGGTTAAAGAAGTGATGGACCGCTTCGGGCGCGTCGACTATCTAATCAACAACGCCGGCATCACGGTCGACAAGACGGTTCGCAAGATGAGCGTCGACGACTGGCAGCAAGTCCTCAACGTCAACTTATCGGGCACGTTCCAGATGACCAAGGCGGTGCTCGAGCATATGATTGAGCGTGGATCGGGGCGGATCGTCAACATCAGCTCGGTCATCGGCGAAACGGGGAACGTCGGGCAGGCGAACTACGCCGCGTCGAAAGCGGGTTTGTTCGGCTTTACGAAGAGCCTTGCGCTCGAGATGGCGCAGCGCGGCATTACCGTGAACAGCGTTGCGCCGGGGTTCATCGAAACTGAGATGGTCGCCGCGATTCCGGAAGCCGCATTGGCGAAGATCGTGGAGAAGATTCCGCAACGGCGGCTGGGTAAGCCCGCAGAGGTCGCGCGCGTCGTTCGCTTCTTACTGGAGGATGATTCGAGCTACATCACCGGCGCGATGTACTCGATAAACGGCGGCTTGGATATGTGACGGCCCTTGCGAGCCAAGCGGCGAGGTGCAGGCGGGCGGGAGGTTTCTGAGCCGGGTGTTGGGTAAATCTAGCGCGTGGATAGTTTACCTCTCAAAGGACGCATCGGAATTGTAACCGGGGGCGCCCGCGGCATTGGAGGCGCGATCAGCAGCCTGCTCGCCGAGGACGGAGCGACCGTGGCGGTGCTTGGGTTGCCCGAGGACCGGGCGCGCGCACAAAGCCTTGCGGCCCGCTTAAACGGAGCGGCGACACGCGTACATTTTTACGAGACGGACGTCGGAATTTACGGCAGGTGTAAGGAGGCGGTGGCGGCCGTGCTTGGCGAGCACGGGCGAGTCGATTTTTTGGTGAATAACGCGGGAATCACCCGCGATCACACCGTCCGCAAGATGACGGTAGAGGAATGGGAAGCGGTTCTGCAAGTCAATCTGTCGGGACCGTTTTTCATGATCAAGGCCGTGCTCGACAGAATGGTCGAGCAAGGTTTCGGCCGGATCGTCAACATTAGCTCCGTCGTCGGCGAGAGCGGAAACTTTGGGCAGGCAAACTATGCCGCCGCAAAAGCCGGGTTAATCGGGCTGACGAAGACCGTTGCCCTCGAAGTCGCCAAGCGCGGGATCACCGTCAACGCGGTCGCCCCCGGCTTCATCGACACGGATATGACGCGCGCTATGCCGACGCAGGCAATCGAAACGGCAATCGAGCAGACCCCCGGCCGCCGGCTGGGGCGTCCGGATGAGGTAGCGCAACTGGTACGTTTCTTGCTCGACGAGAACTCGGGATACATTACGGGCGCGGTGTACAATATCAATGGCGGTTGGTACATGTGAGCGCCGACGAGAGAATCGCACCTGAGGAGCTAAACTACGGCATCGACGTGACCGGGCTCGACCCGGCCTCGCTCACCGATGCGTTGCGGGCAGTGGTCGCGGATGTCATGATGGACCCGATGCGGATGAGCACGTGGCTGACCGGCTTCGTGCTCGCCGAGCAGAACGTCGGCCTTAACATGCTGCGCCGCTTGGGAGGCCAGGGGTTTTTCGACACGGGCGCTTCGCGCTCGGCTCAGGATGGCACGAAGGCAGCGGATAAGCGGTTTGCGGAGCCCGAGTGGAGCAGTAACCCGTTCTTGGCCAGCGTGGTAGAAGATTATCGCGCCCGCACGCAGGCAGCCATGCAGCTTGTCGACTCGGCACGCCTTCCCGAGGCGACACGGCGCAAGGCACGATTTGCGATGCAGCTGATGTGCGACGCGTTCTCGCCGAGCAACGTGCCGTGGCTCAATCCGGGCGTCGTGAAAGAGGCGACCGAGAGCGGCGGGATGAGCCTCGTTCGCGGCCTTCAGAATTTCTTGGACGACGTGGAGAACAATGGCGGCTATCCGCGGCAAGTGGACAAAGCGGGGTTCGAACTCGGCGTCAACATCGCGGCAACACCCGGACGCGTCGTGATGCGCAACGATTTGATCGAGCTGATCGCCTACGAGCCGCAGACGCCGCAGGTCCACGAGGTTCCACTACTCTGCAGCCCGCCCTGGATCAACAAGTATTACATCATGGACTTGGCGCCGGGGCGCTCGTTCGTCGAATGGGCCCTGCAGCACGGCCACCAGACGTTCATGATTTCGTATCGGAATCCCGACGAAACGATGTCGAACTACAGGATGAGCGACTATCTGCGGCAAGGCGTGCTGGCGGCGCTCGATGCGGTGCAAGAGATCACGGGCGCTCCACGTGTGAACGTCGCGGCACTCTGCCTCGGCGGGACGCTCGCACTGGTCGCGCTGGCCTACTTGGCGGCACACGGGCAAGGCGACCGGATCGCGTCGACCACGTTGACCAACACGCTCGTCGATTTCAGCATTCCCGGCGATCTCGGCGTTTTTACAGACGAGGACACGATCGCACGACTCGAAAGTCGGATGCGCGAGCGCGGATATCTCGAACCGGCAGAAATGGCGCGGACCTTCGACTGGATGCGTTCGAGCGATTTGATCTGGTCGTACGTGATCAACAACTGGTTTAAGGGGAAGCGGCCGGCGGCGTTCGACATACTAGCCTGGAACAACGATTCAACGCGGATGCCGGTCGAAATGCACTCGGAGTACCTTAGAGCGTGCTATCTGCACAACGCGATCGTCAAGCCGGGTGCGTTCGCGATCGACGACACGCCGATCGATTTGGGGAAGATCGTGACGCCGCTCTACGTGCTCGGCGCGGAGAACGATCACATCGCTCCGTGGCGCGCGACCTATCTCACGACCCAGCACGTCGGCGGCATGGCCAAGTACGTGCTGACGAACGCGGGGCACATCGCGGGGATCGTGAATCCGCCGGGTGGCAAGAAGACGTGGTACTATAGCAAACCGTCGGCGACGCGCGGGGAAAGCGCGGATGAGTGGCTCGAGACGGCGGACCGGCACAATGGATCGTGGTGGCAGGATTGGGCCGACTGGACCGACGCGTACGGCGGCGCGATGCGCGAAAGGTATCGCGTTCCCGAAGGCGAGCCGGCCCCCGGGAAATACGTGCGCAATGAAACGGGGCCACCCTTAACCCTTCGCCGTGAGCGAGGCCGAATGGCCGAGTCGCAGGGTCAGGGTGACAGGGTTGAGGCGCGGTCGTGAGCGACGAGGAGAAAGGCGTAGGCTCCGCCTGGCGCAGCCTCGGCGACTTCATCCGAGGTCAGCGCGAGCTGGCGAACCTTTCGATGCGGCAACTCGCCGAAATCGCGAAGATCTCGAATCCGTATTTAAGCCAAGTGGAGCGTGGGCTCTACAAGCCTTCGGCCGACGTTCTGAAGAGCATCGCGAACGCGCTTCACATTTCGGCCGAGACCATGTACGCGCAGGCCGGGCTGCTCGACGATTCTGAAGGCCGCGATGAAAGCCACCACGGTGTCGAGCACGCGGTCAAAATGGATCCGAGCCTGACGACCGATCAGAAGGAAGCCATTATCCGGATCTATCGGAGCTTCATCGGACGGGAGTAGCGTCTATCTTAAGTCGAGCGACGTGACGGGGGTTATATTGTACTGCTCGACTTGCGGAGTAAGTTTCGTCACGACCTTGACGTCGCCCTGAGGGCCTATCACAAGGTGCGTGGGAATCGTGTGTTCGTCGAACTTCGTGTACGGAGCGTCGATTCCGACCGTCAACAGATCGAACCGGCCTGCGGGTACGTAGAACGTTCGGTAATTTTCGATGGTCGTACCGGGATCGAGCGCGGTATCCTGACCTGTGGATGAATTTCCCAGCTTCGTGAGGTAGGCGGTACTATACACCGTCACTCGGGGAGCGCTGCCATAGAACGGGCTGTAATCGTAGCGAAGAAGGTTCCGTTTCGAAGCCGGATGCGGCTTGGTAACGAAGACGCGCTGCCCGTAAACGTTGAGCGCGACGCCTAAGAAGTGCGCCCTGACGGTGCCAATGTTCTGAAACCGGACGTGGATACCGACCGCGATGAGCCCGTTTCGTTCGCTCAACCGCTGAATTGACGCCGCGAGGTCGATGTCGGGCTTCGCCATCGCAGGTTTGATTCGGTTTTCGTAAGCAAAAACGTAGAAGGCCCAGATTCCCGCGGCGAGGATCGCGACGACCTCGATGACGTCTCGTAGAATCGTCGTTGGGTGGGGTGCGTCGGCGCGATCCCGCTTTCCGCCAAAGAGCATGCCGGTTTTTCGTTCATTCCGAACGGCGCCGCCCCTGTCTAAATCGGCTTCGCGGTGCTAGAGGTTTGGGGGAAGGTCGAAGAGCTCGAAGAGTTTGGTGTCGAGGAAGAGCGTCACCGCCGCAATTAATCCCTCGTCGAGTGCGAGCACCACTATGGCGTGAGCCTCCCAGCGCGGCTCTCGCTCTTCTGAGTCCCGGCCGTACAATCCGAACGCAAATTGACCGTTGGCTCGTATCGGAACGAGCTTGAACGCGTCGTATCCGGTTCTCTCGAATGCGCTTGGGAGGAAGCTTCGTATCGCCTCACGCCCCCGGTAATGCTCGCTGCGGGGCGGCATGCTAAAGAGTGCGTCTTCTTTAAGCAGGGCAACGAACCCGTTCACGTCGAGGCGTTCCCAAGTTCGAACGTAGCGTTCGACGAGCGCGCGCTGCGTGGCGTCGTCGATTGACCGCGCGCGCGAGAAGGACGCGCCGCCGCGGTGCTTTTCAAGGGTTTCGCGAGCGCGCTGCAGCGCGCTGTTCGCGGAGGGGACGGACATCCCCAGCGCTTCGGCGGTTTCGGCTGCGGACCACCGCAGGACGTCGTGCAGAAGGAGCGCCGCGCGTTGACGTGGTGGCAGATATTGGATTGCCGCGACAAATGCAAGCTGCGTGGCTTCGCGCCGCTCGTAATGCGCTTCGGGATCGTCGGGATACGGCTCTAGCCAGGTGACCTCGCTTGTAAGCGGCGCGAGTTGCCGTTCCTCGGGCCGGCGCGCGAGCGTCGTCAGGCAAACGTTCGTGGCTATCCGATAGAGCCAGTTTCGCAGCGAGGTGCGCTTTTCGAACCGATCGGCCGAGCGCCAGGCGCGCAAGAGCGTTTCTTGAACTGCGTCTTCTGCATCGAACGCGGAGCCGAGCATCCGATAGCAGTGCGCTTTGAGCTCGCCGCGGTAAGGCTCGGTTTCGTGCAAGCGTGGGTCGGTCGAAGCGCTTTCTACGATGTGATCTCCTCGATTCCGGCTGCCGAGACTCCGAACACGTTTCCTTGGCGTGGGGGTACTTCAGAGGCCAACGCGAGCGAAGCTTCGGCTACCTGTTGCGGCGTTGGTGACGCACTCATTCGCTCGACGTATTCGGCCTCGGTGAGGCCGCGATATCGAGCGTAGGCTCCGACCGCGGCTTTGCCAAGCGGTGTTTCGGTCATGATGCCCATCGGAACGATGGTAATGAAGCGAATGCCGAGATGCAAACGATCCGATTCCTCTTGGGCGTATTCCGCTAAAAACATCTGCATGCGCTTTGCGCCGGCGTACCCGCCGGAAACCGGTGAGCCTCCAAGGCCGGCTCCGCTGGAAATCAGGACGACTGCCGAGCCGGGCGCGAGTAAGCCGCGCAGCGCCGCCTGACAGAAGAAGAGCGAGGCACGCACGTCCACGTTCCACGGCCGCGAGAACTCGTCCCAGCGTTGTTCGGCAATGGTGCCGGTCGGAGGTCGCGTGCCGAGGCTGAGCACAAGAATGTCGGGCGATCGCGGGGCCAGGACGAGTTCCGGCGCACGCTCATCGGTGGCGTCGGCAGCGATTGTGGTGATGTTGGGAAGATCGGCGGCGAGCGTTTGCAGCGCAGCGGCGGTACGCGCGACGGCCGTGACCTTGGCGCCGCTATCGCTTGCCAAACGGACGAGATCGCGCCCCACGCTGCCGGTCGCGCCGATGATGGTGACGGTTTTGCCATGTAATCTACTCATGGCGTATAGACTAGCTGCCGCTGCGGAATTCATCGGTCGCCCTTCGACAGGCTCGGGGTGACACGTGGGATGGTGCCATGCGCCTCGGCTCGGCAGCCGCAAGAGAGCGAGCGGTAGATTGGCATGGGCAGCCGAAGAAGCTCGGGCGCATCCTCTTGACAGGCGCAGCGGGTGCTTGGTATACTTAGCGCATCAGAAGCATACCGAGAGGAGAACCAGTTTCCACCATGGCCGTCAACGTAGTAGAGTACATGACCAAGTTTCAGCAAGAGGGTCTTGCCGCGATCAAAGAGACCCAAGACGCGAGCCTGAAGGCGATGAACTCGTTCAGCGAGCTCACCAAGCAGATGAGCGAGAAGCCCGGCAGCATCCCGGCTTTCGAGAACATCCCGTCTCCGACCCAGCTCGTCGAGCTTTCGTTCGGTTTCGCGAGCCAAATGCTCGAGCTCCGCAAGGCGTTCACGATGCGCGTCGCCGAGATGCTCGTCGAGACGCAGAAGCAGACCGAAGCGGACTTCAAAGCTGCAACCATCGTCGCGAACAAGCCCCCAGTCAAGTAAACCGTTCGATCCCTCTATCGAACCCGACCGCTCGGCGAATGCCGAGCGGTCTTTTTAATGCGCCGCCAGAAGGCTGCGCGATGAACGGCGCAACGAAGATCAGAGTCGGCAACGAGTTGAGCGTCAGACGCCTCGGCTTGGGCGCGATGCGCTTGTGCGGACCGCGGGTTTGGGGATGGCCGGAGGACCGTGAGAATGCACTTCGTATTTTGCGGCGTGCGGTCGAGTTGGGCGTCAACTTCATTGATACGGCGGATGCCTATGGGCCGCATGTGAACGAAGAGCAGATCGCAGAGGCGCTCTATCCGTACCCCGTCGATCTGCTGATCGCGACGAAGGGCGGCGCGACCCGGCCGGCTCGGACCGAGTGGCAGCGCGACGGGCGCCCGTCGCACTTGCGAGAGGCCTGCGAAGGAAGTTTACGGAGGCTTCAGCGTGAGTGCATCGATCTCTACCAGCTCCATGCCGTCGACTCGAACGTTCCTTTCGAAGAGCAGGTCGGCGCGCTCCGCCAGCTGCGCGACGAGGGCAAAATTCGGCTAATCGGTCTTTCAAATGTGGACCTAGAGCAGGTTCGGCAGGCCGAACGCATCGTCGAAATCGCGTCGGTCCAGAATAATTACAACGTTGGCAACCGCACCAGCGAGCCGGTGCTCGAGCACTGCGAGCACCGCGCAATGGCGTTCATTCCGTACTTCCCGCTCGACGGTGGAGACCTGCACACCGTCGAGGCGCTGACGCCCATCGCACAGGCACAGCGGGCGACGATTTGGCAGATCGGGCTGGCGTGGCTGCTGGCGCGGTCGCCCGTGGTCTTACCGATTCCAGGAACCTCGTCGCTCGAGCATCTCGAAGAGAACGTAGCGGCTTCGCGGATCGCGTTGAGCCAAGCGGAGCGGGCTGCCCTAGACCGCGTCGCTGAGGCGCAGAGCGTGACGTAGGAGAAGCGAGCGAGGCGCGAAAGTTTCACGCTTTCACTCTACTTCTTGCGGGAGGGGTTTATGCACGTATCTTTGCGTCGGGCCCTCGTGGTCGCGGCGCTCTTTGGAGTTTCCGGATGCGGCGGCGCCATGTCCCAATCGTCAGCGTTGCCCTCGCAGGGCGCATCGGCATTCGTTCATCGCGGCGTTCCGTTGTTGCCACCGATGCGGTACCACGCCGCGCGGCCGGCAACGAGCTCGACGTATCCCCTCAAGAACTCGCTCGTTTTCGAAGGCGACCAAGAAGAAGCCGCCATCAACGTCTACGTAACCAAAGACCTGCCGAGCAACCCCGCACCCATCGCGACGATTCACGTCGCAGCCGGGTGCCCGTACGGCATGGCCCACGATGAGAGCGGTACGCTCTACGTCGTAGACAACTGTGGTGGAAACGACGTCGAAGAGTACCCGGCCGGCTCGACCACGTTGTCGAAGACGATCACCAACGGCATCAGCAATCCGCTCGGGATCGCGATCGACAAGCACGGCACGCTCTACGTCAGCAACTATCCTGCCGCCATCACCGTCTACCCGAAGGGCAGCTCGACGCCTTCGGAGACAATCACCGGAGGAGGATTGACGGATCCGTTCGGGCTCGCGCTCGACGACAACGGAAACCTCTACATCGCCGATTTTGGCATTGACTCCGTTTTAGAGCTTCCGGCCGGCGGGACCAGCGTGACGAATCTGAACCTGCAAAACGCCGGTGAACCGATTGGTCTCGCCTACGATTTCAAGCACGGTTATCTCTGGGAAACGGCCGGCTCGGGGAACGTCATCAACGTCTACAACCTTGCCTCGTCGACCAGCCCGTTCGAAACGATCCAGGGTACCTCGTATCCATACGCGATTAGCCTGCAAAAGGGCGGCCACTATAAGCGGGAGGTCGTCACCTCGGATGTAGACACGCATGACGTCTACGCTTACAAACGCGACCAATATTCGTCGTACGCAACGCTCACCAACGGCGTTGAGTTGCCGACGGGCCTGCTCGTGGATAAGCTTTTCTAAGACGTCGCCGGTCGAGACCTAACGGAGACGAGCCTGCTGCGGCGGGCTCGTCTTTTTCGTTACCGCCGTGATAGGATGGAGAGGTATGGCGGAGTTTCGCTACCAGGTTGTCGACGTGTTCACAACCATGCCCTTGGAGGGCAACGCGCTGGCGGTCTTTCCGGATGCGTCCGGGATAAACGACGTCACGATGCAGCGGGTCGCTCGCGAAATGAATTTGTCAGAAACGACGTTCATTCTTCCGGAGGAATCGGACGGTGACGCGACCCGCGTACGTATCTTCACGCCTGCGAGAGAGCTGCCGTTCGCGGGGCACCCTACGATCGGCACCGCTTACGTGATGAGGATGTTCGGCCTCGTTCCGGCCGGCGCCAAACGATTCGTGCTGCGCGAGAACATCGGTCGCGTACCGATCCGAGTTGATGACGGGGACGACCCGATCCTGTGGTTGACCACACCGCCGATCGCAAAGCTTGGGGAGTTTGCGACTGAGGCGTGCGCGCGGGCACTGTCGCTTTCCAGCGATCGCCTCGTCGCGAGCGTTCCATGCGAACAGCTTTCAGCGGGGGCTCCGCTGATCTTCGTTGCGGTCAAGGATCGGGCGGCCGTGGACGACGCGGAGGTCGAGAGTGCCGCGTTCGCGGGATTGATGCGCGAGAGCAAGGTGCCGTCGCCGATCTTCGTTTTCGCCCCCACGGAACGCGGCGCATACTCGCGGATGTTCGCGCCGGTGTTGGGAATCGTGGAAGATCCGGCAACCGGCGGCGCTACCGGTCCGCTGGCGGCCTTCATGATGGCGCACGGCCTCGTTGCGCGCGCCGGCGGGACGCGTTTCGTTAGCGAACAAGGCGTGAAGATGGGCCGGCGAAGCCTGTTGCACGTTCTCGTTCACGGCGAAGATGGCAAAGAGGGCATCGAAGTCGGTGGTAACGTCGTGCCCGTCGCGTCGGGGACCATGCGATTACCGTAACGAAACCTCAAGGGAGGGACGAGACGATGATGAGATTGCGTTTTGGTCAATACGCGCTTATTGCGAGCGCGGTTGCGATGTTGACGGGATGCGCGGGAGCGCGGGAACAGAGCCCGGCGCCCGGTTTGCCGGCGGGCGCTTCCCGTGCGAGTGGCGATCTGCTGTACGTCGCCCACGTCGGCGAACCGCGCCCGCACCATTATCGGGGTATTTTTACGGTGCTGACGTTTCCGCAGGGGCAGGCGGTTGCGAAGATTGTGCTTCCCGGCATCGCTACCGGTTCGTGCTCGGACGCTTCAGGTAACGTCTGGGTAGTCGTATTTCACGGCCGCCGGCACGATGCGTACGAATACGCACCGGGGCGACCGAACCCGATTGCCAAGATCTACATTCCGCACACGGGCCGCATTACGACCGGTTGTGCGGTGGATCCGACCACGGGGGATCTCGCTGTCCTAACCGGCTTCTACGAAGGCAGCGCACCGTCGCACATCGACGTCTGGGCGGGCGCGCACGAGGGTAAGCCGGTAAGCTATCCGATAACGTTTTCACCGATTGCGTGCGCGTACGACGCGAGCGGCAATCTCTTTGTCGACGGCTACGTCGGCAGCACGGTATTCTTCGAGCTGGTAGAGTTGCCGAAAGACAGCAATTCGATTAAGAACATCAAAACCGGCCTCTACGACTTTCCCGGGGGCGTCCAATGGGACGGCGAGTACCTCGCGGTCTTTAGCGGGCCGGTGCTCTACCGCATGAGCGTTTCGGGATCGGCCGCGCATATCGTAAGCCGATATCGACCCCGTAAGGTCTATCCTGGAACGCCGCTGGCCATCGCAGATGGTTCGATGGTCGCCGAAAGTGGCGGCTATGGCGACGACGTTTCCCTTTGGCAATATCCGGGCGGCGGCAAAGCGACGAAGCGGTTGGCTCGCTTTGAGTACGCGGCGCGCGGGCTAACGATTTCGGCGGGGTCCAGCCCTTAGCGCAACGAAGCGCCGTAATCCCCGAAGGAGGAGACGCCGGAGTGGTTTCGTTTCGCTTTTGTGCGCGCGCTACATTAGTATGTCTCGCGCCAGTATGTCTCGCTGCGGTCGCGCTTTCGAGTTGCTCGGGTTCGCAGGGTTCGTTGCCGTACATGCAAGGCGGTGCACCAATACGAGCGCTCAACGGCACCGGCGCCGGCAAGATCACGCACATCGTCTACATCGTGCAGGAGAACCGTAGCTTCGACAATCTCTTTCAAGGCTATCCGGGCGCAGACACCGTCTCGAGCGGTAAAGTCTCCAACGGTCAGACCGTCAAACTGGCGCCCGCGAGTTTAGCCGCGTTTTATGTGATAGATCACTCGGCGCAGGCGATGTTCGCCGCATGCGACGGCACCGGGAAGCTTCCAGGCACGGACTGCCGGATGGATGGCTTCGATCGCGAGGCCGAGTACGGCGGACCGAAAGGCGTCCAGTATCCCGAGTACGTCTACGTTCCGCATAGAGAGTCGAAGCCATACTTCGACATGGCGCACGAGGGGGTGCTGGCCGACCGGATGTTTCAATCGCAGCTGGACGAGAGCTTCGTCGCGCATCAGTACGTCATCGCGGCCCAAGCTGCATCGGCCGTCGACCTTCCGTACGGTGCCTGGGGGTGCGAAGGAAGCGGTTACGACAAAGTCGCGACGATAACGAAAGATCGCTCGGTTTACGGACCGACCGAACCGGCTTGCTTCGATTACCAGACACTCGGCGACGAACTCGACAAAGCCGGGCTCTCGTGGCGCTTCTACGCCAGCCGATACGGCAGTGCGTCGAGCGGAACCGGTGGGGACTGGTCGAGTTACCAAGCAGTAAAGCACATCTACCACGGGCCGGATTGGAAGAAGGTCATCTCACCGAACTGGAAGTTCATCACCGACGTGCGCAAAGGTAAACTCGCGAACTTCACCTGGATCACGCCGGTATGCGATGACTCCGATCACGTCAACTGCCCGGACGGCTACGGGCCGTCCTGGGTGACGGCGCTCGTTAATACCGTCGGTAAGAGTAAGTTCTGGGATTCGACCGCGATCTTCATCCAGTGGGACGATTGGGGCGGATTGTACGACCACGTGCCGCCGCCGTACGAGGGCTACGACGGCCTCGGTTTTCGGGTCCCGCTGGTCGTGCTCTCGCCGTATGCCAAGCAGAACTACGTTTCGCACGTACAGTACGAAACGGCCAGCGTCTTGCGCTTCGCCGAGGATCTGTGGGGTCTTAATCAGCTCGCGGCCGCCGACAAACGCGCGAACTCGCCGGCCGCGGACTGTTTCGACTTTTCGCAGGCGGCTCGCCCGTACGTCCGGGTCAAGGCGCCGCTACCGCCGAGATTCTTCATGCACCAGTTTAAAGACGACTACTTCGCACCCGATTACGAATAGACGGGCAAGCGGGGTACCGAGGGCAGCCTGACGAACTGAGCGCCAGCTCCCTGCTACCTCAGACGTTAGGAGGCGCACATGCGAAAATCGTCACGCCCGATGGCTTTAGCGGTCGGGCTATCGCTAACACTTACGGCATGCGGCGGACAGAGCTCGTCGCTGCCATGGATGTCGACGAACACGGGCGCCGGCACCGCCAACGATTCGGCGGCACGAGCCGCCGCGCCGGACAAGCCCTTGATCTCCGTTCCGAAGCTTTCGGGAGAGCTCGCGTACAACGATGCAGGACGCCGCGCGGCGAACGCACCCGTGCGGGTTTCGCTTACGTTGCGGTATAATCATCAGGCTGAGCTCGACCAGTTTGTCGCAAAGGTCAATGCAGCAGGCCTAGGCGCACGCCGGCACTTCCTGACGGCGAAGCAATTTAACGATTACTACGCGCCGACCATGGCGCAAGAGCAGCGAGTCGTGCGCGCGCTGGAGCGTGCCGGTTTCAAGATCGAGAAACGCTATCCGAACCGGACGATCGTTGACGCGACGGCCAAGAGCGCGCTCGTCGAGCAATTTTTCTCAACGGAAATCCACACCGTGCATCAAGGAAAGTACGGAGAGCGGTACACCAACGTTAAACCGGCGATCCTGCCTTCCGAGATATCGAAGTTCGTGCGTGACGTGTCGCTCGACGACCTAATCGTCGTACGGACCGTCACCGATCAGAGCGGCGTCGAGGACGGACGCACCGCGCCGCAGTTTCGGACCGACTCGCGCGGGCGAGTCCAGCTTCCGCTTTCGGGTGGAAGCGGTATGAAGCCGATGGATTCGAGCGGGAACCTGGTCAACGGTAACTTTGCCAGCGGCTCGCTCAGCCCCGGATGGATCAACGAGAGCACGCGATCGAAATACGTACAAGTGACGACCGCGCAGGCATATCAGAGTACGTACTCGGCGTTCATGGGATCGCTGCAGCCGCCGGAAATCAACGGTTGGGGCTCCATCGCGCAACTCGTGAAGGTCCCGTCCAACGGCGTGCTGAGCTTCTGGGTCTATCAGGGATCCAACGAAGGCCAAATGGGTTACGGCACCAAGTACGCCTGGCAAGCCGGCTATCTGCTCAACCAGAGCGGTTCGATTCTCACAACCTTCTACAAGACCGTCAACAACACGAATGGCTGGGTAAACTACCAGATCAATCTCAGTTCGTACGCGGGACAGACGGATTACATTTATTTCGGCTGTTACGGTGACGGCTACAGCCAGACGTACGTCTACCAATACGTTGACGATGTTGCGTGGGTAGGGTCGCCGACCCCGACTCCATCTCCGACTCCGACCTCGCAGCCGACGGCAACCCCGACGCCGACGCCGACCTCGACCCCAACATCGAAGCCGACGGCGAGTCCGACCCCGACTCCAACGCCGTCGCCCACGTCCACGCCGACGTCGAGTCCGACGTCAACGCCAACGGCCAGCCCAACGGCGACGCCTCCGAGCGGATGCAACAACGCCGCGCCGGATAACGGACCGCTCACCAACTCGAGCGGAACGCTTGCGACCGGCGTCGCAAAACCGTTCGACTTCCCGGTTCAGCATGGGTGCAACGGCGCAGGGTATACCGCGGCAATCGCGATTGACGATCCGGTCAACACCAGCTATCTCGCCAAGTACTTATCGGCGGCAGGCGTCACGCAGACGGGTTCGGTGACCAACGAAGCCGTAGACGGCGGCGGAAGCGGTGACGACGCGGAAACCGATCTCGACGTGCAGACGATCTCGGGATTGGCTCCGGGTGCGAACATCATCGTCTACGATATGGGTTCGCTCGGCGACCAACAGATCGAGGATACCTACAATCAGGTGCTCAACGACGGCAAGGCGACGGCGGTAAACTCGTCGTTTGGCGGATGCGAATCGAGCGACGTCTCGTTCGCCGATTCCACCAACTCGATCGCCGAGCAAGGCGCCTCGGAAGGTGTCGAGTTCTCAGCCTCGAGCGGCGACTCGGGCAGCAACGAGTGCGGCACGAAGGGCGTCAGTGCACCGGCCGGCGATCCATACTTCTCATCGATCGGCGGAATCGACTTCACCGACAGTAGTCAGGGCGTTCTCGAGACCGTGACGATGGGCAGCGTCGACGGAGATTCCGGCGGGGGCGGCGTGTCGACCGTCTTCGCACTTCCGAGCTATCAAAGCGGAATCGCGGGAATGATCACCTCGGGTCGCAATCAACCCGACATCTCGCTGCCGTTCTTTCCGGTCGCGGTCTATACGGGCGGCAGCTTCGGCGAGTACTTGGGTACGTCGTGGTCATCACCGGCTTCGGTAGCGCTGATCATCGAGGCCAACGAACTCCACTCCAGCAAGCTCGGGTGGGTCGACCCCACGATCTACAGTCTGTTCGCATCAACGGGGTACAGCACGTACTACACGCCCTGCACGTCGGGCAACAACGGCGCGTACTCCTGCAACGCCTCGCAGTACAATCAGGCTGCCGGCATCGGAGCTCCGAAAGGCTGGGCGCTCGCCAACGCCTTGTAGGGCTCGCGAGATCGCAGCGTCTTTGCTGCGATTGGAAAACGACAAGGGGTGCGCCGCGGCGCACCCCTTTCTCTACGCGAAGGAGCGTGCGTCGCTAGAAGTCGTCGTCGGGGCTTGCCGGCGAACCGGGATTCTTGAGGAAGTATGCTCGTGAGAAGGGCGCCGCAATGTGGTGAAACTTCGACGGCGCCTTCGAGAAGTTGAAACAATCGCTGAGGTCGTCGGCACGAACGTCGGTCGTACCGAGCGATCCCAAGGCGAAGGTTTCCTCGGTGAACTTTAAGATGCTCCCGAACTCGTGTTGCACGGTCGAAATGTAGTTTGCCTTGGCGTACGGAGAGATGACCAGCAACGGAACGCGGAATCCGAGCTCGTACGAGTTATACTGCGCCGGCGCAATCGGGTCGTACCATCCGCCCCAGTCGTCCCAAGTGACGAAGATCGCCGTACTATTCCAGTATGGGCTCTCTCCGATCGCATTAACGACCGACGCGACCCATGACGGGCCCAATCCCTTGTTTGAAAGGGCATGATCGGACGCGGCTCCCGTGGGCGTTACCCAAACGACGTTTGCCAATCGGTTGTTCGAGATGTCCTTTAACACTCGCGATGGTGGCGAAACGACATCGGTTGCAAAGTCGGGGCTACTGAAAATCGTCGAGAGGGCGTCGGGCGCATGCCAGAGGCCGGGTCCGGGGCTGGCTTGATAGTAGTGCCAGCTTAGCGATTGGTTTTCCACCAGCTGGATGAGAGAGTCTCGGTCAAAGCAGGGATAGGCCGTCTGATTTTCGTTGCCATACTGATCGATCAGCGTAACGGACGACCCAGCCGGCGAATCGCAGCCACCGGTCGGCTTGCCTTGCGGCGTCCGCGGATTCTCTGAGGCCCGTAACGTCGAACCGTCCGCGATCGTCGAGGTGCCGCTTACAAGGTACTGATGAGCCGGGAAGCTGGGACCCTGATTCGTTTGGAACATTCGATTTGCAAACGTGTACTGCGAAGCCATGTCGTAGTACGGCTGCACTTCCGATTGGGGAACGTAACCGTAGGCCCGCAGGTCGCGCGGAGGACACTGTTTGGGCTTCCTGCAGTTCGAACTCTCCAGGTCGAATCCGTTGAGGTACCCGTTCGCATATTCGACCTCGTATGCCTTATGCTTGTGGCTGAGATCGTAGGGCGCCGTCAGGGATATCGGCTGCAGCTGGACGGTCTGCCCTTGCGAGTTGACCGCCGTCTGAGTCGTATCTGCGCCGGGAAGCAGATTAAAGAGGTCGTTGACGGTTCTATTCTCCTGGACGATGATCACAACATGCTGGATTGGTGACGACGATCCCGTCAGAGACCGTACAGTACGAACCGGGCGCTTTTGCGACGCTTGCGCGCTCGAAGCAGGATTAGGCAACGAACGCTGCGCCGAAGGCGGCGCACCAGGAGCAAGATTTTCGGCGCATCCGGTGAGCGCCAATAGAACAATAAGGGCCGAGCTCCGCGTCCCATTCATGGTTTCGCACCTCCAGAAGCTTGTTTTGCTACCTAGGCCAGTCTAACCATGTTGCAATCACGCGGTCAATACGGTTTGCGACGAGTTTCTATGCAAAGATGATTTAGGTGCGCTATTTCTTGCCAACGAAGCGCCTTTGTTTGCGTTTCATGATGACGCCAGTAATCGTTGGCGCGAGTTTGGAACAGCTGCCGCGACCCCGGTGAAGCACGTACTTACACGCAAGGTTTGGGATGGGCAAGGTCCGAGACTCAGCCGCATAGTCGTTGCGGCTGACGGGCAGGGGCTAGCACCAGCCGGAAAGCATCGTCGCAGGCTTCTTAGGGCTGGTGGCAGGCGGCGTCACATGCGCGATACTACGACGACCATGGAGCCTTAAAACCATCGGCATAGATGCGGTATCGGCGATGATCGTGACGGTAATTGCGGGATACATTCTTGTGGAAATAGAGGTTAACCGCGGCATCTGGGATTCTGTTATCTGGCGGGTTTGGGCCGTGCCGCCGCGAGCGTCATTGCAATGCATCTGCTCCGTGGCCTTCGCTTGCGGCATTAAACGTATACGCTAGATCATCGCGTCCGGCGCGGGAGTGGTGCCGCCGGCGCAAGGCATGACGAGAGCGATGCTGCTGGGCACAGTGTCGTGTCGAGCTCTTTCGATAACTCCGCCGCGTACTGCGATGACCATGGCAATTGCGTAGGTGCATTGGTGCCGTGCAGGTCGCGCCCACGCAGTGGCTTGTTTACAAGAACTGTTCAGGCCGCGACAATCAGTTCTCCGATCAGATTAGCGGGTTCGCTGCAGATGGTCGCCTTGTGGGAACGGCGTCCCTCAAGATAAAAGGCCTCTCGCACGTTGCTTGCGAGCAGCTTAGACACCCTCCCGCCTAATCAACCGCAACTGCGCTTAGACGTTGAAAGCTGATCGAAGAAACCATCAGTGGGCCCGCATATCGGCGGGACCTCTTCCTTATCGCCTTATTTGACCGGGCCTTTTCAAACTTGGGCAGTACATGGATTGAACATGTGACCTCCACCGGACGGGTGCGGCGTTCTAACCGTTGCCGCGTAGCAGCGGGGTTCCACACAAAAATGCGCACGATGCACGTCCGAATTACGCGGCGCCGCGTGAACGGGATTCCTTGAGATGAGGGCGAAAAAAGTAAGCTATGGGAACTCGCGGTTTGGGCAGCCGCGCTTTTGGCGTTGGGCCGGCTGGTCTTTTGCTCGCTGCATGCGGTGGTTCGCAGTCGGTCAGCCCATCGACCGGGCCCGCGCCCGCTCCAAGCTATAGGGTTCTGTTCTCGTTCAACGGTGACAACGGCGCGCATCCTCGGGCGGGTTTGATTCCTGGGAGTACGCGCGACGGTCAAGGCGCCGCTATGGGCGTAACCCCTCTAATAGTTCAGAGTGGCCCGCCCCTCTACGGCACGACCCAAAGCGGGACGGCTGGCTGGGATGCCGACGTTAATGGCTCCGGGACCGCCTTTAGGCTAACGACCGCGGGTTCGGAGCGCGTCCTCCACCACTTCAGCGCCGCCTCGCCAAAAGCGGGCTTAACCGACGTCAATGGCACGTTCTACGGCACGACATGGAACGGTGGCACTCATGGCGGCGGCACCGTCTTCAGAATTGAACGCAGCGGAGCCTTCAAATACCTGCACGACTTCGGCAGCCCCGGCGACGGAGCGAATCCGTTCGCGGGTTTGACTGAGCTGCGCGGTACGCTCTATGGCACGACTGCAGGTGGCGGATATTCAAACTTCGGAACGGTTTTCAGCATAACGCCTAACGGAAAGGAACGCGTGCTCTACAGCTGGTACGTCGCCAGCGCCAACCCCGACGGTGGCTTCCCCGAAGCGGGATTGACAGTCCTAAATGGCGTCCTCTACGGCACAAGCCTATACGGCAATGGAACAGTCTTTAGCGTAACCACTACTGGAATCGAGAACGCGCTCTACTTTTTTAAAGGCGGAGCCGACGGCGCATCTCCAAAAGCGAGCTTGACCGTGCTAAACGGTGCGTTCTACGGAACAACACTCCGCG
>JBAVSO010000134.1:0-66295 GCA_049695635.1 Candidatus Cybelea sp. | reverse complement strand
GTCAAAACGCGCGCAGGCGGCCGGCCGGGCGACGTGCTCGCCGTCACCGGCGCGCTCGGCGCGGCGCGCGCGGGTCTGGAGCTCACGCGCGAGTTTATTCCGCTCGAAGGACTCGAGGACGAGGCGCTGCGCGCCTTTCGCCGGCCGGAGGCGCGCGTCGCCGAAGGACGCTTTTTCGCGGCGAGTCGTAACGTGCGGGCGATGATGGATCTCTCGGACGGCCTCGCGACCGACGTGCGCCGGCTTGCCGCCGCAAGCGGGTGCGGCGCCGAGCTCAACAACGTTCCGGTCGCTCAATCAGCGCGCGCCCTCTGCTCCGCGCGTCGGGAGGACCCGCAGCGCTTTGCGCTCTGCGGCGGTGAGGACTTCGAGTTGCTCGTTGCTATCCGGGCGCGCGCCTTCCCGCACCTAGCCGCGCGCTACGCGGCGCACTTTGGACGCGAGCTCAATCGAGTCGGCATCTTGCGTGCAGAACCGGACGTTCTGTGGAACGGAGAGAAGCTTGCGAGCTCGGGCTGGGACCACTTTGCATCGAGAAGGGAGCATTCTGAATGAAGCTATCGCTTGCTTGGCTGAGATGCACGATTTGTACGATAATCGCGATCCTTGGAGCGGCTGCGCTCACTGCAGGCTGCAGCACGAGCGGCGGTCAGTTCCAGCCTTCCGCCGTCGTTGCAGCAAACGCGTTACATCGGAATCAGCGGGACGAACTTCTGTTTGTCTCGGACGCCGGAAGCAACGACGTCTACATCTTTACGCTGCCCGACCTCAAGTTGAAGCGCACGATTACCGGTTTCAACCAGCCATGGAACCTGTGCTCAGGTAACGGCGGCAACGTCTGGGTGCCGAACCTGGGCACTCAGCAGGTCCTCGAATACGACCGCCGAGGAAAACAAGTCAACACTATCTCGTACGCCGCTTACGGCTACGCGACTGCCTGCGCGGTCAGCCCCATTGGCTATCTCGCCGTTCTGGGGGGACCGAGCCACGGACCTGACAGCATTGAAGAATTCTTTGCCCTCGAGGTGCCGATTAAGCTGACGATTCGGGGCTTATCGAACTACTTTTTCGACAGCTACGATTCGAAAGGCGACCTCTTTGTCGACGGTACCGATGGCGGCTCTAACTTCAGGCTCGGCGTCGTGCCACGCAACAAGAGAAAGGGCCATCTCATCACGATAACGGGTGGGACCATTAACTATCCGGGCTTCGTCCAATGGTACGAACGTGGGCATTATCTCGCCGTCGCAGATGAGGACTGCGGCAGTGGCAATGCGTGTATCTACTCGGTCCAGATCTCCGGGTCGAAGGGTGCGATCACCGGGAAAACCAATTTACTGGATCCGTCGGGTGGTCCGAACTGCGGTCTTTATCAGGCGGTTATTGATCCCACGACCGGCAAGGACATCGTCGGTAACATCCAGGGATGCTCGAGTTACGCGAGCGTGGACCGCTGGGCGTATCCATCGGGCGGCACGCCGACGAACTCGGTTCAGAACTTCGCATTGGTGCCCGTGGGCGCGGCCATCAGCATAAAGTAAGCTGCAGGCGGCCAGGGCCTTCAACTGTTAGCTACGCGCGACGCGTTACGCGGTTCGATCGAAGGCAGGCGGTGCAGACCCGAGCCGTACGGTGGACACCCTGGTCGTCGATGCGGACGGACTGTAAATTCGGCAGCCAACGCCGCTTCGTCTTATTCATCGCGTGACTGACGTTATTACCGGCCCTGGGGCCCTTGTCGCAAATTTCGCACCGCTTCGCCATAGCCGGCAGATAGTATCACGTTGCCGGCCGATGCGTCCACCCCGGACGTCGAAGGGCGAAGGGCTAAAAGTTGACGATAGGCAAGGATTCCCAGGATGGCTCCAAAAGACGCGGGCCATGGGCCGAGCGCGCATCGCGGTTGATGCGATGGGAGGCGACCACGCTCCCCACGAGATCGTTGCGGGCGCGCTGCTCGCCGCGCAGGAGTTCGACGTAGAGATTCTACTGGTCGGCGATGAGGCGCGCGTTCGCCCGCTTCTGCGGGGCGAGGGGACCGGGCGGATCCGCTTGCTCCACGCCCCCGAGTCGGTCGCGATGGACCTCTCACCCTCGACGGCGCTCCGCTCGTGCGAGCGGACCTCGCTGGGCGTCGCGGTCAATCTTGTAAAACAGGGCGAGGCCGACGCGGTCGTTTCGGCCGGCAACAGCGGGGCGTTCCTCGCGATCGCGTTGATCAAGCTGCGCACGATCGAGGGCATCTCGCGCCCGGCGATCGCGACGGTCTGGCCCGCGCTCAACGGTCCAACGGTACTGCTCGACTCGGGCGCCAACGTAGATTGCAGGCCGGAGTGGCTCGAGCAGTTCGCGATCATGGGCTCGGCGTACGCGAAGGCGGTGCTCAACGTCGCGGAGCCGCGAGTCGGCATTCTCTCCGTGGGTGAGGAGCGTAACAAAGGAAATCAGCTCGTGCTCGAAGCGGCGCGGCTTTTGGAAGCGTCTCCGGTGCGCTTTATCGGCAACGTCGAGGGGAGCGATCTCTTCCACAACGTCGCCGACGTAATCGTTGCCGATGGTTTCGTCGGCAACGTCGTTCTCAAGACCGGGGAAGGATTGTTCGCCGATCTCGCCCAGGTGATGCGCGACGCGCTCCTTGGAGGGAACCTGCTGACCAAAATCGGTACGGCGTTGCTCGTACCGGCGCTCAAACGTTTGCGAAGACGCTTTGACTACGAGACCTACGGCGGCGCACCGCTGCTCGGTCTTCGTGGGAATTGCATCGTGACGCACGGCCGCGCTACCCGCAAGGCGCTCAAACATGCGATCGGCGCGGCCGCTCAAGAAGTCAACCACGACGTCATCGGAAAGATCAGCGAGCTCATCGTTCCGCATCTCGTGCCGACGTAACGTCCACAAGTCCGGTCGCCATGCTCGGCGTCTACGTTCACCTCCCGTTCTGCCCGTATCTCTGCCCGTACTGCGATTTTGCGAAGTGGCCTTTGCGTGCCTCGAGCGCGCGCCGCTATTTGGAAGCCCTCATGGTCGAAATCGATCGCGAACCGCCGGCAGCTGCCGGCTCGATCTATCTCGGCGGCGGAACGCCTAACGCCTACGACGCGCCGGCGGTCGTTGGGGTGCTCGCGCGCTTGGCAAGACGATTCCCGGGCGCGCGTGAAATCTCGATCGAATTAAATCCGGAACTGCTGCGCGACGGCGATCTCTCCGCTTACCGCGAAGCCGGAGTCACCCGTCTTTCGATCGGCGTGCAATCCTTCGAGCCCGACGAGATTCGAACGCTCGGCCGAAAGCACACCGTCGAGCAAATCGGACGCGTCGTCGAGTCGGCGCGTTCGTCAGAGTTTCAATCGGTTTCGCTGGATTTGATGTTCGCCGTGCCAGGCCAAACGCCGTCGAGCTGGCGGCACTCGCTGCGTCGCGCGATCGAGCTTGACGTTGACCACATTTCTGCGTACGGGCTTACGGTGGAAGAGAACACGCCGTATGCGGCCTGGCGCGCGCGCGAGCCCGGCGCGTTTTTCGACGATGCGCGCGAAGCCGAGCTCTACGCTATCGCGATCGAGATGCTGCAAGCGGCGGGCTACGAACAGTATGAGATCAGCAACTTCGCGCGGCCCGGGCATCGGTGCGCGCACAACTGTAACTACTGGGCAAACGGCGAGTACGTCGGAGTCGGCGTAGGCGCGGCATCGTATCGCGACGGCCGGCGCAGCGTGCACACGCGTTCTCTGGACGAGTACGTCGCGGCGGTGGTCGAAGGCCGGCCGATTCCATCGGACGCCGAGCGGCTGGAAGGTCTAAGACGCGCCGGTGAGGCGATGATGCTCGCACTTCGGACCGCGCAAGGGGTTGGGTTGAGCGAGTTCAAAGAACGCTACGGGATCGACGTGATGACGGATTACGCTCCCATCGTCGCTCGTTTCGCGCGCACGGGGCTGCTCGAGCGCGTCGGAGATAGAATGCGGTTGACGATGCGAGGTCGATTTCTTGCCAACGATGTCTGTGGAGCTTTCGTAACATTCGAGTAACGCCCGCAACGCTCTCCGAAACCATCCTGCGCGCCGCATTCGTCATCGTATTCGGCGTAACGGGCTTCCTTTTGGGGCGCGAAGCCTACTTCAGCCTGCTCTCTCCGCACTTTGCGAACGAAGCGCTGCAGTTGGCCTTTCTCATTCTCTCGCCGGTGGTCGGTGCGATCGTCGGCGCGCTGCTCGCGCCGATCGCGCAAGCGCTCTTCGAGGGTCAGCTCCGCCAAGCGGAAGGCGCGATGGAGCGCCTTACTCCGGCCGAGATTGCGGGCGGTGCGGTCGGTTTGGTCGTCGGTCTTTTGATTGCCTTTCTCATCAAAGGCATCGTGTTCGAATTGATCTCGGATTTCGGCAGGGCCGGAACGTACGTCGCGATCGTCCTCTATCTGATCCTTGCAATCTTCGCCGCGTACCTCGGTGCGACGGTCGGCGCGAAGATTCGAATCGTGCCAATGCCGCGTGCGGCCGGCAACGCCGACGGCATCGCAAAGCTCGTAGATACCTCTACGATCGTAGATGGACGGATCGTCGAAATCGTCGAGAGCGGATTCCTCGAAGGCGAGCTGATCGTTCCACGCTTCGTTCTGCGCGAACTGCAAGCAATCTCGGATTCCGTCGACCCGCTCAAGCGAACGCGCGGACGCCGCGGCTTCGACGTGCTCAGCCGCCTGCAAGAGCTCGCGGCAGTGCAGATCAGCGAGCGCGATTTCTCCGATATGGCCCCCGGCAACGTGGACGCGCGGCTGGTGCGCTTGGCGCAAGAGCTGGGCGCCAAGCTCGTGACCAACGACTATAATCTCAACCGCATCGCGCACGTCGAGGGCGTCGCGGTGCTCAACGTCAACGAGCTCGCCAACGCGGTTAAGCCGGTCGTGCTTCCCGGTGAGGAGCTGCACGTCGCCGTCATTCGCGAAGGGAAAGAGTTTCATCAAGGCATCGGCTATCTTGAAGACGGAACGATGATCGTCGTCGAGCACGGACGGCGCCTGATCGGCGAGGAGACCGACGTCATCGTCACGAGCGTACTGCAAACGGTCGCCGGGCGCATGATTTTCGCGCGGCCGAAGCGGGAGGGCGTCGCTTCTTGAGGTGGGCCGCGGTCATCGTCGCGGCGGGCCGCGGCACGCGTATGCACGGTCCCAAACAGCTTATAAATCTCGCCGGACTTCCGATGGTGGGTTGGTCAATAAAGCTCTTTGCGACGATGCCGGAGATTGCGGAGTTGGTGGTGGCAACCGAGCCGGAATCGCTGGAACCGATTCGGTCGCTTTTAACGGAGCTTGCGCCGGAGAGCGCTGCGCGCGTCGTGCGCGGCGGGGCGATCCGCCAGCAGAGCGTCTACGAAGGTTTGCGCGCCGTTTCGCCGGAGGCGCAAGGCGTGCTCGTTCACGATGGGGCGCGCCCGCTGGTGAGCGTGGCCGACGTGCGAGCCGGCATGTGCGAGGTTCGCGCCGGGCGGGCCGCGCTGCTCGCGGCGCCGGTCGTGGATACGATCAAAACGGTCGCTCCGCAATCTTTGCGGGTCGGCACGACCCTCGATCGGCGTACGCTCTGGGCGGCGCAGACGCCGCAGTTCGCGCTTACCGCGGAGCTGCGAGCGGCGCACGAGCGCGCACTGCGCGAGGGCGTCGAGGCGACCGATGACGCGGCGTTGCTCGAACGAATCGGAATCGAGGTGGTCGTCGTTCCCTCGACCGGCGAGAACTTCAAAGTGACGCATCCCGCCGACGTCGCACGCGCCCAAGCGATACTGCGGGCACGCTGTCATCCTGAGCCTGTCGAAGGATGACACGCATCGGACACGGCTTCGATGCGCATCGTCTCGTCGAAGGGCGCCGGTTTGTGCTTGGTGGCGTGCACGTTCCGTTTGAGCGTGGCGCGCTCGGTCATTCCGACGGCGACGTGCTCGCCCATTCGCTCGCGGACGCGTTGCTCGGCGCTGCAGCTCTCGGCGATCTCGGCGCGCGTTTTCCCGACACGGATCCGCGCTGGAAAGATGCCGACTCGATGGAGCTGCTCGGGCAATGCGCGGCAGCCGTGCGCGAGGCCGGATTCGCGATAAATAACGTTGACGCAACCATCGTCGTCGAACGGCCGAAGCTTGCGCCGTTCATCAGCCGGATGCGTGAGAACGTCGCGACGCGTTTGGCGTTGGACGTCGCGGCCGTTAGCGTCAAAGCCAAGACCAGCGAGGGAATGGGCTATACCGGCGACGGCTCCGGCCTGGCAGTCTTTGCAGTTGCTCTCGTGTCATCGGCGCCCGTGAACCCTCCGGTTGACCGACCGGGTTAAACTGTTGGCGATGGCGCTTCAGCGGGTTGATGGTGACAAGTGGTTCGACGACGTGCTGGCCGACTTGCGTGCGGCCCTCGAGCGCGATCCCGCGGCGCGGGGTTGGCTCGACGTCGTGCTTTCGTACCCCGGCTTCCACGCACTCGTCGCCCACCGGCTGATTCACCCGCTCTACCGTGCAGGTATCCCGATTCTCCCGCGCTTTTTGGCAAATATCTCCCGTTTTCTCACGCAGATCGAGATCCATCCGGCGGCCAAAATCGGCAAAGGGGTCTTCATCGATCATGGTTCGGGTGTCGTGATCGGCGAAACGGCCGAACTCGGAGACGGCTGCACGATCTATCAGGGCGTGACGCTCGGCGGTACCAGTCTTTCGCACGGAAAGCGACATCCAACGCTCGGTCGCAACGTCATCGTCGGCGTGAACTCGAGCGTGCTCGGCGCGATCGTGCTGGGCGATAACGTGAAGGTCGGCGGGGGCTCGGTCGTCGTCAAGGACGTGCCCGCGAACGCCACGGTCGTCGGCGTCCCGGCTCGAGTGGTCGCGCGGGACGGTAAACCGGTTCGCGTCGTTCCCGTACGGCCCCAAGTGGATATGCCGGACCCAACGGCCGATGCGATCGTACGGTTGCAACGCAAGCTCGTCGAACTCGAGAAGCGATTGGCCGAGCTCGAACAAGGTGAAGCCTCCGAAGAAGAAGCCTGGAGCTGGGTAATCTGAGCTGAAGCTGTATAACACGCGGACGCGCGGAGTTGAGGAGTTCGCGCCGTTGCGGCCCGGTGACGTACGCATTTACGTATGCGGTCTGACGCCATCGGCGCAAGCGCACCTCGGCCATGCACGCTCGTTTCTTTTTTTCGACGTTCTGCGACGGTACCTTACGCATCGCGGCTACCGGGTCACGTACGTGCAAAACGTTACCGACATTGACGATCGCAGCATCAACGCCGCGAAGGAAACCGGCGAGGATTACCACGCCATCATCGATCGGCACTATGCGGAATTCAAAGCGTCAATGCGTAAGCTCGGCGTCCTCGACTACGACCACGAGCCCTACGCAACGCAATACATCGAGCCGATTCAAACGATGATACGCGAGCTCGTCGCTGGTGGTCACGCGTACGAGACCGCGGACGGCGTTTACTATCGCGTCTCGACCTTTGAGAACTACGGACGGTTGGCTAACCGCAACCTGGAAGATCTCGAGGCGGGCGCGCGCATCGAGGTTGACGAGAAGAAAGAGGACCCGCTCGATTTTGCGCTTTGGAAGTTTGCGAAGCCGGGCGAGCCGCGGTGGGCGTTCGAGCCCTACGGCGAGGGGCGCCCCGGCTGGCATATCGAGTGCTCGGCGATGGCACGAGCGCTGCTCGACCCGCAAGGGATCGGCTTCGATATCCATGGTGGCGGCGCCGACCTGATCTTTCCGCATCACGAGAACGAGATCGCGCAGAGCGAGCCGCTAATGGCGCACCCGCCGATGTCGAACTTTTGGGTTCACGGGGGCTTGCTGCTCTTCGACAATCGCAAGATGGCGAAATCGCTCGGGAACTTCGAGCCGCTGAGCGACCTGCTGGAACGCCACGATCCGCAGGCAATTCGCTGGCTCTTCCTGCAGACCGGCTATCGCAAGGTGATGAACTTCACCGAAGAATCGATAGCCGCGGCGGCGCTCGGGCTCGCGCGAATCAAGGCTGGTTATCGAAACTTGGCGCCGGCGACGGATGGAGAGCAGGCCGACGACGTGGAGCTCGACGCCAGAATGGAAGCCGCCCTCGACGACGACATGAATACCGCAGCGGCGATTGCGGTGCTTTACGACGTAGTGAGCCGCTCGACGCCTAGCCGTGAAGGTCTCGAGTATTGGCTCGGTGTGCTCGGCGTTGCACCGAATGCATCGTGGTTCGAAGAGCCCTCTACCGCCCTTGCGCCCGATTTCATCGAGCGGTTGGAGCGCGCGTTACATGAGGCGCGGATCGAATCCGCGCGCGGTGCGATCGAAGGCGCGACGCCGCAGGAGGCGATCGAGCGAATCGTACTATTGCGTAACGATGCGCGCCGCGCGAAAGACTGGTCGGCCTCCGACCGGCTCCGCGACGCTCTTCAAAGCTGCGGCATCGAGGTCAAAGATTCGAAAGAAGGCACCACGTGGAGCGTCGCCGCTTCACCGCTCTAGACTACGACGATCTGATCTACGGCATCCACGCGGTCGGCGAAGCGCTTGCCGCCGGCGAGCCGTTGCGGGCGATCCATCTCGCTGCGGATCGCTCTAAGGATCGTGCTCTTACGGAGCTGCTCGCACAAGCGAAAGAGCGAGGCGTTCGGGTGCGATCCGAGCGCCGCGAATTCTTCGAGAGGTTGCCGTTCAAGGCACATCAAGGCATCGTTGCGATCGCTCCACCCTTTGCGTACGCGACGGTCCACGACATTATCGCTCGGCGTCGCGACGACAGGGCTCGGTTGATTCTGGTCCTCGACCATTTAACCGACCCGCATAACGTCGGTGCCATAATTCGGACCGCCGAGGCTGCCGGCGCCGACGGCGCGATCTTGCCCGCTCGGCGATCGGCCGGCGTGAACGCGACGGTTCGAAAAGCCGCCGCCGGCGCGGCCGCGCACTTGCCGATCGCTCGGGTCGCCAATATCGCCGACGCGATCCGGACCATGAAGAAGGCGGGCATCTGGGTTGCCGGCGCCGATGCCTCGCCGGAGGGAGTGGATGTGTGGCGGGCCGACCTGAACCGCGATCTTGCGCTCGTCATCGGTGGCGAGGGGAGCGGGCTCGCCCAGCTAGTCCGGCGAGAGTGCGACTACTTGGTTAGGCTGCCTATGCGAGGGCAGGTGGCCTCACTCAACGCCTCGGTCGCCGCCGCTATCCTCATTTACGAGACCTTAAGACAACGCGAGTACTCGCTTCGTCCTTGACGGGGGAGGGGGAACCTCCTATATACTTAGCCACGACGTGCCGCGCCCGACGGGCTGCGGCCTGCGCATGCGGCTCGTCTTACCCACGAGGCAGATAAAAAATTATGGCAATGACCCATCCAGTGGCGGATGGAGTGGAATACCAGCAGAGGGTCGACGAAGACCTGGTTGCCATCGCCAAGACCGGCGACAACCTGGCAATGGAGTACCTGCTCAACAAGTATAAGAATTTCGTTCGCATCAAAGCAAAGAGCTACTTTCTCATCGGAGCGGACCGCGAGGACATCATCCAAGAAGGTATGATCGGCCTCTACAAAGCCGTGCGCGACTTTAAGGCCGATAAGCTCTCAAGCTTCCGAGCCTTCGCTGAGCTCTGCATCACGCGGCAAATCATCACCGCGATCAAGACGGCGACCCGGCAGAAGCACATTCCGCTCAATCAATACATCTCGCTCAACAAGCCGATCTACGACGAAGACAGCGAACGCACGCTGCTCGACGTAATGGCGTCGCAGAAGACCTCCGATCCGGAGGAACTCGTCGTAACGCAGGAAGTCTCAGACGACATCCGCCAGCGGATCCGGCAGAATCTCTCGGAGCTCGAATCGCAGGTGCTCGAATCGTACCTGGAAGGAAAGAGCTATCAGGAGATGGCGCGAGATCTCGGGCGTCACGTAAAGTCCATCGACAACGCACTCCAGCGCGTAAAGCGCAAGATTGAGAAGAACCTCGCCGAGTTCGAATTCCAATAGCAGCGCGCGCGAACCTCGCCTGGCCCCCGCTTTTTGTCTCCTGAGCTTGTCGAAGGATGACCCGCCCCTTCACTTTCGCCGTCGCCGCACTCGCGCTGATCGCGGCATCCCGGACGCCGGGCAGCTGGAGTAATGGGCCATCGCTGCCGGTCGCGCGCAGCGAAGTTGCGGTAGCGACGCTGGGCGATGACATATATGTCATCGGGGGCTATGCCAACGGCGATGTGGATCAAGATCTGGTCGAAGTCCTAGAAGCCCGCAGCAAAACGTGGCGCGCCGTCGCATCAATGCCGCGGGGACTCAACCACGTCAGTGCCGTCGGATTCGACGGCAAGATCTATGCGTTTGGCGGATTTGCTGCGCAGAACAACTCGGCCGTGGCGGACGCAAACGTCTACGACCCGGCGGACAACCGATGGTCGCCGATTGCGCCATTACCGCATCCGCTCGGCTCGGTTTCGGTGGCGGTGCTCGGCAACGAAATCCATCTCGTCGGCGGCCGCGACACGCACAGTGTCGGGACGCATCTCGTCTACGATCCGGCGACGAACCGTTACTCGGAACGCGCACCGTTGCGGGTCGGACGCGACCATATGGGCCTCGTCGGTTTTAACGGGAAGCTCTATGCGATCGGCGGACGGATCGACACCCCGGCTCACAACACGGCGTACGTCGACATTTATAACCCGCGAACCAATGCATGGACGTCGGGTGCGGCAATGCCGACCGCGCGCAGTGGCATGGCTGTTGCCTTTTACGAAGGGAAAATCTTTGCGATCGGCGGCGAGCAACGCGCAATGGCTGCTGCGTTCGCGACAAACGAAGCGTACGATCCGGCGACCAACAGCTGGTCGGAATACGCACCGCTGCCGCAAGGCCGGCACGGCACCGGCGCCGCAATCGCCAACGGACGGCTTTACGTACCCGCGGGCGCGCCGGTCCCCGGTGGCAGCCTCCAAAGCAATACGCTCTTCGTCTTCACGCTCTGATGGCGCCGCTGCGCATCGGTATTGTGGCCTGCTCCGCAGAAGGCGCAGCTCTCTGTTATCGAACGATTTGCTCGGAAGGCGCACAGATGCTCGGCCCGCACGCCCATCCTGACGTTTCGATTGACGCGCCGTCGTTCGCGAGATACTGCGAGCGTCTCGAACGCAACGACTGGCCCGGTGTAGGCGAGCTCATGCTCGACTCCGCAGATCGGCTGGCGCGAATCGGCTGCGACTTTTTAATCTGCCCCGACAATACCATTCATCAGGCGCTCCCGCTCGTCGAGACGCGATTGCCGTTGCCGTGGCTTCACATTGCCGACGTCGTAGCCGACGAAGCGGCTCGGCGAGGCTTCCGCCGGCTTGGCTTGACCGGAACGCGCTGGCTCGTCGCTAGCGAGGTCTATCCGGAAAAGCTTGGGCCGCGCGGCATCGAGCACGATCGTCCGAGTTCTGAAGAGCGCGAGGAGATGAATCGAATCATCATGGACGAGCTCGTCTACGGCGTCGTAAGGCCGGCCAGCGTCGCATACTTTCAGCTTGTGATCGAGGAAATGAAAGAGCGCGGTTGCGAGGCCGTCGTCCTCGGCTGCACCGAAATCCCGCTGATCATCAACGATTCGAACTCGGCGCTCCCAACGCTCGACTCAACGCGGCTCCTCGCGCGCGCCGCGCTGCATTACGCCTGTCAGCAAAATCGCTCGACGATGACGCGATAGACTTCCTCGCGATCCTCGACCGGATCTACCACCATCACCATGGTTTCACCGTCGTGCGGTTCGATGCAAACCGTGACGCGGCCGCGAGCGCAGACGTCCATGCAACTGGTGCTGATGGCGCGGATCCCGCCCCACCGGCCGTCCTCTTTCAATCGCTCCTTTAGCCAATTGCGAAGATGAAAGTCGCCGATCCGAGCCGCGATCTCGGGATCTTCCTCAGGGATGCGTTCTTTGAAGCAGCGTTCGCAGACGAGCACGAGCCCGCGCTGCAGCCACTTTGGTTTTACCTCTTGCATGCGTGACGCCACTTTAATTGGGCTGCAGCACTCCAAAGAGATTGCCGTCGGGATCTTTGAAATAGGCGAGCACGCCGATCCCCGGGATCTCTTGCCGATCGACGGCGACCGCTCCACCGTATCGTAATATCGCGGCTTGCGTTTCATCGAGAGAATCGACGCCGATCGTGCAGACGTAGGCGTTTACCGCGGCGTTGTCGAGCGGCGGCCCTCCCCTGCGCAGCAAAATTCCCCCATCTATGCCGCGCCCTTCGCCCGTGCTCACGAGCCAATATTCCGTGGGTCCGTCCCATTTCGAGATCTTCCACCCGAAGACAGATGAGTAGAAGCTGCTCGCAACCTCGGGATCACCAGCGTGGATTTCAAAGTGCACGACTCGCGGCATAGGGACCCTTCTAAAGCAAAGATGATGGAGCCGACGGAGGGATTCGAACCCACGAGCCCTTTCGGGGCCTCCTTACAAGGGAGGTGCCGTCGACCGCTTGGCTACGTCGGCTGAAGCAACTCAAGTTGCATCGGCTGGTCACCCAAAACCTTTGTACCCGCAGAATGGCTTCTATCTGCGGGCTTCTGACACTTGTCGGTGGGTGAACTGCCCATGTCAAGGCGGTAAGCTCTGCCTCGGCCGCGGTTGAGGCCTCTAAACGTGGGCGTAAGCGCATGACAGTTTGGACAAAGCAGCGTCAGGTTCTCAAGTCGGCTGTTCTCCCAGTTTCCATCGATGTGCTCAACCTCGATCGGAACCTTGCCGGTTTTTGGATGACGACTCGACCAGCCGCATCTCATGCATGATTCTCCGTAGTGTTCCTTCAAGACACGAGCAAGAAAGTTCGGCGCAACATAGCCGTAGACGCCGCCTTGCGCGAAGAAGGCCTGTGCTTTGCGTTTAACTGATCCCTTTGAGCCGTGGCTGTGATCCTTTCTTTGTACGAAATGGGCACATCTGATCGAACAATACTTGAAAGCGCCCATTTTTAGCGTTCCATCGCACCAGGGGATGGCGCACTTTTTGAAATGCCTTGATTTCATAGAATGATACTATGTTTGATCTGTGCCATATGTATGGCCTAGTGATTGCGAGGTTTTGAAATGCGATCCCAGCGCGCGCGTGTGTAAAGCGTTCTAAAACCACAGCGATGAAAGTTTCGTTCCGAAATGCTCCCGGGAGCTGCCGCTGCATAGATAATACGCGCGCCGGCGTCGCGTGCGCGCGCGATGCGATCGCGGATCATTGCGATCTGCCAACCGCGGTGACGATACTCTGGAAGCGTCGAGCCCGCAATGAGGGCAGCGCACTCACCACGCACGGTCATTACCGCAGTCGCGACGACCACACCGTTCTCGCGCCCTTCGAGTACGATCGCGGCCGGATTCGACGCGAGGATCCGAGCGACCGTATCGTCGTGCGCGACGATACGGCGCTCCGCGAAGCCTGCGACGGAGGCCTGAATCCACGCTTCCAAGTCCGTCGCGACCGAGATGCGCTCGTCACGCAGCGCGTGCGCGTCCGGATCGGCCGCGACGAGAACGTTATCGTACTCCACCGGCGCGAAACCGGCTGCGGCCAAAGCGCGTCCGAGCGCCGGATCGGTGAGCGGCGTCACAAAGACGCGAGGCTTGGCGTTGCGCGATTCGTAGAACTCGGTGATTCGTGCGACGTCGTCGTCGCGGATAAGCGCGAGCACTCCGATCCCAAAGGCCTTAGAGAAGGGCGAATTGCCCGCAAAAGCGGCGACTCCGCCCGCGACCTCGATGCATTCGGCGCCGGCATCGGAGAAAAGCCGCGCAACCCGAGCGATGCCGTTGCGGATGCCCTCGAGCTCGGCCCGAGCGAGCGTTTCGTGAAGTTCTGGCGTCGGCAACAACGGGTGGTGAGCTATGGCGAGCGCTCCCACAATACGCGCGTGTAGAGCGTCTCGAACCCGCAGCGGTGGAAGTTGCGCTCGGAGCTGCTCGATGGTCGTGCCGTCGCGCGCATGAAACGCACTCCGAGTTCGCGTGCGCGCGCGATGCGATCGCGGATCATCGCGAGGTGCCAGCCGCGTCCGCGAAACGCTGCAAGGGTGGAGCCGGCGAAAAAGGCCGAACACTCGCCGCGCAAATCCATCGCAGCGGTCGCTACGATCGCACCCTCTTCGCATCCGGCCAAGGCGTACACGCCGTCCGACGATGCAAGCAGTATTGCGATTCGATCGTCTCCCGGCTTTAAGATTTCTACGTCCGTAAAGCCCACCGTGGAGGCGCGCGCCCAGGCGCCGAGATCCGCGGCAACCGCGATTCGATCGTCAAATCGGGCGAATCCGTCGAACGCATCGGAAGCGAGCACGTTCTCGTACTCGCTGGGCCCGTAGCCCGCGGCGGCCAACGCCGGTGCTAACGACGGATCCGCCAGCGGCGTCACGAAGACGCGGGGCGTAGCACCGCGCGATTCGTAGAAATCGGTGATCCGGGAGACGTCGGCGTCCGTTACGGGCGTTGACGATCCAACGCCGTACGATTGCGAGAGCGGAGAGTCAACGCCCGTAAAGGCCGCCAGCCCGCCCGCAATCTCAATACTCGTGGCATGCACGTCGGGATGAAGCCGCTTGACGGTGGCTATCCCGGTGCGAACGCCCTCGGACTCGGAGCGTCTGATCGCTTCGTCGAGCTCCTTCGTAAGCAGCATTGCCGTAACTTCGAACCAAGCCGAAAGGGCCCTAGCCGCACGCCGCAAAACCAAGTCGCAGTATGAGAACGCAGATAAGGCCGTTTGCCGTCATTGCATTGTTCGCCGCGATCGGTGCGGCCGGTGGCACGACTACGGTGACGGTCAATCCATCGAGTATTGGCTTTAAGCAAGCTTTGGAGGCATGTCCGTCAGATTCGCTGGGCGTGATCTCGCTGACCCTCGGTCACGTTCGCGTCGCCCAGGGGCCGGGCGTTGAGTCCGACATTGACGTACAGAGCGTCAGCGCGCAGACGGTGACGTTCGCGAGCGGAAGCAAAACCGCGACCGCCACGGTGAACGCGCTGAAGAATACCGTCTCTGCGAAGCATGTGACACTCGTATCGCGGGGACGCGTAGCTTGCGTGGCGCCCGACTGACCAGCGCGTTTGCGCTGATCCCTTAATCTGAGCCTAGTCGGGGTTTAAGATCCTTTCAATCTGAATCGCGGTAAGGCCGAGCATGCTTGAGTTGTACGGCGCTCGGAGGGCCTGCGCATGAGAAGAAGAGTATCGTTTGTCGTACTCGTTGCCGCGCTCGCGGCGTGTAACGGGAACGGGGCGGTCCCGCCCGATTCGATCCCCACGGCGCCGTCTTCGGCTTGCGACGCGCCGCCCGATAACGCGATCGCGACGAGGCCGGCAGCGCGCATCCGGCGCGTCTATCAACCCGATTGGGCCGGTCCCGTTCTGTTCGCGCCCGCTCAGGTGCCGCTGCGGATTCCGGCCCATCGCTTCTGCGCCGTCGAGGGCGAGTGGACGGTCCCCGCGGCAAAACCAACCATCAACTGCTACGATCGGCACGAGCCGACCGACGGATCGTCGCTATGGATCGCTATCGACGGCTGGAGCGCAACCTTCAAGGCCCACGCCAAAAGAAGGGACGGCACGTGGTACACGTACCCTTCGACCGACATCCTGCAGGCCGGATCGGAATCGGACGTGCCCTGCTACAACGGCGGACCGCTCGAAAAATACAAAACCTTTGCGTATTTCTGGATCGAATGGTCGGGGGTAAGAAACGTTGCGGTTGCACCGCACAAAAGAAATCTGCCGCTCCACGCCGGAGATAGGATTTACGTTCGCATCGCTGCGACCACAACGGGCCCGCACGCATGGCAGCGGGCAACGGTTTGGCTCGTTAACGAGACGACCGGCTTTTCACTGCCTCCGCGTACCTTCGATTCCGGCTGCATCGATTGCCGCACACCATTCCAGCGACCCGCGACACTTTTCGGCAACACGGCCGAATGGATGACCGAAGCGACGTTTTATAGCAGCGATAACGCGAAGTGGCCGAATACGCTCGACGATTTCGGAAACGTCGAGATGGCGCGCGTGGATGCCGTCGATCAAGATGGCGTTGCGTACGATCTAACGCAGCCGCGCGCTGCGATTGCGAACGTCGATTGGATGACCTGGAATGGGGTGCCGCTTGGGGAGCACGGAACGTTGCTCGCTTGCGCGACTATCAATGGTCCTCGGGAAGTGACGTTCGAGCGTGCGCCATACGCGATCGCGACGCCGGGTCAGCAGGGCGATCTCGAACCTAAGCCAAGACGCTGCCGCTAGATTACGTTCCCGCGACGATCCAGTCGTCGACGACGTATTGCGCGCCGGTGCTCGTGATCGTCAGCTTGCCGTTGCCCGCCGCGTTGGTGCGAAACGTCGCGAGCTGTGTGCGTCCGGTCGTGATGAGGCCGTTTACCTCAACCGGTTGGCGGCTCGTCGTCGTCACGTCGAGGGTGTCGCCGCTTGCAAATCTTCCGCCGGCAACGCTGAGATTGAAGAGCTCGCTGTGGCGGAACGCCATCGCAATCGGGATCTCAAACGCGTTCTCGGAGGTGCCGCCCTTTAAAACGAAGGCCGGCGCATTCATCGGGCAGCTCGCGCCCGCCATGTTGCGCTCGATGGAGAGACTGCCGATCGCCCCCTGCACGACGGCGCCGCTCGCGCGCGCCGACCAGAGTGCGGTTCCGCGCGCATCGGCGGCCCGCTTGCCGCTGCTGACGGCGCCGCTCTGCCAGCCGAAGGTCGCGTCAAGAGACGGGATACCGCTGGTGCTGTATCCCGCGGAGCTTTGGCAGTAGTCGCCGACGCCGTTCCCGCGCAAGATCAGCTCGGAACCGGAGTTGATCCGCTTTCCGTCCCGTTCGACCACGTACTGGTGCATCGGCCGCAGCGCGGCATGATTGGTGACATGCCCGGAAAGTGCGCGTTGATCGGCGCTGATGTCGCGCACGAAAGAGCCGAGGGCGTCCGTGATTGCGATCGCCGCTTTCGCGTTTTCAGAAGCGGTGCTGCGATGGATGTCCAGCGAGTCGGCGGCATCGCTTACGGTCTGAACGCCGTCGACCGCGGCCGGCAACGAAAGCCCGGCAGGGCCGAAGCAGCCGGCAAGGAGGAAACCTGCAAGGGCGGCAACCGCAAGGGCTGCTGGACGGGCCATCCTGGGCACACTCCTAGGTCGTAGGCGAGTTTGCTATGGCTCCCATGGTAAGGTACGCGGTTGAAGGCCACATGAGAGCCTCATGAGGAGCGGCTTCAACGGGAACCTCCGTCACCAAGCCGAGGAGCCTGTCGCCCCATTATCGTACCCTGTCGAGCCCGTTCCAACAACCACATGGGTAGGTGGCCGAGTGGTTAATGGCACCAGACTGTAAATCTGGCGCGCGAAAGCGCTACGCTGGTTCAAATCCAGCCCTGCCCAAAGTTTTTATTCCTCCTCGCCGGGAAGCCCGGGCGACCCCAGTGGCGCCCTCACAGGAGGCGTTCCAGGGCCACGACGTCGACATAGCGGCCCTCTAGGGAGCCGTGCTCTCTGAAGACGCCGACCTCGCGGAATCCCGACTTGCGGTAGAGCCGCTTGCCGTTTATATTGCTGTCGAGCGCGTGCAGCACGATCTTGTGGAAGCCGCTCTTCGCGGCTTCTTGCGCCAGCGCCGTTAGTAAAACGTAGCCGGCCCCCCGGCCGCGATGGTTCCTTGCCACGTATACGGAGAGATCGGCGATGTTCTCGTGGGCGCAGCGGCGCGAAAAGGGATTCAACGAGGCCCAGCCGATAACGTCGTCCGATTCAGTCGCAACGAGAACGACGTATCGTCCGTCATGCGCCGACCACCATTGCGCCATCTCTTCGTGCGATTTTGGTTCGCGGTCCAGCGTTGCGATGCGGTCTTCGATTCCCTCGTTATAGATTCGGCGGATCGCTTCGAGGTCGTCACTCGACGCAGGCCGGACCGCGAACGGTTTACTCACGATCGTAGGGGTTCGGAGCCGAGCCGCGTAGTGGTGCCCACAGGTCGCGGGCGTTGCATAGTGGTAATGCCCTTGCCTTCCAAGCAAGAGTCGCGGGTTCGATTCCCGCCGCCCGCTCCAAAAAAAGTCTGTAAATACGAGTTTTTATCGCCGGACCCCAAACGTCGTCCAAACGTGGTCCATGCGAAAATGAATTTGGAGAAAATACGCCTGTTGGGTCGTGATTGAGGGTCTGCTTTACGTCGTGGGCCGCACGGCGTATGCCGGGATTCGTCGCTTTGGAAATTCCGCGCCGGCAGGCCGCCTGAACCCCGCCAGGTCCCGGTCACGAACGCAGACCGTTCTCGATTTCCCAAAGGCGCACGTATAAGTCGCCGTATTCGCCCAGGAAATCCTCGAAGACGGAAGGCCGATGGAGACTATGACCACGGTAAGCGATTAGCGGCGGCTTCTGCTTGCGCGGCCGTTTGTTGCGGCAAATGCGCACGTTGAGCAGCCAATGATGACTGCACGCGTTCCTCATTTGATTCAGGTCGCTCAATTGTTTCGCGACTCATCGTCGCCGAGCCGGTGCCGCCTCGTCCCACGGCGCGCGGCGAAAGGGTTCGAGACTCGGTGAACCGTCTGTATTACGGCCCGGCCGATGCTGACGAAAGCATCGGAGCCCGTGCGGGCTTTGGAATCTGTGTTGCCGTCGCCAGCGGCAGAAACGGCGGGTGCTAGTGCTTCAAGCTTGCGTGGATGACAGCGGAAAGATAACGCAGGGCCACACCATGGTGTTGGCTGGATACGTTGCATCGGTCGAATCTTGGGCAGACTTTTCCGATCGTTGGGCTGCGGCTCTTGCTGAACCACCAGCCATAGAGCTTCTGCACACAACCGATGCCATGGCCCGCAAGAAAGATTTTAAGGGTTGGACGGAAGAAGCGCGCGATGCAAAACTTTCCAAGCTCATAGACGTTATCAACGACACAGATATCCTCTACGGTGCGGCAGCCGTAATAAACAACCGCGACTTCAGGCGAGTCGCTATGGACCATCCTGACCCAAGGATAAGTGACCCTTCGTGGTTTCTCTTTGCTCAGGTTCTCAGGGGATTATTTCTTACGCATCGCGACCTCGGCCCTAAAGATAACCTTGAGTTCATTTTCGAGAATATGAGCGAGTTGGGGCACCACGTATCCGACCTTTTTAAGGGATTGCTATTTACTGCTCCCTCGTCGGTGGAAGCACTAGGTGTTACCGATCCGCCGACGTTCAGAGGCAAAGATTTCCTTCCGCTTCAGGCCGCGGACTTCGTTGTTAATCGTGTGCGAAGGCACTTTGAGCGGTACATGGAGGACGCAACTATCGAACCTGATTGGATGATGAATAGACTCGGTGAACGCGGCGTAAAGTTGGGGTTTAGTTACGTTGATGGTCCTTACTTGCAAACTGTTATTGATGGGGCCGCGCAGGTTCGATCTTACCTTGAGGGCGCTGCTCCAGAAGAGCAAGCACGAAGATTACTCAACATTAAGGCGTGGATTGAAGGATTGCCGCCCCCACGGGACTTGCCGTAAGGCCACCGTGACGCTTAAGGGCTCTACAATCAACGCTTTGGCTTACAGAGTAGGCTCAAAGACGGTTGCGAATCCGTAGCGCCCCGGCCATATCGTGGTGCTACCAAGAGATGATGATTTCGCCGTTGCTGGCGTTACCGCCGCCTTTCAGCATGGTTACGCCGGTTGCGCTCGCTTCAGCGAAGGACGAACCACCAGCCCCGCCGCCACCTGACCCAGAGACACCGCCTCCGGAGGAGCCGCAGTAGAAGTTGGCGCCGCTGCCGCCACCACCACCACCATAGTAACCACCGCCGCCGCCGCCGCCACCACCGCCGAGGTAGCAGCAGGCATCGTCGGCGGCTCCGCCTGCTCCGCCTATGCCAAGCGTTCCGTCCCCGCCAGTAAGCCCCCCGACGCCGCTGCCACTACCAGTGATCATTCCGCCTGTGCCGCCGACTCCGCCTTTACTCTGCGTGCCACCGGTACCGCCGCCGCCACCACCGGCCTCCTTGCCCCTGCCGTTGTAGTAACTCACCCCGTGACGCCCACGCATACCGGTAAGCCCGCCGCCAACACCCCCGCGACCACCGTGATAGTGACCTTTTCCGCCTTTTCCACCCGCGCCGCCCGCAACGAGCACGCGATCGCTCAGCGTACTGCCGCCTTGGCGCACGTCAGATGCTCCAGCCCCGCCGCCTGCTTGCAAGCAGGTGGGGCACGCGGAAGTGCCCCCGCTGCCACCGCCGTTATAGCCGCCAGTACCGCTCTTGGGCTTGCCGCCGACGAAGATGGCTAGCGATTCTCCGGGTTTCACACCGATCGTGGCTGCGACCAAACCACCATGAGCCGACGGTCTCCCCGCACCCATAGCCGTAACGGTTATTCGTTTGACGCCGAAAGGCACGATGAAGTTTTGCTGCGTGCCAGTGTAAATGAATGTTTGTGATTTCTTGCCAGCGTGCGCGAGCGCATTGGCGGGCGCGAGTACCGCGGGGATGTCTCCGATGCCGGGCGACGCAAGCGACGACACTCCGCCGCCGCAGCCTGCGAGGATTGCCGCAGCCGCGCAAACGCCAAGCGCGACACGGTCACGGGTTATGATCTTCACTTTGCCTTGCTCCATGATGCTCGAAGGTCTCGGTCCCCAACGGTTCGCCGCGAGGTCGGAGCTTCCGTGCTAAGCGACCGGCTCAGGCTTCAACCAGCGCATGCACGAAAGACGCGCGCGGTCCAAATCTGGTCCATGCGTCGCACGCGTCTGCACTCCGACGATCGGACCAAGTTGCATAATTTAGCCGAAAAAGAGCAAGTCTTCACTCGGCGACACGCGCCCACGCTGAATGAGGCGGTTTCGACTCCCGCCACCCGCTCCAAAAAAAGTCTGTTACGATCGGGCTTTTTTGCTGGTCACCCCCGAGCAGGTGTAAAATCAGGTGCAAACGCTGTTTACGATGATCGTCGACGACGAGCGGCCTCCAGCGCCTCTCCGAAGCGCTCAGCGGCCTGAGCCTTTGTCTTGTCGAGGACTCTTACGTAGTGCTTCATCGTGGTGGTCATCGACGAGTGCCCGAGTAAGCGCTGGATGACCTGAACCGGGGTCCCAACCTCGGCATGAACCGTGCTGAATGTCGCGCGACCGAGCGCCTTGAACGACATATAGGGCAAGCCCGTCCGCGCGAAGCGCGAGTTGTGCACTGACGAAAACTCGTCGGGACCCAGGGCGCCGTCGGATCCCACGCCTCCCCGCGACGAGCTCCGATGTTCGGGTTCGCAAAGACCAAATGCTCTCGCGATGCCTTCAGGCCGGCGGCAACCAGCCGCGCGTTGTAGTCGGCTTTGCACCGGCAGAGCACCGCGAATCGCCACGTGGGCGTAAATGTCGGTTGTCGTGGAGATTGTCGAATGCTTCGGGGGCTCGCGCTACTTCGGCTGCGGCATCGCGGGTTAATTGACAGCTTAATCGCGGCGGGAAAATCTATGCTCGTCCCGTTGGCCGTGCGTGTGGTTACAATTAGTTCGAAACGAAAAACGCCCGCAGTCTGTGGCCTTTGAACATCGAAATACGGAGCGAATCCACCCCTCCGCGTTACGTCTCCGGCGCTACACTGAAGGTAGTTCCGGTCCAAGAACTCACAGTGGTTCCCTTTGATGCTAAGGCCGTCGAGGCTATTAACAGTCACCGGTGGAGCCGGAGCGATGGCGGTTCCCTTGTTAACTAAACCAACGACAATCGTGACCTTGGCGAAAGTCGAATCCAGGACCATCCAGACTCCCTTGGTCTTTAACATCGGGCGTTGCGCGTAGCCGAATTGGTTTCGCAACACGAGCACGATCTCTGGCTTGGCATTTGCCCGAGCGATCTCTTCCTCGTGCTCTGCTATCAAAACCGAAAGTCGTTTGGACGCAATGCCGTAGATCTGTCGGTCCATCGATGTGAGCCCAGATCAGAGCTACGACGGCGACGAGGAGTGGTTATAGAGGCGAAGCGATCGAGAACTTTTCGAAATCGCATTAGCTATCCCACGAATGATTTGCCGTCATTTGGTCTCCTTTTTTGCGGTCAGTCGGTTCAATGGAAGGGCACCAGCGGCCTCGATAGAATGCGCCAAGCGCGTTCGATACCGTCTTAAGTGGAGTAGAAGGAGGTCGACGATGCGTTTTCTTTGCGTGGCCTTGGCGTTAAGTGTCGCGGCGTGTTCGAGTTTAGGTTCTAACGGTGCGGTGCCCGTTGGTTGGAGTGCAGACGTGGTGCCTGCAAGCACGGGCACGTGCAAAGGCACCTGCATAGGCAAGTGCAAGGGCGACGGCGACACTTCCATAACACCGTGCCCGATTACGCTCACGAGCAAAGATGGTCGCAAGGGTATTGATGTGACGGTGAGCGCACCCGGAATCACCTGGGCACAGCCCTTTGAGAAGCACCGGCGCCACCGATACGATGTATGTCACGTAGGCAAAGACGGGGATCACGACTGGAAATGTCATCTCCGACCGGTCGGCGGTAGGTTCGTGACCAAGTGGCGCGTCTGGTCCGGAACGAATTGCGGCAAGGTTAATGTGCTGTTTAAGGCTTACTCTGGCGAGGAGCTGATCGGAAACGTGTATCTTCCGATCACGAACAAATATTGCCCGTAGGCGTGCTTCCGACAACGCAACCAACAATCCGAGCTCACGTCTAAAGAGGAAGCCTTGCGCGTGGGCACCGCGAGCGCGTTAGCGTAAGGCCGTTGACGGTATCGACGTGACCGATAAGCAGGTCTCGTTCCGTTACGATTCTGCCGCCTACCCCAATCTTCTACGCTCGCCAGCGCGGGCTTTATTCAGGTGCAAAATCAGGTGCAAACGTCGTCACTTCTCGACATGCTTTGACAAGTCCGCACAAGCAGAAAACTACCGACAGGCAAACTCTTCAACACGTCTTAGCGGGTTTTCGCAAGTCTTGGCAGACAAGGCGGAAAGCGTTTTCGATTCCCGTCGCCCGCTCCAAAAAAAACAGCCATATAGGATATGGCTGTTCCGTTTATCTCCCTTTGGTCTGGACGGTTAACTAAGCGCGACGCCTACAGTCTTGCCTAACGGCCAGGTGCCGCGCAACCCTTCGAACGTCGCGCTCAGGGACCATCTTCCGCGCCCGATACCTTATCGTGTTTCGAGCCCGTAGAAAGTAAACGGTACGGCCAGAAACGTGACCCATACGGCTAGGAACCCTGGCGAAACGGGGTACTTTTTGACGAGTCGTAACCAGGCATAGATGCCCCCGTACGCTCCGCCAGAAACGACCGCCATGTAGAGGTATTGTTTGGGGTCGTGCAACCCGGTGATGTAAATTAGGCCAAGCCCCGTCAGCAGGACGACGACCATCACTATGTTTTTGTTGCTTGTCATTAGCGATACTGACTCACTAAGTTCAAAAAGCGGGGAGCGGGCCCTTTTGCAGCGGGTAAATTGTACGCCAAGAGCCTTCTAGGCGACTGATTCGTTATGCCAAAACGTAGCGTCGATAGCCAGCCGAGGGGCGAACGGGCCCGTTGCGGGCGCAATTCCAATTTACTCGTGCGCAACCGCTCACCTAGGAAATTTAAAAATCCTGGTCGTCTGCGGTTAAGCTGATTTTATGGTCGCGTCGGGCCGACTGTTCGAGCGGCCCTGCATTAACCGTATCATCTCACCGAGTCGCAGTGCGCTTCGCATTCATGTACTGAACGCATCGCTCGTCGCGGCGCGAGGAGTCATCGACGCAAACTCTCGCAGCGCAGACGGCCGCAGGGAACGATCCGCGCCGCAGCGCCGTCGTGAACGAAGCGCGAGGCAAGGCGATCGCACCCGAGGCATTGGGATCGCTTGTTCGCACTGGTCGAACCGGGAACTGAGCGTCAGCGCCGAACGTCCTTAGCCGTCGATCCGTTCGGGTGGATCGGGGGGGCGGGGCATGAAGAGTTTTGGTATCGGCGGGTACGCCCTGAGTGGAGGCGTTGCCGTTGTATTGCTCGCAGGCTGCGGCGCAGGTGGCGAGAGCGCAATCCCCTCGGCGGACCAACCCCAAGCGTCAACGCAGAGCCGCACGTTCAAGTACACGGGCAAAGAGCAATCGTTCGTAGTGCCGAGCGGCGTTACGCGTATTACCGTCGTCGCGCGCGGTGCAGGCGGCGATAGTTGTGCGGGGACTGGAAGAGGAGCTCGAGCCTACGCTGTCATTCCGGTCACCCCAAAGGAGCGATTAGATATCTACGTTGGCGGTGCGGGCACGGGACGTCAATTCGCGCGCCGTATGGGCAGCGCATCAACCGGCGGTTTCAATGGTGGCGGTGCTAGTGGCGGTTACACTGGCGGAGGTGGCGGCGCCTCGGACGTGCGCGTCAGTCCCGGCAGGCTGCGCGACCGCATTTTAGTCGCGGCGGGCGGGGGCGGTGCCGGCGGCACGTACAATGATTGCAATTACAGCACGTTTGAGGGAGCCGGCGGGGGCGGAGGTGGACTCACCGGTGGCAACGGCCAGAGCGGCTTCGGGTCCGCAACAGTCAACGGGCCGCGTGGCAAAGCACGATCCGACTCCGGATTCGGCAGTGGAAACGGCGGAGATGGGGGCACCCAGAGCCAGGGCGGTGCCGGCGGTAGTGGCGGCTACGGATCAGACTGCAAAGAGCCTGGCAATCCCGGAGCGGCTGGGGCGCTCGGTCACGGCGGAGGCGGCGGGCTCGTGATCCCCTCCTACGACAGCTATTTCAGCGACGGTGGAGGAGGTGGCGGTGGAGGCTACTTCGGCGGAGGTGGAGGCGGCGGCTCTTGCTCAGCGGACGCAAACTTCGGCGGGGGCGGAGGCGGCGGTGGTTCGTCGTACGCTGAGCCCCGCGCAACGCACGTCAAATACTGGGGCAACTGGAAAAACGCTTCCGGCAACGGACTTGTCATCTTCAGCTGGTAGATTGATCGTCACGCCGCGCCGGCGGCGAGGCTCGTTTGAGCGCGTGCTTAGTTCGACTCGACGGGAAATCTCTATGTCGCTCAGCTCGGAGGGTCCGCGGAGCCGCCTGCAGGGTATTTGTAAAACGCCACGGGCGACGCGGTAGGAGAACCGAACCCGCTAGTTACGGCGATTCGTTCGCATGACAATCCTGCGGCGTTAACGCCTCAGAAGTCTTGAGCGTAGCGATCTGTTCTGTTCCTCCGTCCGCGTACTCTACGATCGGCCCTCCGCTCTTGTAGTTGAGATCCACACGTTTCCAACTTGATCGGTGCACGTGCCGGATGGCCACGGAAAGCCCGTATCCATGAGTGACCGACACGAGAATGTGTTCAATCGGCCGGCATCTGAGGAATCGCGCGTAAGCGCTCCTCCTGCGTAAGGCCAGGACGAAAGGCGCATTGATTACTTGGCCGTCGCTCGGAAAACTAAAGCGGCGTTTACTCTTGCGGAGGTCCAGTGAGCGTCACCGATTTTCGGCTCGGCGACCGCGTTCGTCTGAGGGACGCACGTCGTCGCCCATGCGCGACCACCCTCGACCACGCACTGGGCGGATTCGATTCGCCCGCTTCATAAAAGGGCGGTGAAAACGGCGAGGGCAAGTGTCCCGAACGCAAACGGGAGCCGCTCTCAGCAACGACGAAGCGAGCCTAAGGATCGTATGAACTCCCAAGAACTTCGCGCAATTCAAGCGCCCCTCAAAGAGCGATATAAAGAAACGCCCGACGCGGCGACCATCACGCTCAAGGCCGAAGGCCGGCTGGGCGAGGGCCTGACGTGTAGCGTGGAGACCGGCAAGGCGCTCGTTGCGGCGGGTCTGCATCCGATGAGCGGCGGCGACGGATTGAGCGCGTGCTCCGGTGACATGCTGCTCGAGGCACTCGCCGCGTGCGCCGGCGTCACGCTCAACGCCGTTGCAACGGCAATGGGCGTCGACGTGCGCAGCGGCACCGTAAAGGTTGAAGGCGACCTCGATTTCCGCGGAACGTTGGGCGTTGCGAAGGACGTGCCAGTCGGCTTTTCGCGCATACGTCTCCGCTTCGAGCTCGACACTGGTGCGTCGGAAGACCAGCTGGATACGCTCCTTCGTTTGACCGAACGCTATTGCGTCGTCTATCAGACGATTCGCCGGCCGCCGGAGATCTCGATCGAGAGGAGCTGAGCCGTGCCCATGTACATGGACATCCACGAAGTGCCTGGGGCGACGGCAAAGGCGGTGGCCGAAGCACACTACGCCGATCTAGAGACTCAATCGAAGTACGGCGTCGAATACCATAAGTATTGGTTCAACGAAGGTCAGAGCAAGATTTTCTGTCTTTGCAGCGCGCCGAGCGCGGAAGCGGCCACGACCGTTCACCGCGAAGCCCACGGACTGGTCGCGCAGAAGATCGTAGAGGTGGCGCCGGAGGTGGCGGAGGGCTTCCTCGGCGGCTGCGAGGTGGACGCTGCCGGTGCGGCGCTGATTCCCGGAACGACCGCCGGCGATCGTGATCCGGGCATTCGAACAATTTTTTTCACCGATATCGTCGGCTCGACGTCGCTCACGCAGCGTCTCGGCGACGACGGCTGCATGGCCCTCGTAGAGGTTCACGACACGATCGTGCGAGATGCTCTTGCCGCAAACGGGGGGCGCGAGGTCAAACACACTGGCGACGGAATCATGGCCGCATTCGCCTCGGCGGCGGCAGCGGTGCGCTGCGCGGCCTTCGTTCAAAAGCAGCTCGCCGAACATCCTGCGCGAAGCGGCGATTCTCCGGTGATGGTTCGTATCGGTGCCGCTGCCGGAGAGCCGGTGGAAAGCAATAACGATCTGTTCGGAACGACGGTGCAGCTTGCAGCGCGCCTGTGCGCGCACGCCGAACCCGAACAGACGCTGGTCTCCAACGTGGTTGCGGAGCTCTGCATGGGGAAGGGGCTCTCGTTTCGAGACTTGGGGGAAATTCCGCTGAAAGGGTTCGACCGCCCGGTTCGCGTTCACGCCGTTCAATAGCGCGTGATAGCGACATCGCACTAATAAGGAGAGCGTCATGAAGGATGATGCGCTGGCCAAATTTCGAGGTCAGCTACGCGGAACGCTGATCGACCGCAGCGATACCGGTTATGAAGAGGCACGGCAACTCTATAACGGGATGATCGACAAGCGCCCGCTGCTGATTGCTCGTTGCCGCGATACGGCCGACGTAATCGCGGCGGTGAACTTCGGCCGCGACAACAACCTTTTGATTGCAGTGCGAGGTGGCGGCCACAACGGGCCCGGGTTAGGGAGCTGCGATGACGGTTTGGTGATTGACCTGTCGAGTATGAAAGGCGTGCGCGTCGATCCGGATGCTCGTACGGCGCGGGTTGACGCCGGGTCAACCCAAGGCGACGTCGATCACGCCACGCATGCCTTTGGGCTGGGAGTGCCGGCGGGCATCGTCTCGACCACCGGTATCGCCGGTCTGACACTGAGCGGCGGCCACGGTCACTTGTCTCGCAAGTATGGCCTGACGATAGACAATCTGATCGAGGCGGATGTCGTACTTGCCGACGGAAGCTTTGTTACCGCGAACAAGGAAAGGAACGGCGACCTTTTCTGGGCCCTGCGTGGCGGCGGCGGCAATTTCGGCGTCGTCACCAGTTTTCTATTCCGGCTCAATCCGGTCAACATGGTGTACGCGGGACCAATAGCCTTTGACCAGAGCCACGCCCGCACCATCATGCAGCACTATCGCGATTTCCTACCCGGCGCACCGGAAGAATTTTCTACGTTTCTTGGGCTCAAGACGGTCCCGTCGACTGCGCCCTTTCCGCAAGAGTTCTGGGGTAAGCGCATGTGCCTCCTGATGTCTTGCTACAACGGCCCGGAGGAGCAAGGCAGAAAAGCCCTGGCGCCGCTCATTGACGCGCTTCCCGCGCCCTGGTTCAACTGGATGGGAACGATGCCTTATCCCGCCTTGCAGAGCATGTTCGACGGCCTATACCCGAAGGGGATGCAGTGGTATTGGCGGGGTGACTTCGTAAAGACACTACCCGATGCCGCGATCGAAGCCCATCTCGAGCAGGCAGCGAAAACGCCGAGCGAACTTTCGCTCGCGCATCTTTACCCGATTGACGGTGCCGTCCATCGCACGAGCAAAAATGAGACGGCTTGGAATTGCCGCGATGCGACGTGGTCGCTCGTCATCGCCGGGATCGATCCGAACCCGCAGAACGCCGCAGTGTTAACGCGCTGGACCAAGGCCTATTGGGAGGCAGTGCACCCGTTCGATCTTAGCGGCGTCTATCCGAACTTCATGATGGACGAGGGCAGTGCAAGACTCAAGGCGACGTACGGCGATAACTACGACCGCCTCTCTGCGCTGAAGAAGAAATACGACTCGGCCAATCTCTTCCGAGTAAATCAAAACATCCCGCCGGCAGCGTAACCACTGCCATCCGGAAAGGAAACGGCATGATTCATTCGACGCTTCGGTTCAATCGGGTCGCAGTTATAGGCATGATCGCCGTTGGCGCGATCATGGCGGTCTCCAGCCTTGGTATCGTGCGAGCAGAGCGCGCGATGCCCGACAAGAGCAAGTTCAGCTGCAGCAGCGGCACGGCTTGCGTGGAAGGCAACTCTACTGGAAGCAGCACCTGGGGCGTCTACGGCACGGGCACAACGAGCGATGGCGTTCACGGGGTCACGAGCTCGACCAACGGAAACTCCGGTACGTCGGGCATCAGCACGGCGACGACTGGCTCGGCCCACGGCGTATACGGCCGTTCTTCAAACGGTCAGGGTGTGTATGGCACGTCCTCGAGCAACAACGGAGTGGAAGGCCATTCAACCGGGGCTGGGGCTTCAGGCGTCGCAGGTATCCAGCGCGGCACTTCGTCGAACAGCGGAGATGGCGTGTACTCGGAATCGGCCGATACGACAAACCTCTATGAGGCGCTAGAAGCGAAGGCCGACAGTCCGAACACGTACATCTTTGAGGGTTACAACGCTTCGACCGACGGTCTGTGCACGATCGATTACAACGCAACCCTGGCATGCACCGGCGGCGCGGTCGTCAAGAGCCTGCGAACTCGGCATGTAAATGCTAGCGGTCAGCATGTTGTCGCTTATGCGGCCGAGTCGGCGTCCGCAACAATTGAAGACGTCGGAACCGCGCGGATGGTCGGCGGCGTCGCAAACGTTACGATCGACCCGGCGTTCGCCGCGGTGATGGATCGCAAATGGTACTATGTTTTCCTTACACCGCTTGGGGACACGCGCGGTCTCTATGTAAGCTCAAAGACGGCGACGGCATTCCAAGTACGCGAGAGCGAAGGTGGACGCTCGAGGCTCGAGTTCGACTATCGCATCGTCGCGCATCCTCTCGATGCCAGGAGCGACCGACTGCCGCCCGCTCCGGCAATGAGAAGGTGGCGATAATCTTCTAGCGTGCCGCACCGAAGCTTGGTTTCGTGCGCTTCGGCGCCAAGCGGAAGATGCCACCCTGTTGGCACACTGCGAGCGTACGATGAAAGCATGAAATCTAAGGTTTTCACGCCCAAAGTTAGCGGAGTATCGTTTATCCGCGACAGGAAGAGCATCGGCGAACTGTCGGAGCTGATCGTTGCGCTCGAACTAGCTCGTGTAGGCTACTCCGTATCGATGCCACTTGGCGAGAACCATCGCTACGATTTAATTATCGACGACGGTGATAAGTTGTCGCGGGTTCAAGTAAAGACCGGGAGGCTTCGCAACGGTGTGATTCTCTATAACACCTACAGTTCTCATTGTCACCGCAAAGGTGTTGCCTGCCGCCCGTACACGGATCAGATCGATTTCTTCGGCATTTACTGTCCTGACACAAGCTCCGTCTATCTGGTCCCAATCGCGGACACCGCGCCCAGCAGCGGCACCCTTCGGGTTCACGCGCCTAAGAATGGGCAGGGTTCGCGCGTCCGCTGGGCAGAGCCATATCTGATCGCTGTCGCACGCCCGGCGAAGCTCGTGGTAGGGGTCGCGGCCGCCGACGGAGTAACGGAACCCGACTTACGAGTGCCGTCGTAGCTTAGTGGTAAAGCATCGTCTTGGTAAGGCGAAGAGCACGGGTTCAATCCCCGTCGACGGCTCCAGAAATTCCCTGATATGTTACAGACCTTTTAAGTCGTCGTGGTCCAAATCGGGTCCATGTCGGTGTCGCCTGGTTCGTCACCCGCCTCCTCGCGACGCATCTCAGCCTGGGCTTTCGCTTTAAGCTGATTCGGAGACGGCTCGACGTACCAGCTGACGGACTTTCCAGAACCTAGTTCGAAGTCCGCATCGCGAAGTGCCCGCGCTTCTTTGAACCCATAGAAGCAGCGCGGAAAAAAGAAAATGCCCGCAATAGCAGTCGCGGCCATCCAGATAGGAGACCAATGGGATACACTGCCGGCGACAATCGCGCAAACCAGCGCAGATGCGAAACCGAAGAACGTCGAGTGCTCGCGTAACATCGTCGAGTTGATTCTAGGAATACCAATTAAACCGGGATTCTGCATCTAGCCGTCCTTTTCGAGCCGCTGCGGGCGATTCCGGCCGTGGGCGGGACTCTCGGCGCGCCCGGCTGATCTTGGGCCAACGCTACTCGTAACCGCCGCAAAAAGATCGGTGAAAGATTACCTTCCGGTCTCTGAACGCCGAGCGGAGCTTGGTCCAAATCTGGTCCATGCGTCGCACGCGTCTGCACTCCGACTATCGGACCAAGTTGCAGAATTTAGCCGAAACGTCAACGCGACCGGGAGGCATCCGCAAGCGTGAAATGAATTGCGTGTTGCGTAACTTTGTGATACAAAGTTAGCGATGTTGGATCTCTTAAAACGCCCAACTGCCTTCTTGCCCCTGGCGATTTCTGCCGGATTCTTAATAGTGTTGCTCCTCGGGCTGGCGCAGGGTACGCTGGCGCGTCAACCCGATGAGGACGTCGCAGCCCACTTATTCCAGATTCTCATTCCGGTACAGATCGTTTTCATCGGAGCGTTCGGGGTGTCGTGGCTTCCAAAGCGACCTCGATCTGCGGTATGGATTCTCTGCTTGCAGGGCGCGGCCTTATTAGCGGTTCTATCGATCGTCTATCTTAAGCGGCTCTGACGTCTAGTAAACCGCCTGGGCAACGCGTGCGAACTCTTTAATCTGTGGAGTTTATCGGCTGCGGTCGTCATCGTTCCTCTCTCCGGACGCGAGCGTAGGCCCTTACCTTACGTTGGAGTCAAGTGTTGACGGCCATTCTGGTTCGCTTGGCCGACAGGGCGAGTAGGCACCTTTTTGCGCGGATTCTAACCCCGCGCGTGCGAAAACGGCGCTATAATCGAGTGGATATGCGCTTGCCAAACTTCACGATCACGCTGAAGACCGTTGCCGCCTTGAGCGCGGCGATTTGTCTCGTGTTTCCGGCTCTCGCCTCGGCGCAGCAGGATCCATACCCTCAGCAACCTTCCTACCCGCAGCAGGGGCCGTACCAGCAGCAGGGGCCGTACCCGCAGCAGGGGCCGTACCCGCAACAGGAACCGTACCCGCAGCAACCGCCCAACCCGCAGCAGGAACAGCCGTACCCCCAACAGGGGCCGTCCTATTCGCTGCCGCCGCCGACATATGCAAACCGGCCCTCGATCAAAGGCACGATCAACGGCTTTGACGGCCAGTGGGTCGTCTACATGCACGATCAAAAGGGTTACACCGATCACCTTACGTTGCATCAGGGCACGATCATCAATCCGACCGGCATCAAGCTGCTGGAAGGCATGAAGGTCACGGTTTACGGCTATGCCGACGGTCCGACGTTCCGAGCCGACCGAATCGACGTCGGGTACTCGCCCTACTCGCCGTACTACGGCTCCGACGGCAATCCGGCGTATGGATATGGCTATGGCGGCTACCCGTACTACGGCTACGGCGGTTACGGCGGTTACGGCAACCCATACTATGGCTGGGGTGCCTGGCCGTGGCTTGGGGTCGGCTTCGGTTGGGGCTGGGGCTGGCCCGGCTACGGGTACGGCGGCTACGGCTATCCAGGCTACTACCCCGCCGGCTACTATCGGGGGCCGTACGTCCCGCCGAATCGCGGCGGCCCAGGGCCGCACGGTAACTTCGGCGCTCCGGTGCATGGCGGCACCGGCGGGCGTCCGCCGGTGACCAGCGGCACGGTGCACGGCCCGCCGTAGCGGCGTGGACTCTCGCGTTTAGCCCAGAAGGCTCGCTACCACAGCGAGCCTTCTGCTACGAGTATGTAGAGAATCGGCCCGAGCCCCCAGAGAATGCTTACGATAAACCACACAACCTTCTTTAAGGTCGTCATGTCGCCGCGTGCGAGCAGGTTGATCCACATGAGGATCATCGCGATTGGGTGCAAGACGATCGAAAGCACGATTTCGAAGAAGAGCTTCATATCGAGCTATTCTTCCCCGCATCGCTTTTGAGCCTTCGCTCGTTATGAGAAACCCAAGGAGTTGAAGATGAAACACGACGTTGTTCCCGAGGTCCAAAAGAGCGAGCAGGAGTGGAAAGCCCAGCTCGGTCCGGAGCGCTACCATGTACTGCGCGAGGCCGGCACCGAAGCGCCTTTCTCCGGTTCGCTGCTGCAAGTCAACGATAACGGAACGTATGTCTGCGGTGGGTGCGGTCAGCCGCTCTTTGCCGCCGGCGCGAAGTTTGACTCACACTGCGGCTGGCCGAGCTTCACGCAGCCCGAGGAACAGGAGAACGTTCGGCTGTTGGATGACTACAGCCACGGCATGCAGCGCATCGAGGTGCGTTGTAAGCGCTGCGACTCACACCTCGGCCACGTCTTCGACGACGGGCCGGGTCCTCAGGGGACACGCTATTGCATCAACTCGGCTTCGCTCGACTTTCGGCCCTCGTCGCAAGCTTAGGGCTCGCCGCTTCGCTCGCCGTCACCAATGCTCAGGCGGCGTCGCAAGTCGTAAAGGTTCTCTATGCCGGCTCGCTGGTGACGCCGATGGAAGGGCCGATAAAGTCGGCGTTACACGAACGCGGAATCGATTTTCAGGGAGAGCCCGGCGGCAGCAAGGAGCTGGCAAACCTAATTGTGGCGGGAGTGCGCTCCCCCGACCTCTTCATCAGCGTCGACCCCAAGCTTGTAACGGGACTTGGCGATCGGGTAGCTTCGGCGACCACCTTTGCCGGAACGAGCCTCGGCGTCGCCTGGGCACCGAACTCGCGGTTCGCCCACCTCTTCGATAGCGTTCGCGCTCGCATGACCACGCTGCAACGCGCGCTCGGAACGCCTGGGCTCAAGATCGGGCGCACCGATCCGAAGCTCGACCCCAAGGGCGCGTACACGATCGAGGGGATGACGATGTGGCTTGGAAGTGCTGGCGCGCGGCGCATCCTCGGCGACGACGAAAACCCGTCGCAGATCTTTCCTGAAGAAAATCTTTTGGCCCGCGTCGAGACCGGACAGGTCGATGTTGGCTTCTTCTACCAAACCGAGGCGATCGCGCGCAACTATCAGTTCATTCCGCTTCCCGGCGCGGCTGCGCTCACCGATCGCATTAACTATACGCTTGCCGTTATGAAAGCGGCCCCGCATCCGGACGCCGCCCGCACCTTTGCCGCATTCATTCTCACCGGCGAGGGACGAAAGATCCTCGAGACCGCCGGTCTTACGTATCTGCCGCAAACCCATTAGATTGCGGGTATCCTGACTGCATGGCAATTAAAGCGCAATTTCCCGACGAACAGACCACCGACGGCAGCTTCGAGCGACAGGCGGATGCGTTCCACGACTGGGTGCGAGCCGACGGTAGCTCGGATTATCCGGCTGCAGCGGGCCGCTACCACCTCTACGTTTCGTTGGCCTGTCCGTGGGCGTCCCGTACCGTCATTGTCCGCAAGCTCAAAGGGCTCGAAGATGCGATCGGCTTGACGGTCGTCGATCCGATCCGCGACGAGCGCGGCTGGCGTTTCACGCACAGCGAACCCGACCCCGTCAACGGCTGGGCATTTTTGAGCGAAGCGTATTTTGCTACCGAACCCGGCTATCGCGGGCGCGTCACGGTGCCCCTGCTATGGGACAAAGACCGCAAGCGCATCGTCAGCAACAACGACGACGACATCATGCGCATGCTCGGAACCGAGTTCGATGCGTTTGCAACCAATCCACAGCTCGATCTCTATCCGCGTGACCTGCGCGCCCAGATCGACGAGCTCAATCAGTTTCTTTACGAGACCTTCAACAATGGCGTCTATCGCGCCGGTTTTGCGACGTCGCAAGCCGTCTACGAACGCGCCGCCTACGGCGTCTTCACCACGATCGATGCTATGGAGGAACGCCTGGCATACCAGCGCTATCTTTTGGGAGCCCAGCCTGTTGAGACCGACTGGCGTTTCTTCGTGACGCTCGTCCGGTTCGATCCGGTCTACTACGGCCACTTCAAATGCAATCTTCGCCGGATCGTCGATTATCCGAACCTGTACGGCTATCTACGTGACCTCTATCAAATAGACGGCGTCGCCGAGACCGTTGACTTCGACCAAATCAAGCGCCACTATTACGGCACGCACGACGACATCAACCCTACTCGGATCGTGCCGATTGGCCCGCTGATGGATCTCACCACACCGCACGGACGCGAGGGTATGTAGAAGGAGAAGCGCCATGTTCGACGTTGAGGAGTTCGTCGCCGGCTGCCGCGTCGCGCTGGCGCAAGACCGCTCCTTTGTCGCCGTTCGAGAGGTCGTTGCGCGCGCAGTAAACGAGCCTTCGGCGGTAATCAAGACGCTTGGAGAACCTACCCGGGGACAGATTCAGACGCTCCATCGGTCGCCGGAGCTGACGGTTCTCAACGTAATATGGGTACCGAAGATGACGATCTTTCCGCACAACCACAACATGGCCACGGTTATCGGCATCTACTCGGGACGCGAAGACAATATTTTCTGGCGCCGGCCGTCAGCGGGCTCTTCGCGCGTTGAAGCCGCGGGCGCGAGGGCCATCTCCGATAAAGAGGCCGTGCTGCTCGGCGCCGAGGTGATCCACTCCGTTACCAATCCGATCGACCGGTTCACCGGTGCAATCCACGTTTACCGCGGCGACTTTTTCGGGATTGACCGCAGCGAGTGGGATCCGGAGTCGCTCTGCGAACGGCCTTACAATGCGCAGCGGGTGCTGCAAATTTTCGAGGAAGAAAACCGCCGGCTGGAGCCGATATAGCGTCGCAGAGGTACCCATTGACAATCGAACATATGTTCGATAGCATGGTTCTCCCATGGCGGCGCCGGCAGTACAACTGTATCCCCGTAAACCGGCCGAAACGTGCCACCAACTGGCCGAAACGTGTCACCCTGAGCTTGTCGAAGGGCGGCGTGAGGCTTTCGAGCTTCTCAAAGCCAGCCTAACTGCAAAACCGCCGGCCCTGCCCGTCGAGGGGATTCTCCCAAGCGCCATTCCAGAGCTCGATCGCTTGCTCGGCGGTGGGTTTCCGGCCGGCACCGTCGCGACGCTCGAGGGCGGAGGCTGGAGCCTCGCTGCCGACCTTGTGGCGCGAATGACTCGCCGGAGTTTGGTCGCGATCCTTGACGACGGCAGCCTCTATCCGCCGGCACTCGCCGAAGCGGGTGCCCGCCTCGAACGAATCTTGGTCGTGCCGGCTCGCAAAGCGCTCGCGACGGCTCGAGCGGCCGATATTCTTTTACGCTCGCGGATCTGCCGAGTGGTGTTGATGCCGGCCGTCACCTTGCGCGATGCGGTCTGGGAACGGTTGGCAAATCTCGCGCATCGCAGCGGCGTGCTCCTGATCGTGCCGGCGGCTCACGCGGACGCTGCGCTGAGCGTTGTAGCGGGAGTGCGGCTGCATTGCGAACGCGAGCGAGTTCTCGTGCGCGGTCAGCGCGGGCTTTGGGGTGCCATCGTCGGCTTCGAACTCTGCATTGACGTGCGCAAACATAAACAAATGGCGGCCGGACGCACCGTTCGCGTCCGAGTGGAACGTGACGAGGCATGCGATGCTGCTTTGTGTTGAGATTGCCGATCGGGATGACGGGCGGGGAAGGGCGCTGTGGGAGGAGATGCTCGACGCTCTCGACGCCGTCTCGCCGCTCGTAGACGATGTTCGTCCGGGTCTCGCTTTCCTCGACATGCACGGCATTGCCGGCGGCGTGCGAGCGCAGATCGAGCGGACTCGCAACGTGCTGGCGCGCTTCGAGCGCGTCATGCGAATTGGAGCCGGGCCGAATAAGATCGCCGCGCGCGCGGCCGCGTACGTTGCCGACGCGACCATCTGTGAGCCCGGCATGGAACGCGCGCTGCTGGCGCCTTTGCCGCTCGCGTTGCTCGAAATCGATCCGGCAGTCGTCGAGCGTCTCCGGCTGCTAGGCATCGAACGGCTCGGCGATCTCGCCCGATTGCCGCACGGTCCCTTCGTGCGGCGTTTTGGTGCATCGGCAGCCGGCTGGCACGAGCTTGCGCATGGCATCGATCGTCGTTCCTTCGTGCCGCGCGGGCACGCGGTTGCAATCGAAGCATCGATTTTCGGCGAAGGTCGCGCTACCGACGAGGCGCAGGTTTTCTTCGCGCTGCGCATGCTGCTTGCCAACGTTTGCGCCGATCTCGATCGTTGCGGCAAACGCGCGGGCGCCCTTCATTTGGCGATCGAGCTGGAAGATGCCGATGCGTGCGAGTTCGATCTGCTACTCGCACTGCCGACGGCTCACGAACGTACGCTATTTGAGATGCTGCGGGCCAAGCTCGAAGGGACGATGTTTGCAGCCGCCATCGTCGGGTTGCGCCTCCAGGCGCGGCAACTCGAGGAAGGAGGAGAAGAACAGGCACTCTTTTGCGCCGACGATCTCGATCCACAACGCGTCGCGGTGACGATCGCCCGCTTAGAAGCGGCACTCGGCGCGACGGTCGCTCGGGCTCGGACGCGCGACTCGCACCTGCTCGAAGAGCGCTTCGTCTACGAGCCTTTCAAACTTTCCGCCGGCGACGCCGTTACCACCCTGAGCGAAGCCTCGGAAAGCCGTAGTCGAAGGGTGACTCCGCAACTGCGATTGCTCGAAATTCGCGAAGTGCCGGTGCAGCTTCATGGCGGCGAGCCGGCGATCGTCGACCGGCAGGCGGTGCGGCAATGCGTAGGCCCGTGGCGCATTGTCGAACGGCGAGTCGAAGAGCCTGTCCTGAGCCGGGTTGAAGAACCTGTCCTGAGCGTCGAAGGACGCGATGAGTACGACGTCGTGCTTGAAGACGGAACCTTTGCGCGCATCTATCATCAAGGCTCGCATTGGTATCTGCGCGGTGTATACGAGTAAGCGCCCGCGAGCGAACGCAAGCGCGATGTTACCGAACGATAATGCCCTCGGGCCAAATGAGTTTCGTCTTTCTGCCGACGATCTGTCGCAGAACGCGTCCCTCGTTGCCGCTGCTCCCAGAAGCAGCGGCCTCCCTCCCGCGTCTTATGCCGAGCTTCATTGTTGGTCCAATTTTAGCTTTTTGCAGGGAGGCTCGCATCCCGAAGAGCTGGTTGAGGTTGCGGCCGAGCTCGGCTTGACGGCGATCGCGCTGACCGATCGCGACGGCCTTTACGGAGCGGTGCGCTTTTCGGCGCACACGCGTCTGCGTGGAGTCGCAGGGATCGTAGGCAGCGAGCTCACCTTCGAAGACGGTTCGCACATCGTGCTCTTGGTCGAAAACGAGGCTGGATACGCCCATCTCTGCGAACTGATCTCGTGCGCGCAGATGCGCGGGAGCAAGGGCGACGCGCGCTTACGCTTGGAAGATTTTGGAGGACGCAGCGCGGGTTTGATCGCGCTCTCGGGCGGTCCGGCCGGTCGCGTCGAACGCGCGATCGAGCGCGACGGCCTGGAGGCGGCGACGCGCGAAGCGCGCGCCCTATGCGCGATCTTTCCCGAGCGTTTCTATCTCGAACTGGCGCAGCACCTCACGTCGCAAGAGACGCGTCGCAACATCCGGCTCGTCGCGCTCGCGCGCGAGTGTGCGATACCGTACGTCGCGACCAACGCGGTCGCCTACGCTCGAAAAGAGGACGCGCTTGTGGCCGACGTTCTTGCCTGCGTGCGCGACGGTACGACTCTACAGGCCGCGCGAGCCGTCAATGCGCTGCGCCCCAACGCCGAGTTCCACTTGAAATCGCCCGCCGCAATGCGGCGGCTCTTCGCGCAATATCCCGACGCTATCGCCGCAAGCGTCGCGATCGCGCAGCGGTGCCGGTTCCGGCTCGAACGTTTGGCCGGACAATTTCCGCTCTTTCCGGTGCCGGAGGGAAGCTCGCCTCAGCGTCACTTGCGACAGCTGGTCTACGAGGGCGCTGCCCAACGCTACTCTATGCCGCTCCAAACCAACGTCGAGCGACAGCTCGAGTACGAGCTCGGATTGATTGCGAAGATGGATTTGGCCGGCTACTTCTTGATCGTTTGGGATATCGTGCGCGAGGCCGTCGAACTCGGCGTGCTCTGTCAGGGGCGAGGCTCCGCGGCGAACTCGGCTGTCTGCTACGCGCTGGGCATTACGGCGGTGGATCCAATCGCGATGAACCTGCTCTTCGAGCGATTCATGTCCGAAGAGCGGCGCGAAATTCCCGACATTGACATAGACTTCGCGCATCAAGATCGCGAGCGCGTCATCCAGTACGTTTATAAGCGGTACGGTCGCGCGAACGCGGCGATGGTCGCCGAGGTGATCAGCTATCGAACGCGCTCTGCGATCCGCGACGTCGGCAAGGTGCTCGGTCTGACGCCGGAGCAGGTCAACGCGATTGCACGCGAGTTCGACGCGCGCGAATCGCTGCCGGAAGCCTGTCCTGAGCCGCTTTTGGCGCTCTGCCGCCGGATCGCGAACTTTCCGCGCCATTTGGGAATTCATTCGGGCGGGATACTCATCACGCGCGATCCGCTGGTGCGCGTGGCGCCGGTGGAGTGGGCGACGATGCGCGATCGTACGGTCGTGCAGTGGGATAAAGACGATCTGCAAGAACTGGGTCTGATCAAGATCGACCTGCTTGGGTTAGGAATGCTCTCGCTTCTGCGGGAGGCCTTTACGATCTACCGGCGATGCGTGGCTCGTGACGACCCGTGGCTCCAGCCTGCGGTCGCACGCGATCTCGAGCTGCACACGATCCCGGCCGGCGATAAAAAAACCTATGCCATGATGCAGCGTGCCGATACAATCGGGGTCTTTCAGATCGAATCCCGCGCGCAGCAGTCGATGCTGCCGCGCTTAAAGCCGTCGTGTTTTTACGACATCGTCATGCAGGTTGCGATCATTCGGCCCGGCCCGATTCAAGGGCAAATGATCCATCCGTTTTTGCGCCGGCGCTCAGGGCTCGAGCCGGTGACGTATCCGCACCCAAAACTAAAATCCGTGCTGGAACGAACGCTCGGCGTGCCGCTCTTTCAAGAGCAGGGGATGCGATTGGCGATCGAGGCGGCCGGCTTCTCGCCCGGGGAAGCCGATCAGCTCCGCCGCGCGATGGGGCATAAGCGCTCGCGCGAGCGCATGGAAGCGATGCATGCAAAGCTCGTCGGCGGTATGGTAGCCAACGGCATCGATCGCGACGCCGCCGAGCAGCTCTTTCACATGCTTGAAGGGTTCGCCGATTACGGCTTTCCCGAGTCGCACGCCGCCAGTTTCGCGCTTTTGGCCTACGCATCGGCCTACCTAAAGTGCCACCTTCCCGCGGTCTTTGCCGCTGCGATACTCAACGTTCAGCCGATGGGGTTTTACTCGACCGAAGTGCTGGTCAACGATGCCCGGCGTCATGGCGTGACGATCGAGCCGATCGAAGTCAATGCGAGCGAGTATTGGTCGCACGTCGAGCGCGACGGTGCGCTGCGCTTAGGATTCCATCTGGTGCGCGGTCTGGGCGAAGCGCAACGCAAACGCTTGGAATCGGCGATCGCGCAGGGACCCTTCGACGACGTGCTTGCCTTTGCGCGGCGCACGCGTCTCGAGCGAGAAACGCTCGAGAACCTTGCGATCGCCGGCGCCTTCGCACCATGGTACCCGTCGCGCCGCGGGGCGATGTGGGCACTGCGCGGGCTCGACGAGCGCGAAGCGCGCGGAGAGCTTGGAGCCCTCATGGACGTAGACGAACCCGCTGTCGAGCTCAAAGCGCCGGCCCCGAAAAAACTCGTCGCTTTCGATCTATGGGCGACCGGCGTCACGCCGTCGGGTCAGGTAATGGAGCACTTCCGCGAGCTGCTCGCCGCGCAGGACGTCGTTCCGGCCGCCGAACTGCCGAAGGTTCTCCGCAATAGCCTTTGCCGCGTCGGTGGTCTCGTCATCACGCGTCAGCGACCCGGCACCGCCAAGGGCTTCGTCTTTTTGACGCTCGAAGACGAGACCGGAATCGTCAACGTGATCGTGCGTCCCGACGTCTACGAAACCTACCGCCGTCCGATTCGCTTCTCCTCGACGCTCATCGTCGAGGGCACGCTGCAGAAGGAGAGCGGCTGCATAGACATGCTCGCCAAAAAGATCTGGAGCTTCGATGACGAGGGCATCACCCGCACCCTCGCCATCCACAGCTTTCAGTAATCCTTCAACCGCTGCACGCGATCGCGGCAAGCAAGCGTGAAAGAGAGAAGCATGAAGAAAGGCTAGCGAGTGAAAAAAGTCAACACGAACCAGTTGCAGCCTCTTGCGTGGTCCTCTCCAAAAGGTAAGTTTGCCGGCGAAGGAGTCCAAGTCTCCGAAGCGCTCGGGCGAAAACGCGACTCTACCGATTTGATCGAGCGGCATCCATTCGACGTCGAGATTCTCCGGATTCCACCCGGAAAAGCGCCGTATCCGTATCATTCGCATAGCGCCCAGTGGGAGTTCTACCACGTCATCTCTGGGAGCGGCACCGTTCGATACGAAGGCGGCACGACGCCGGTCGTCGCCGGCGACGCCTGCATCTTCAAGCCGGGGGAAGCGCATCAATTCTTTAACGACGGTTCCGAGCCGCTCGTCATCTATGTGGTCGCCGACAATCCGATCGGTGAATCATGGCACTATCCCGACAGCGGCAAATGGGGCGTTCAATCACCCGGAGAGCGCCGCAGCCTGCGCTCGGACGCGCTCGATTACTACGACGGCGAGGAATGAGCGCGCGCAAGATCGGGGGCCCGCGCTCCTGCTACAAGAACAATGGCGGGCCGAAGGCCGCGTTCGAGACAAAAAAAGCCGCGGAACGAGCTATTCCTAAGACCGCGACGGGATTGAAGCCATATCGTTGCGCGGAACACGGCTGGCATCTTGGCCATTGAGGGGAGGACCCAGTTGCCCGCAGCAAATAACGGGCTGGCATGAGTTCTCGAACCCATGCGCCGCTCGTGCTGACGCTAGGGTTGCTCATCGTCCTCGTCGTCTTACTCGTCGTCGGGGGCATGCTCTTGCGAAAGATGGTCGGCGAGTCGTTCCGTAGTGCGCGGAGCTTGCGCGAGGCTCGCATCGTCGCTGCCGACTTCCTCAAAGAGCAACTCGATGAGGAGACCGGGATACGCGGCTACGCGGCCGCCCGCCAAAGGATTCTGCTCGATCCATTCTATGAAGGGCGGGCCGCGCTGCCGCGCTCGTTTGACAAGCTTCAAATCGTCGTCGAGCGCGGCTTATATGAAGCCCGGCCGGCGCTCGACGACGCGATTAAGGTAAATCGGCGCTGGATCCGGACCGTCGCGACGCCGGCGTTGGCGCACAAGCGCACGAATCGCCGTCTTCAGCTGCACGGGAAGGCCCTGATGGACCGCTTCCGCGCCGACGTCGGGGAAATCGAGGGCTGGCTCTCGCGGCGAGAGTTGATGGCCGATGACCGCGCGCAGAACACAACGGTATTAGTTGGTGCGTTTTCGGCCGCTGCCGTCGCCGCCGTGATTCTGGCGGCGCTCCTCTTCACCGTTCAGCAATATCGCCTGGGAGAGCGGCTCGAGCGGCAGCGCGCGGAGTCGGAGCAAGAGCGACGCAAGTCGGCGGAGGCGCACGCCGCATATGAGGCGGAACGACGTATCGCCGACACGCTGCAAGAGGCATTTCTGCAGCGGGTCCTTCCGACGCTTTCCGAGGTGAGCTTCAGCGCGACGTACGTCCCGGCGACCGAAGAGGCCAAGGTCGGCGGCGACTGGTACGACGTGCTCCAGTTACCCAACGACCGCATCTTTCTCGCAATCGGCGACGTCACCGGGCACGGCTTAGACGCCGTCCTGGCGATGAGCAAAGCTCGGCAGCTGCTGATTGGTTTCGCGCTTCTCGATGCTACGCCGGAGCGCGTCCTCGAGCGCGCCAACTGCGAGCTCGTGCGCGGCAACTCGCCGATCATCACCGCCGTTTCCGCCGTTATTGACATTCGCTCCGGGGAGTTCGCGTACGCTGCAGCAGGACATCCGCCGCCGGTGATCGTCGAGCCGGGCCGCAGCGCCCGGCTTCTAGAGTTCGGAGCGCTCCCACTGGGTGTGACGCCGGCGACCGAGTACCGGACCCATCGCGTGCAGATTGCGCCGGGCGCAATGATCGTGCTTTATACCGATGGCCTCATCGAGCACTCGCGAGATCTCGCGCAGGGTGAAGCGGCGCTGCTCGAAGCAGCCGAAGCGGCAGCACGCAGCGCGAGTGCCGAACCCGCCGCTGGCATTCGCGATGCGATCTTCGAAAAGCGGAGGGTAGCTGACGACGTCGCGATTGTAACAGTCAGGCTTTCTGAAGCCAACCCTAACGCATTGCGGAGGATTGCATGAGCCCAGACGATCCGATCGAGGTTATTCGTCTGGCCGGTGAGCTCGAAATAAGTCGAAAGAGCGAGATTCGAGCCGCGTTGGCCGCCACCGAGGCGCAGGCGGTCCTGGTCGACCTTTCGGACGTGACGTATGCGGACTCAATCGCTTTGACGGAGCTGCTCCGATTTTGCGCAAATGCGCAGAGCCGGCAGCGCCCGGTTGCGCTGGTGATTCAGACGCCGCAGTTCGCGCGCCTGGTCCAGTATGCGGGACTCGCGGGCGCGTTTAAGGTCTTTCGCGAGGAGGCCGAGGCGCGAGCCTATCTGGCCGAGTGCGTGAACCCGTAATGGCGGGTGTATCGCAGCTCAAGCTGCGGTGTCCCGCGCAGTCGCGATACGTCGCGCTGGTCCGCCACGCCCTAGCCGCCTTCTTGCGGACGCTGGAGTTCGAGGGAGAATCGCTCGACGACGTGACGACGGCCGCGGGGGAAGCGCTCGCCAATATCGTCGAGCACGCGTACGGCCGCAATTCGACAGCCGCGGATTGCTATCTTGAATTGCATGCGAGACTCGAGCGAAAGGGAACGCTCTCGGTAGATGTTTCCGACGGCGGATCGTTTATCGAGCGGCGGCCGTTACCGGGTCGGGGCTTTGGGTTGCGAATCATCCAAGCGGTTGCAGGTAAGCTCACGATCGATACCTCCGGAGGGACATGCTTGCGCATGACGTTCGTCGGTAAAAGATGATGCACGTCATTGTTTGATGATGGGACTTTTCAATAACGAGTCGTAACGTAGCGACGGACACCCTGCTACAAAGGAGACGCAAATGCCTCGCAGCCAGCCCTCAAGCCGGTCGGTTACGCTCGTGGCTTTTCTGCTCGTACTCACTGCATGTAACGGTAATGGCGCGCTCAACGGCGCCGCGCCGGCGGTGCCGCTCTCGTACCAACCGCTCCGGCAAACGCAGACGCCGCTGCATCGAGGGCGTGGCCGCGCGAGCGGTAAAATCCAGCACGTCGTTATCATCGTTCAAGAGAATCGTTCGTTCAACAATCTACTCTACGGTTTTCCCGGCGCCACCACGCAGACATACGGCTACAACACGTCCGGTCAGAAGATTACACTCCAACCGGTCGGCCTCGAAACGACCTGGGATCTCGATCACAGCTCGACTTCGTTCTTCCAAGCGTGTAACGGCACCGGGAGCATACCGGGGACCAATTGTCAGATGAACGGCTTCAATCAGGAGTACGCCGGTTGCGGCCGCCGCAGCCAGCCGCAGTGCCCGAACGCGAACCCGCCGTACAGCTACGTGCCGCACACCGAAACGAAGCCGTACTTCGATATGGGTAAGCAGTACGTGGTCGCCGATCAAATGTACGCTTCGAACTTCGACGCAAGTAGCTTTATCTCGCACCAGTACATCATTGCCGGCCAGGCCCAGTCGTCGGTCAACTATCCTTTCGGAGCCTGGGGATGCGAGGGTGGTTCAGGCGATCTCATTCAGATTGTGGGTCCGCAGCGGCAGGTTCCCGACGGCTACCAGCAAGCGTGCTATTCGGACACGACGCTCGGCCAAGAGGCCGACACCGCAGGCGTGACGTGGGCCTTCTACGCTGGGGCGATCAACGGCGACGGCGGGCTCTGGAGCGCGTACCAAGCCAACCAGCACGTCTACTATGGCTCCGATTGGAAGAACGACGTCATCTCACCGCAAACCAATTTCTTTAGCGACGTCTCCAACGGCAAGCTCCGTCAGATAAGTTGGGTGACGCCGACCTGCGAAAACTCCGACCACGCCGGCTGCGGTTCGAATACGGGTCCGGCATGGGTTGCGTCGCTGGTCAATGCGATCGGCGAATCGCAGTACTGGGACTCGACCGCAATAGTCATCTTCTGGGACGACTACGGCGGATGGTACGATCCCGAAGCGCCCACGTACGTGGATTACGACGGGTTGGGCCTTCGAATCCCGATGATCGTCGTCTCGCCGTACGCGAAGAAAAGGTTCGTCTCGCACGTCCAGTACGAACACGGCAGCATCCTCAAGTTCGTCGAAGACCAGTTCGGCTTACCGCGCCTATCGGCGAGCGATACGCGCGCAACCTCGATCGAGAAGGATTGCTTTAACTTCAAGAAGGCGCCGCGGCCGTTCACACCGATCCCGACGGTGCTCGGCAAAGAGTATTTCATGCATCAACCGATCGATTATCGCTGGCCCGACACGCAATGATCGCGCGAAGTTCGAGCCGGGCGCTGCCTATCGCGGCGCTCGCGCTCCTGCTTTCGGCATGCGGCAGAAACGGCGCTATAAGCGGAACGGCGCCGGCCCTGCCGCTTACCGGTCAGCCGCTCGCGCAGAGTCAGCCGCCGTTCGAACGGCTGCGCCCGAAGACGACGAGCGGCAAGATCAAACACGTCGTCATCATCATTCAAGAGAATCGTTCGTTCAACAACCTGTTCTACGGCTACCCGGGCGCTAAGACTGCTGCCTACGGCTACGGGAGCTCCGGTCAGAAGATCGTTCTCGGTGCCGTTAGCCTCGCAACGAACTGGGACGTCGAGCACGATTCGGCCGCTTTTGAAGCAGCGTGCAACGGCTTCGGTCGCATCCCCGGTACCAAGTGCCGCATGAACGGCTTCAACCACGAGTTGGTCAGCTGTGGAGGCTACGACGATCCGTGCCCGAGTCCTTATCCCCAGTATAGCTACGTGCCGCATTCCGACGTGAAACCGTACTTCGACATGGCGCACCAGTACGTGCTGGCCGACCAGATGTATGCGTCGAACTTCGATGCGAGCAGCTTCATCTCGCATCAGTACATCATCTCGGCTCAAGCAGAATCGGCGGTCAACTTTCCGGACGGTTCGTGGGGTTGTGAGGGCGGCTCCAACGACACGATCTATATGGTCGGCCCGAAGCGTCAAGTGCCGGACGGCAGCGAAGTCGCCTGCTGGAATCCGACGACGCTCGGCGACGAGTTGGACCAGGCTCACATTTCTTGGGGCTTCTACACGGCAGCCATCTACGGGACCTCAGGGATCTGGAGCGCGTACCAGGCGATCAAACACATCTACCACGGTCCCGATTGGAAGAAAGATATCATCACGCCGCAGACCAAATTCTTCGGCGACGTATCCAAAGGAAGGCTTCGCACCGTAAGCTGGGTCACGCCGACCTTTGCGAACTCCGATCACGCCGGATCGAACTCGCTGAGCGGCCCGCAGTGGGTCGCATCGCTGGTCAACGCGATCGGAAAATCGAAGTACTGGAGTTCGACCGCGATTTTTATCTTTTGGGACGACTACGGCGGTTGGTATGACCCCGAGCCGCCGGCATATGAAGACTATGACGGCTTGGGCATGCGGCTTCCGCTGCTGATCGTCTCGGCGTATGCAAGGAAAGGGCACGTCTCGCACGTGCATTACGAACACGGCAGCATCCTGAAGTTCATCGAAGATCAGTTTGGCCTGGGACGTCTCGCGGCCAGCGACAAACGGGCGAACTCGCCGGAGAAGGATTGCTTTGACTTCAACAAGCCGCCGCGACCGTTCACAACGATCCCATCGGTGATGGGCGAGGAGTACTTCCTGCACCAACCGACCGACCACTATCCGCCGGACACTGAATAAGAAGGAGCATCTGTGCGTTTAAATCGATTTTCAATCCGGTCGCTGCCGGTCGTGGTCTCTGCGCTCGCCATCGCAGCCTGCAACGGCGGCGGCGTCGTCACGCCGTCTACGCCGGGGGGGTCGCCTCTAACTCCAAGCGCGCATCGTCACGTTTCGGGCGGCAAGATTCAGCATGTCGTCATCATCGTTCAAGAGAACCGTTCTTTTAACAACTTGTTCTACGGCTTCCCCGGCGCCACGACCGCCACGTACGGCTACGACAGCTCGGGCGCGAAGATCAATCTCCAGCCGATTCCGTTAGAAACGTCCTGGGATCTCGAGCACGATTCGTATGGCTTCGAGGCTGCGTGCAACGGAACCGGCAGCATTCCGGGCACCAACTGCCAGATGAACGGCTTTAACAACGAGTGGACCGGCTGTTACAGCGGTCGCTGCCCATACTCCCATCCGCAGTACGCGTACGTTCCGCACACCGAGACCAAGCCGTACTTCGACATGGGCAAGCAGTACGTGCTGGCCGATCAAATGTACGCATCGAACTTCGACGCAAGCAGCTTCATCTCGCATCAATACATCATCTCAGCTCAGGCCAAACAGGCGGTCAACTTCCCCGGTGGCGCGTGGGGTTGTCCGGGCGGCTCCGGCGACTTCATCAGCATGGTCGGTCAGCAGCGCCAGGTTCCCGACGGCTACGAGGTCGTTTGCTGGAATCCCACGACCCTTGGCGACGAGCTCGACAAGGCCGGGCTCCCATGGGCGTTCTACGCCGTCTCGTACTCGGGATCTCCTTGGATCTGGAGCGCTTATCAGGCCATCAAACATATCTTCTACGGCCCCGACTGGAGCAAAGACATCATCTCTCCGCCTTCACAGTTCCTCACCGATGTCTCAAACGGTAATTTGCGCTCCGTCAGTTGGGTGACGCCGACGTGGACTAACTCGGACCACGCCGGCTCGGGCTCTAAGACGGGTCCAGCGTGGGTCACCTCGGTCGTGAACGCAGTAGGAGAGTCGAAGTACTGGGATTCGACCGCGATCTTTATCATTTGGGACGACTACGGCGGCTGGTACGACCCCGAACCGCCCGCATACGTTGATTACGACGGGCTTGGCATGCGCATCCCAATGCTGATCGTCTCGCCCTATGCGAAGAAAGGGCACGTTTCCCACGTACCTTACGAGCACGGCAGCATCTTGAGATTCGTGGAGGACGTCTTTGGTTTGGGACGGCTTGCGGCCAGCGACAAGCGAGCGAACTCGCCGGCAAAAGACGCCTTCGACTTCAACAAACCGCCGCGCCCCTTCAAAGCGATTCCGAGCGTGCTGGGCAAGGATTATTTCTTGCATCAGCCACCCGACGGCCATCTGCCCGACGATAACTAAGGAACCTCTTCTTCGGAGGTTCCTCGGGGCGCTCGCAGCGTACGCTGCCATCGTCCTCAGCGCGTGCAACGGTGCCGGCGGCTTCGCGCCGGCATCGTCGTCCGTCTATTTACCGGGCCTGGCGAACCCGTCGCAGGGGAAGATTCGGCACGTCGTCATCATCATTCAAGAGAATCGCTCGCTCAACAATCTTTTCTACGGTTTCCCCAATGCAAGAACGACGACGTACGGCTACGATACGCGCGGGCGGAAGGTCGTGCTTCAGCCGGTTGGGTTAGCTACGAACTGGGATCTCGGCCATAGCTCGGCAAACTTCTTCGCCGCTTGTAACGGCACTGGGAGCATTCCCGGCACCAATTGCCGGATGAACGGTTTCGATCGCGAGTACGTGGGTTGCGGCGGTAGCCAAAAGGCGAGCTGCCCGAACGCTCATCCGCCGTATAGTTACGTGCCCCACTCCGACACGAAGCCCTATTTTGCGATCGCGAAGCGCTACGTCCTGGCCGACGAGATGTACGAGTCGAACTTCGATGCAAGCAGTTTCGTTTCGCATCAGTACGCCATCGCGGGCCAGGCGGAGTCGTCGGTGAACTTTCCGCTTGGGGCGTGGGGTTGCCCCGGCGGTAAACAAGACGAGGTTGATATGGTCGGGCCGCAGCGCCAGATCCCGGGCGGCGACGAAGTCGTATGCTGGAACCCGACCACGCTCGGCGACGAGCTCGACAAGGCCGGTCTCTCGTGGGGATACTATACGTCGGTGGCGGAGGAAGGCGCCGGTAATTGGAGCGCTTACCAGGCGATCAAACACATCTATTACGGGCCCGATTGGGATAAAGACGTCATCACGCCGCAGACGCGCTTCTTCCGCGACGTTTCGAAGGGGAGGCTGCGAACCGTAAGCTGGATCACCCCAACCTGCCCGAATTCCGACCACGCCGGCTGCGAATCGAACGACGGTCCACAGTGGGTTGCATCGCTGATCAACGCGATCGGAACGTCGAAGTATTGGAAGAGCACTGCTATCTTCGTCTTTTGGGACGATTACGGCGGCTGGTTCGACCAGGCGCCGCCGGCCTACGTAGACTACGATGGCCTTGGGATACGGGTTCCGATGCTGATCGTATCGCCCTACGCAAAAGACGGACACGTTTCGCACGTTCACTACGAGCACGGAAGCATATTGAAGTTCGTCGAGGATCAGTTCGGTTTGGGGCGGCTTGCCGCAAGCGACGCGCGCGCGTTCTCGCCCGCTAACGATTGCTTCGATTTCGATAGCCCGCCGCGAGCGTTCAAAGTGATTCCGACGAGGCACGGCGAGAGTTACTTCCTGAATCAGCCGATCGATCTTCGTCCGCCCGACACGGAGTAGGCGCTCCGCGGGCGAGCCGCCAATCATCCGCACCGTGCTGGAACGGCGAGGGTTTTTGGTTGCGCTTGCGGCTGCCGGAGTCTCTCCGGCGGCGTTGCAGTCTGGGGTGCGAGCTGCGTCTGCCGGGCTCGATTCGGCGCTCGTGCTCAGCGGCGGCGGTGCCCGCGGCGTCTATCAGGCCGGAATCGTCGGTGCGCTCGCGGCCTCGGCCGGGATCGCCGACGGCACGCCGCTGGCGCCATACGACTTGGTCTGCGGGACCTCGATCGGCGCGCTCAACGGATGGTTTGTCGCAACGGCTCAATACCTCAAGCTGCGCGAGCTCTGGTATGGGATCGCGGGCCAACAGATCATCCGGCTCAAGCCGGGATACGAAGCGTTGCGCGATCCGGAGAGCGGTTTGCTCAACCGTGCGGCGGCCGCGGCCAGGCTCTTTGGCCTAACGAAGAATCAAAGCGCGGTTCTGCAGACCGAGCCGGTTTACGACTGGATCGAACAAAACGTTGATCCCGGCGTGCCCCTCGCAATGCCGCTCGTCTGGGCGGTTACGAATCTGACCAAGCAGCGTCCCGAGTACTTCTTCGTGAATCCGAATCCGCGCAGCGCCGCAGTTCTCGAAAGGGTGACGGGAGCGCTGCGAATTTCGCTCGGTCCGCAGACGGTCGTCCGCGAAGCAACACCGGACCTTTTACGCCGCGCACTCCTTGCCTCGGCCGCTATTCCAATTGCGTTCGATCCCGTCGAAATGCCGGGACCCGACGGTTCGGTCAACGAGTACTGTGACGGCGGAGTCGCTAGCAACTCGCCGGTAGGCGTCGCGCACGCGATCGCGCGGGCAGCAGACGTTATCTTGCTCGATCCGCCTTTCGAAGGAGAGAATGATTACGACGACGCGGTCGCCGTAGCGTTCGCGGCCTTTGGAACCGTCCAGCGCAAGCTTCTCGAGGTAGAGATGCGCAACGCATATTTCCAATCAATGGGAAGGCGTGCGCTCGCGCGCCTAACGCCGTCGGAGCTGGCGCGCGTCACGCGCGGAAGCCGGCCGCTCGCGCAGTACGTTGAAAGCGTGCCCGAAACCGAGCTACGGTATACCCGCCCAACAAAGGCGCTACCGGTCAGCGTGGTCGGATTCGGTGACGCAACGGGCATCAGCGAAACCTATCGAGTTGGTTGGGAGGATGCCGGGCGCGGTTTCGTGCCGTACAATTGGGAGACGTTCGTCCTCTAGGTTTCCGCCGGCGAGGAGGACGCAACCTGGGGGCCGCTAGATATACCTAACATTCGCTAGATTTGCAAACCGGGACCCGCCGGGACCTACCCTTTAAAGGTTTTTGGGACTAGTATATTTGTACTACTCAACCCAATTCCCCAATGCCCATCACTGAAAGGTAAATAACGTGCGCAAGACGATCGTCGCCATTGCCCTCGCGTCGGCTGCCGCATTGCTCGGCGGCTGTGCGGGCGGCTTCTCGGGCGGCTCTACGCTTCCGGTTGCCGCACAAATGTCGCACCGGTTAGACGTCGTAGGTGGCGGCCCGCCCCATAGGCTCCACCTCCTCGCCAAGCGCGGCGCACTCGGCAAGAGCCATCGCCTCGATGTCGTGGGCGGCGGCCCGCCCCGACGATTTGGTTACTAAGAGGTATCGGCCGCCCGCTGCAGTAGGATACGGGCGGCCCTCCGTACGCCGGTGATAAAAACCGACGGACATTATCACCATGCTCATAAACGATTTGCGGGGACCATGTTAACCAGTGCCATAGTAACCCAGGCCGGCTTCGATGCCGAGGAGTTTGAGAACGCCTACCGGGCGGCGGACTTTGACCGCTGCCGTGTACTCATTGAATCTCGAGACGCCTACGATGCCGTTCTGGCGGGCGCGCTTCTCGCAATCCGCGAGCGCCGCTACAGCCAGGTCATCGCCGACCTTTCCGAGGTTCCGAAAACTTCGGTCGAGGCCGTAGCCGCTCGCGACGTGCTGCTCGGTGCCGCGCTCGCGCTGACGAGAGATTACGTAGCAGGGAGCCGGCTTCTCGAGCGCGCGCTCAGCGATATGAAGATGGATGGCGCTTGGTACTATGAAGCGCTTTACTATCGGGGCCTGGTCGCGTGGATGCGACAGGATCACTCCGCGGCTCAAGCCTCCGGCATTGAGCAGCTCGGGGCATCAGATCCGAATAATCGCGGTCGGGGGCGGATTCTGCTCTCATGGGTCGCGCTTCGCCGAGGAGAGATCCTGCGGCAGGTTGACGAGCTCCAGAAGGCACTAGACGAGTTCGAGACCGCCGAGGTACCCGATCAGTTCCTCCGAGCCAATGCGCTGGTAACGCTGGCGCTTTTGTGCCGCGAGCTGCCTCTTCACGACATTAACGACCGCGTTCGCGCCATGTTTGAAACGCTTCCGTGGACGAGCAGTCTGCGGCTCGAGCGTTTCCACGTTACGCGGCTGCTGGCAGCCATTGACGAACTTGCCGGTAACGAGCTCTCTGCTTTTGCCGGCTTCAAGAATGCGGCGCGGCTGGCGCCCTCGGAGTATTGGAGCGTTCTGTGCTTTCTCGATCGTGCGATGTTGGCAAAGAACACCGGCGAGATGGCCTTTGCCGCGGAGCAGCTTCAAGAAGCGCATGAGATCGCCCAGCGCGTTTCATGGAGCGAGGCGACCGGTGAAGAGCGGGCGGCCCTACTGGTGCTCGCCGAGCTCTTCGCATACGGGGATCCCGTCATCGCGGAACAATACCTCGCTCGCTTCCGCACGCTGGGAAACTCGGTCATCCCGATCCTCTCGTACGGGACGGACCCTCGCGTCAAAGGTTTCGAAGCGTATTCGCAGGGCATAGCGCGCTTGCGACTCGGCGACATCGGCGAGGGAAAGGCAGCGCTGACTCAAGCTTGGTCTATTTTCGAAGACTTCAACTACGCTTGGCGCGCCGCGCTCTGCGCGCATGCGCTTTTCGAGGCAACGCAGGATCGGCGATGGATCCAGCGCGCCGCGCGCAAGATCGATTCGTGGCCCCATAGTTGGATCGCGCGCCGCGTCGCCGAGTCCACGAGTTCGTCGGTGCTTCGCCTCGGTCGCGTTTCTCCCGCCCGGCGCCAAGTGCTCGAACTCGTTCGCGCCGGAAGGCGCAACTCCGAGATCGCGAGCGTGCTTGGCCGCAGTCCCAACACCGTGCGCAATCAGCTATCGCAGCTCTTCGCTACCTTCAACGTGAAGAGCCGCGCCGAGTTGGTCGCCGCACTCTCTACGCCGGTTACTCCGGTCACCCCACTCCACCAAAAACGCAGCTCGCGCTAATTCGACCCCTCATTGCGGGGTGTTTGACTCTCGTTCTCGCAGGCTGCGGCAGCACCGCGGCCTCGGCGCCGTACGCGGCGACCTCTACGATCGTTTCGGCAAACGGCTTTGGATGTCCGAACGGACATCTGAACGGATCGGGAGGAGCGATCGGCCTCACGGCCACCTCCTTCAAAGGCTCGTTTGGTTACGCCGCTAACACCGGCGGTCTCTGTCCCGACCACATGATCGCGAGCCGCGCAAATCTTTACGAGGCGCCCAAGGCTCCAAGTGGATGGACGACGCTGCTCTACGTCGAGACGCGGATCACGAGCCATCCAGTTGGTGGGGAATGGCAAACCGGCGGCCCTCAACGGTACATCGAGTTCTCCGGCAGACGCCGATTCGAGCCTCGCCGGTATTACTGCCTCGCATTCTACGTCCCATCCGAGCCTCACCAGTTGGGATCGCAATGGACGCGAACGTGGGCCTCTGCCACCGTCGAGTCTAGCGGCGGTCGCCGGCTGCGCTTCGCGGGTGCGCCACCGTATCTTACTCCCTTCTTCGACGGGCCGGTCGTCGAATGGGTCAACACGATGTTCGAGTTGCTCGAATCATCCCGCAACGCTCGATGCTAGAGCCCGTGCCGCAGCGACCCAGCGGCACGGTTGCATTTCTGTTCTCGGACATCGAGGCAAGCACGCGACGGTGGGAGCGTTACGGCGATTCGATGCGCGATGCCGTGCGACGTCACGATCAGATCCTGCGTTCCGAGATCGAGCGATGTCAAGGATACATTTTCAAGACGATCGGCGACGCGTTCTGTGCGGCGTTTTGGACGGCGGGCGACGCCCTCGCCGCCGCCGTTGACGTGCAGCGGCGCCTCGGACGCGAGAATTTCGGTGCAGTAGACGGGCTCTCCGTACGGATGGCGATCCACATCGGCGAAGCCGATGAGCGCGACGGAGATTATTTCGGCGGCGCCGTCAACCGCACCGCGCGCCTGCTCTCTGCCGGCCACGGCGGGCAGATTCTGCTCTCCGGCCTTGCCGCGGATCTCTGCTTGCCGCACCTTCCCGACGGCGTCACGCTGCGCCATTTGGGCGCGCTGCCGCTTCGCGACTTCAAGGCGCCGGAGCGAGTCTACCAACCCGTAGGCTTGGAGCTGCGATGGGAGTTCAAACCGTTGCGCGCGCTCGAGACGCCGCCCAACAATCTTCCGCGTCAAAGCACTAGCTTCGTCGGCCGGCGCGAAGATATCGCGCGGGTCGAGGCATTGTTGGAAGAGAGCGCACTCGTCACGATCGTCGGCGCGGGTGGAATCGGAAAAACACGTCTTGCACTCGAAGTTGCGGCGGGTCTTCTCAACGACTACCGAGATGGTGTGTGGTTCGTCGATCTCTCGGCGATCGGCAATCCCGACCTGATTGCCGCTACGATTCTTTCCACGCTTGGCGGAAAGCGTTCGAGCGACGTGGATCCGCTCGACGATCTCATCGGCCATCTCCAGAAATGCGAGCTGCTGCTCGTCCTCGACAATAGCGAGCATCTCGTTGCCAAGGTTGCCGCCGTCGTCGCCCAAATTGTTGCTCGTTCGTCGCGCGTTACCGTACTCGCAACGAGCCGCCAACCGCTGGATATTTCAGCGGAACGGCTCTATCGCTTATCGTCGCTCGAGCTGGCTTCTGCGATCCAGCTCTTCGGCGAGCGCGCCCGCGCCGTCAATCCGGCGTTTTGTCTGGAAGAGAAAGCGGGGGTTGTAGAAGAGATCTGCCGCCGCATGGACGGCATCGCCCTTGCAGTCGAGCTCGCGGCCGCCCGTGTGCGGGCGATGTCGGTGGAAAACCTGGTCGCGCATTTGGAGCTTCGGCTCCTCGCCGGGGGCAGAGACCGGCGCCCGCGCCAACAGACGATGCGCGCTCTGATAGACTGGAGCTTCGATCTGTTGGCGGAGGAAGAACGGCGAGTTCTTCGCCGTTGCGCCGTTTTTCTGCACGGGTTTACGCTGCGTACCGCGACGGAGGTCTGCGCCGAGGACGAGAGACTCCTCGTTGACGTCCTCGGATCGCTCGTCGACAAATCGCTTGTCGTTGTGGACGCGCGTGACGAACATCAGCGATACCGCTTGCTCGAACCGATACGCGAATACGCGTGGGAGAAACTCGCGGAAGCTGGAGAGTTGCAAGAAACCTTGCGCCGCCACGCCGTCGCACTTGCGGCCTTTGCTCGCGACGCATATGACCAATGGGATCGGGGTCCCGCGACCGATTGGCTCGCGAGACTGGAGCTAGAGCTCGCCAACCTTCGGGCCGCGCTTCGATGGAGTATCGCCGAAGCGAACGATCGCGAGTTGGGCGCGCGACTCGTCGCCGATTCGACCGTCATCTGCTTGCGTCTCGGACTTCTCGACGAAGGTATCGAGAACTGCGAGGAGATCCTGCAGTCCGGCTTAGCGTTTCCAAACGCCGTAGAAGCGCGAATGCGCTACGGTTTGTCGATGCTCTACAGCAATATCGGCAAGAACAGGAGCGTTCTCGTACAAGCGATCGCGGCGGTCTCCCTCTACCGTGAGGCCAACGATTCACGCGGCCTGGCACGCGCACTCTCGCAAGCGGCGTCGCGGTACGCGATCCTATCAGACGACGGCGATGCCAAGCATTGCGCCGAAGAAGCCTTGAAGCTGGCGCGTGCAAGCGGAGATCGTCGACTCCTGGCCGATACCCTGCGCCGCAGCGCGAGCTCGTTCTCCGCCGACGGTCAGGATCGCGTGCGTGCGCTCTACGCGGAGAGCGTCGCGCTCTTTCGCGCGCTGGGCCGCGACGATGAAACGGCGAGAGCGTTGGAGTGGTGGGGGAAATGGGAAGAAGACGACGCAAACAATTTTCAAGAAGCCGCGGAGCGATTTTTGGAGGCAGCACAGCTCGACAGTGGGCGCGATGTTGTGATGCTTCGGTCGGTTGACCTTGCCGGATGCTACCTGGCTATCGGCGAAAATGCGCGGGCCGAGCCGTTCGCACGTGAGGCGCTCGCGGTTGCGGCGAGAACTAAGCATCCCGTCGTCGTGCCGATGGCGATTTCGTACCTCGCGATCATCGCAGTAAACCGTGACGTTTCCGCGGCGGCGCGTCTTATCGGCTATGCTGAAGACCGCCTGCGCGAGGCTGATTGGCAGCGCGCCGCCTACGAACAAGCGATGATCGATCGGCTATTCGACCGCCTCAAGGAAACGCTGGCTGAAGCGGAGTTAAAACTTCTGCTCGAAGAAGGCTCGGCCTGGACTCACGATCAGGCCGCAGCCCGCGCTCTATCGGCTTAGCAGGATCTCGGGCTGCTCTCCGAGCGAACGTCCTCCTTGCCGCTGGTGTAGATGCACCGGTGCTTTAGCTTGTAGTTACCGGTTTCGCCGGTGCAGCCGTGTACGGCGTGGTACTTGCCGCTAAGTATAAAGCTTTTAGTGTTGTAGGTGCTGGACATTGAGAACGAGCAGTATCCGCTCGGCACGACGATCACGCTCGTTCCGGCGACCGTCGTCCCGCTCACCGTCCACGCGATGTCTGCCGTCGCCGAAGTCCCCGTGATGCCGAGCGCGCCACCGAGCGCGCTCTTGTATCCAGCCAGCGATGCGCTGGCTTTGCCCGTGCCGTGAATGCTGTCGTGATCCGTGCCACTGTATTCACCGCTTAAGTTGATCGTTTTCGCGTCATCGTTGACGCTCGACGGCGGCACTTGCGTACCTAACCCGCCGCTTGGGATGCCGTTGCTGCCGCCGGCGCAGGCGCTCAAGACAAGCAGGCTGATCGCCGTAACGGCGGACATGCGCGAAAAAGAGCCTCTCATTATGCTCCTCCGTAAAAGCGTGATGGAGGAGCATACCGCTTCGAGGAGCTAAGTGCCTCTTTGCTGCTGCGGAGGGGATTCAATGAGGAGTGCGTCGCTCTCCAGGGCGGGATGTGCCCTGATCGTCAGCGTGTTGCTGTGTTGCGCGCGGCAGATAGCCTCTGCCGCGACCACCGGGACCATCACGGGAACCGTCGTTGACGTGGCAACGAGGGCTCCGATCGCGGGCGCAACCGTTTCGGCCGTCAGCCCTTCGCAGATCGCGCACGTTACGACCGACGCATCCGGGCGCTTTACATTTCTTTCGCTCGCACCGGATACGTACACCGTCACCGCGCAGCACGGCGGCTACGATAGCGTTTCGATTACGGGAATTTCGGTCTTTGCCGATCAGGGACAAACGATTTCGATCGCGCTGCCGAAGAGCCTCAAGCAGATTGCTCGCGTTACGTCGCGTTCTTCGCTCAGTCCGGTCCGGCCCGGAACCGGCACCGACGTCTATTCGGTCGGCCCCGGCCTGACGGGCGCGGCCGCGACGCTGGGCGGCGGCGGCGGCCTCAACAACGCGTACTCCGCGATCGCGGCGATGCCGGGTTCTTACGTCCCGCCGAATCAGGTCGGCGTCAATCAGACCGTCTATATTCGCGGCGGCTACTACGATCAGATCGGCTACGAGTACGACGGCGTTCCGATCAACCGGTCTTTCGATAACTTTCCCGGCAACTCGGAAACGACGCTCGGTCAACAGGAACTGCAAATCTACACCGGCGGCGGCGAAGCCGACTCAAACGCGACCGGCCTGGCCGGCTTCATCAATCAGGTCATCAAGACCGGCACCTTTCCCGGCTACGCCGTCGGCGGCTTAGGTCTCGGGACGCCGACCTTCTATCACGACGCGCGCATCGAGGTCGGCGGCTCGACGCCCGACAGAATGTTTTCGTATTACGTCGGGATCAGCGGAACGAATCAGGATTTTCGCTACTTCGACCAGTTTAACGGCGCGAGTTTGACCCAAAGCATCCCCTACGGATTCTGGCCGGCGCATGCCACGGCGCCGACCCTGCCCTTTTGGCCGGCCGTCTATCCGGCGTGCCGAAACAATGCTACCTACACCAACCCGATAGCTCCGCCGTCCAGTGGCACGGCGCCGGGAACGTTATCGAACGATCCCGGGTGCTTCGGCTCCTATCCGTCGAACTACGGGCAGCCGGCGACGTTCGACAGCCGCGACGTCGTCGCGAACTTCCACGTTGGTATTCCGCATCGCAACGACGCAGGCCGCGACGACGTTCAGCTGCTCTACATGTCCTCGGCGAATTTTACTCAGGACTACTCGAGCCTTGACGATGCCGGTCCGTTGGGCCAGGGAATCGAGAACGACGGCTTGCTGAGTCATCCGCCCGACTTCTATGGCGGCCACATCAATCAGTGGCCGGACTTCTACACGTTTCCCGGCAACACGAGCTGGCTCGCGCCGGCTTCAACGCCGAAGATCGCCTACTACTATCCCGGCTCACCGACCGCGCGATGCGCGAACGTAACGGACGTTCCTAACGCGTGCCCCGTAAATGCCAATGGCAACCAGATCGCATCGCTCGTACCGGACAACTATCGCGACGGGCGGTGGGACACCGCCAGCATCGGCAAGTTGCAGTATCAAAAGAATCTGGGATCGACCGCGTACGTTCGCGTGTTCGGCTACACGTTCTACTCCAACACCAATCGCGCGACTGCCAACGGTTGGGGAAACAACGTTACTCTCGGGGTGTCGAACTATCAGTATTACGTCGCCGCCCACACCGGCGGTCTGGAAATGCAGTTTGCGGACCAAATCTCGGGCGAGCATCTCCTCGAAGGAATGGTCTCATACCTCACCTCAAACACGCTGCGCTACTACAACCACAACTACTTCAACGATTCGTTTCAGCAGGTTAGCAACTTCACCAACGGCAAGCAATGCTACGCTACCTATACGAGCTTTCGTTATAACGTCGGCGATCCGGCTCCGTGCAACAAGATCATCACTCAAGGCGATTTCGGCGATCCGTATGGCTCGTTCAACGCGCAAGACCCCTGCAGCGATGGCGAGTTGCCGTCGAACGCGCCGGCTTGCGCCGCAGGCGCGTCGATGCTGCTGACCTATTTCGGCAACAGTGCCGACATCAACGCGGTCGTTCCGAAGATCACGAGTGCTTCGCTCAGCGACCAGTGGCGACCGAGCGATCGTTGGTACATCAACCCGGCAGTGCGCTTTGAGAACGACACCTACGGACTCGCAGACACGAACAATCCGGGGACGAACTTCTGGTTCGCGGCGGCGCAGCGCGAGTTCTGTGTGAACCCGGTGACGCGACAGCCGCTCTTCGTGCCCCAGCCGCCGCAGTTCATTTCGTTTTTTCAACCGTTTGTCGGCTTCAATTGCCCGATCGACCGCTCGACCGGAACGCCGGTCCAAACCGTTCACCCTAACGGGACCGACGGCATACTTCTCACCAACGTCTACCCGTCGTCGTACACCGTCGCGTACGTGTTGCCGCGCATTTCGGCTACGTATACGGTGAGCCCCGACACGGTGCTGCGAGCCTCGGCCGGGCGTTACGCTCAGCAGCCGCAAAACTACGAGATTCAGTACAATACGCTCCAGCCGAACCTGGCGTCCACGCTGCTCGGCTTCATTCCGTTCGGCTACAGTTCGCCGCTGCACGAAGCGCAGGCGCAGTTCTCGGACAACTACGATCTTTCGTTCGAGCACCACTTTAAAGGCACCGACGTCGCGGTAAAGGTCACCCCGTTCTACCGCTACGGCACCGACCAGCTGTACGAGACGCCGGATCTTCCCAGCCTCGGCGTCTCCCCGTCATTTAACGCGGGCACGCTCTGGGTCACCGGAGTCGAGCTGCTTCTGACCAAGGGCGACTTCAGCAAGAACGGTTTCTCCGGCACGTTTTCGTACACGTTTACCAACGCAGCGGAGAAGTGGGGCAACTATGTCAACAGCACGATCGGACCGGTCGATCAGTACAACCAAGACATCCAAGAGTTCAACGCGCTGACCAAAGCCGGCGGGGGCGCGCCCTGCTATAAGCCCAACGGCAAAGGAACGCCCGCGCCTGGCTGCGGGTCAAACTCGATCGCTAACCCCTACTACGCCATGTCGCCGCAGCCGATGCTGGCGCCTCACGACTGGTATACGCCCGGTCTCGACTTCCCGTACATCTCGCCGAACACGCTCGCGGTGGTTCTCAACTATCGGCACGGCAAGTTCGCGGTGACGCCTGCTCTGCAACTGCAAGAAGGCACTACCTACGGAACTCCGGCCGACGTGCAGGGACTCGATCCTCGCGCCTGCACCGCAAATCAAGGAAGCCGGCACCTGATGACAAGCGTGCCGCTCAATGCCGATTACACCTCGTGCTCGTTTGCGCTGACGAGCGACGGAACGAGTCCCGGGACCTTGTATATTCCGAACCCGCAGACCGGTACGTTCGACACGTTCGGCGAGTTTCGCCAGCCCTGGCAGTTCAATCTGGGCGCTCAGATGTCGTACGATTTCACACCCCGCATTTCGGGGCGCCTGATGGTCACGAATCTCGTCAACCAATGCTTCGGCGGCTCGAGCGAACCGTGGACGAGAGCCTACCCGCCGAATAGCGCGGTCTGCGGGTACGTCTCCAATACCTTTTATAACGGCGGCAACTTCTTCAACGGAGCGAGTCCGTACGACAAAGCTCCGAACGGAGCTCGGGAGAACCCGTACTTCGCGCAATCCTTTGCGCCGTCGTTCGGTGACGCATTCTCCAACAACTACCCGCTGGCGCTTAACTTCTTCCTTTCGCTTCAGGTCAAGCTCTAGTGGCCGTCAGGGGCCGCTAGGCGCCGCGGCCCGGCGGTCCGGGCGAGGCGACGAACTCGTAGAGCCGTCCGCGATACGTCGCGGTTCCCGAGATGCGGCCGTCGTTGGCCATCGTACCGCGCAGCGAGAGCACGCCGCCGATGTAGAGCTGGACGTAACCGTCGTTTTCATTGAGGCTTCCGCTGACCGGGACGATGCGGTCGTCGAGCAAATCGGGAGCGACCGACGTGCCCGTGTACGTTCCAGAGATTGCGCCGTCGCGCACGACCAGCCGCATCGTGCCGCTATGCGGCACTCCCGAGGTTCCGAATATCGGGGCGAAGGCCGCAACGTATGGCGTTGCCGTTGCCGCGCCGCCGTTCGTGACGGCGAGGGCTGGAACCGCCGAGCCGGCGATTGCCAAGAGCGCCGGCGCGAGCATCGCGGAGCAGGCTTTGAAGAGTTTCATGCATCTACTCTGATCGCCCGCGCTTCGTAGAGCCTGAGTTTTCCATGAGCGGCGGATTAAGCTTGCCGAAAGGCGAACCTCGCCGTTTATCGCCGACATCATCATCGTTACTGCTGGCTCGGAAGATCTCGCGGATCTCGTTCCGCTCTTCGATGCATATCGCGCTTTTTTCGCCGGATCGCACGGTGCCGCGGAATCGGAACGGTTCCTGGCGGAGCGGCTCGCTCGCAAAGACTCAGTCGTGTTCCTCGCGCGCAGCGCAGTGCGGGCCGAAGGCTTCATTCAGCTTTATCCGCTCTGGTCGTCGTGGTACTGCCGGCGGATCTGGTTCCTGAGCGACCTTTACGTAACCGAGGCGAGCCGAAAACGCGGTCTCGGACGGCGGCTCGTCGAGAGCGCGCTCGCGCACGCGCGAACGACGAACGCGTCGAGCGTCATAGTCGAGCTGCCGCATCGGGAACCGCATCTAAAGGCATTTTACGCAAGGCTGGGTTTCCATCAAGACGAGGTCTTCGATCTCGCTCGTTATCGGTTCGAGAAGTGAAGGAGAGGGACATGGAAATGCTCGATCGTCGCAGCTTTATCGCTACCACCGGCGCCGTTGCCGCGACGCTGACGGCCGGAACGCCGGCGCCGAGTCGGGCGGCATCGAGCGGCCCGGTTTTTCTCTCGACTTGGGAGTGGGGTATCGAAGCGAATGCGCGAGCTGCCGAAGTTCTTGCAGGCGGCGGCGCGTTGCTCGATGCCGTCGAAAAGGGCATCAACGTTGCCGAGGATGACCCAAACGTAGATAGCGTCGGCTACGGCGGCTTGCCCAACGCGCAGGGTGAGGTCGAGTTGGATGCGGGCATCATGGACGGAACGAAGCACCGCGCGGGATCGGTCTGTAATCTCCACAAGATCAAGAACCCGATTTCGGTTGCGCGTCTGGTGATGGAGAAGACGCTCCACACGACAATGGCCGGCGAGGGAGCCTTACAGTTTGCAATCGCGATGGGTTTTGAACCGATGCAGCTTCTCACGCCGCACAGCCTCGAGACCTGGTTGAAGTGGAAGAACACGCGGAACCATGAAACGTTCTGGATCGACCGCAATCATCACGACACGATCGGGATGGTCGGCATAGACGGAGCGGGACAGGTGGTCGCGGGCTGCTCGACCAGCGGCTTGGCCTGGAAGATTCCGGGGCGCGTCGCCGATTCACCACTAGTCGGGTGCGGCTACTATGCCGACGATGCGGCGGGGGCGGCCTCGGCGACCGGCAACGGTGACGTCATGGCGAACTACTGCACTTCAATGTTCATCGTTGGGCGCATGGCGCAGGGCGCGCACCCGCAGGAAGCCTGCAACGACGTCATGCGATTCATGGCGAAGACCGCGCCAAACCTGCACGACGACATGTATTGCGTCATCGCAATTAACCCGAGCGGGGAAACCGGCGCGATCTCGATGAACTCGAAGCAATCGCTGCAATATGCCCTCTGGCGCAACGGCAGCAACGGGCTCCACACCGCGCCGAACTTTCTATAGAAGAAGGTGGTGTCGTTTAATCGCGCGTCCACCAGGTGCTGCCCGGGTAGTAGATACCGGCGCCTTCTCCCCAAATCACGTGGTCAACTCCGCGCGCGTCAACTGCCAGACTGAGATAGTCACCGAACGGAAAGTCGTAACCGGCTCTTCCTTTATATTTTTCGCCCGAAGAGCGATCGGAGAGGCGAACCGGCTCGCTCCACGTAGCGCCGGCGTCGGCGCTTTTCGCGTACCATGTGTTCCAAGCGTACGGGCCGTTGCGATTATCTTGCCAGACGAGACGAAAGTCGCCTGCGGCCGGCCCCGCCTCGATAGCGGGGCTGGTGTTGTTGCCATGGGTATTGAGGGCGGAAGGGACGCTCCAATGTTCGCCATCTCGCGAGCGGCTTTCGTAGAGCGCGTTCGGACCCTTTTCGATCGCGTTCTTTGCAAAAACGAAAACGTACGCGCCGCTGCGATCTACGGCAATCGCGTCTTGAGCCGTGAAGAAGTCGGGATAACACTCGTGTCCCCGGCACGGCGCACCTTCGTGACTGACGGCGAACGGAATCGTCCGCCACGTCGCGCCGCCGTCGCCCGACGTAACCAACTCGACGTGGCCGTCGCCCGTTTGGTCGTGACCGGCTTCGCCGTCAACGGCGAACCAGACGGAACCATCGGCCGCGGCCGTTCCGCTGTAGGGGTAGTACCAAAGATGCTCGCTGGTCGCCTTGACCGGCTGCTGCCAGCTCGCGCCGCCGTCGTGCGAGGATGCGACGTAAAGAGCGGTGCCCCCGCTGAACGCGACGTAGACGTCCTTCCCGGATGGGGAAAGCACGAGCGTCGGCTTGTCGCTGTAGCGCAGCGGCGCGTCCAATCGAACGGTGCGGCTCCACGAACGCCCGTGGTCGCGCGATTGCGTGAAGACGACGCCGGGTCGAAAGCCGTTGAGGCAAATAACGTCGACGGCGCCGCTGCTGCTCACCGCGATCTGCGGATCGTATTGAAACGGCACTCGCGTTCCGCGCAGACAAATATGGCGCGTCGGAAACCACGTGCGTCCACCATCCTGTGAAGCTCGAAAGATCAAAGAATCCGGCAACTGATCGGTCGTCATCTGGTAGACCCAGCTCGAGGTAGGATCGGCTGCTACGACCGGTTCCCAACGGTTGTCGGCGCGGGAACCCCAGCGCTGCTCGCTCTTAAAGCGTCGCGGCGCAAGAGCTTGCTGACGAGCACCGCTCGAAAGCGGAGGCGCATACGCGTTTCTTCCAACGATGCAAGAAGATACGGTGAGGCTCAACAAACAGGCCGTCAACAATCGCTTCAACTGGTGGCCCTCCCGTCCCGGTTGAGGTTAGCGGCGCGGCAGGCTTCCCCTGCGCTCGCTCGAAGCTCGAGGTTCGTGAAAAGATCGTTGCCTGCTGCATTTGCTGCGCTGCTCGTCGCCGCTTGCTCCGTAGGGAGAGAGGGCGCTCTTCCGCCGGGCGGAGTCGCGAACACCGCGCTCACCGGCGCGGAGCGGGTTTCGCCCGCCGCCCGCGGCAGCGTCTTCGTTGCAAACTGGTACGGTAACACGGTTACCGTCTACTCTGCCGGCGGAAGGTCGAAGGTTCGAACCATCACTACCGGCGTGGGTTATCCCAACGCGCTTTCGATCGAAAAGACCGGCGCCGTTTACGTCGGTAACTACGGTACTCCAAGCGGCAGCATCACGAGCAACGTCGCCGTCTACGGTGCGAACGGCGGCCAGCCGATGCGAACCATTACGCAAGGTGTGCTCGGGCCTTATGCGATTGCCTTCGCCCCGTCGGGCAAAGTTTATGTCGCCAACTACGGTGGTCCCACTGTTACGGTCTACGGGAAGAAAGCGACGTCGGTCGTCCAGACGATCTCGAAAGGCGTGCGATCTCCCGAGGCGCTCCTCTTCGATCGAGCCGGCAATCTTTACGTGGCCAACTGGGCTAGCAACACCGTCACCGTCTATGCTCCCGGCAAGACGTCGCCGATGAAGAGCTTCTTTGTAGGCGTTTCGCGACCCGATAGCTTGGCGTTAGACTCTGCCGGGAGACTCTTCGTCGCAAATCATCATGCAAACTCGATAACCGTTTACGCTCCGGATCGTAAGAACGCACCGCGCACGATCACTAAGGCCGTCCACGCACCGCTAACCGTGATCTCGTCGCCTTCCAAGGAGCTGTTTGTCTTAAACTACGACAACAATAGCGTCTCCGTCTACTCGGAAGCGACGCTCGATCTGCTGCGCGTCATCACGACCGGCATCGCCTGTCCTACGACGATGGCGATGAGCGAAACGGGGCTCCTCTACGTCGCGAATGCGTGCCCGAGCTCGCTCTCGGTCTATTCGTCATCCGGAACGAAGCCGTTGCGCACGATAACGAGCGGGCTCGACGGCCCGGTTGCCATTGGCATCGCGCCGTAGTGCCGTAAGGTAAGATGTTGCGCGCCGGCTTCACGGGGCTCGCTCTCCTCTTCAGCGTTGCCGCTTGTACCCAAAGCGCGCCGCTTCAACCTCTCCCTCAAAGCTCGACCGCAGCGCGTTCGTTGTCTCGGAAGATCGCGCACGTCGTCATCATCTTTCAAGAGAACCGATCCACCGACGACCTCTTCAACGGATTCCCGGGCGCCGATACGGTTCGCAGCGGCCTAAGCTCTAGCGGCCGCCGCATCGCGCTCCGGCCAGTCGGCCTGACGGCTCCGTACGACCTCGACCACACGCATGCCGGCTTCGAGACCGAGTACGCGAGCGGCAAGATGAATGGCTTTGATAAGGAGAACTCGGGATGCATCGGCGCCATCGTCTGCGCGCCGGAGGACGTACGCGCTTACGCCTACGTCCCGCACGATGAAATCAAGCCCTACTTCGCGATGGCGACGCAGTATTCGTTCGCGGACCACATGTTTCAAACGAATCAAGGGCCGAGCTTTCCCGCCCACCAGTACATCGTGAGCGGGACGTCGAGCATCACGGATCGTTCGTCCTTGCGAGCGGCCGAGAACACCAGTCCGCCCGGCGGGGGCTGCGATTCGCGACCCGGGACGCTCGTTGCGTTGATCGCCGAATCAGGCGACGAGAACCAGAAAATATATCCCTGCTTCGATCGCATCTCGTTGATGGAGCTACTCGATAAAAAGGGCCTCTCGTGGCGCTACTACCAGGCGTCGCCCGGAGCCGGTGTGTGGAACGGTCCGGATGCGGTTCTGCACGTTTGGGAGAGTGGAGAGTTTTCGCGCGACGTGATTACGCCGCCGTCGCAGGTTCTTACCGACATCGCGGGCGGCAAGCTGGCAGACGTCGTCTGGGTAACGCCGACCATGCTCGCCTCGGATCACGCGCAGTCAACGAACGGTTCGGGACCGTCCTGGGTTGCCGCGGTCGTTAACGCTATCGGCGAAAGCCGCTATTGGAACGATACGGCAATCTTCGTCACTTGGGACGATTGGGGCGGTTGGTACGATCACCTGAGTCCGCCGCAGTATAACTCGTACGAGCTGGGTTTTCGCGTCCCGCTGATCGTTATATCTCCGTACGCAAAAAACCATTACGTATCGCACGTTAAGCACGAGTTCGGCAGCATCTTGAAGTTCACCGAGAAGATCTTCGGCTTGCCCTCGCTTCACACCACCGACGTTCGTGCCGACGATCTCTTCGACTGCTTCGACTTCTCCAAACCGCCGACGAAGTTCAAGAAGATCCCGGCCGACTACCCGCCCAGCTACTTCTTCAAGCAGCCTTCGACGGAGCCCGACGATTAAGATCCGCGCCTCCACACTGTCGAAGCTCCTGCTTGCCGTCGCTCTTACCGCATGTTCCCGCGAGGGCGCTGCACCGGCGCTTCCGTCGCAGGTCTCGAACCTTGCAGCGAGCCAAGCGTACAAGACGGTCTACAGCTTTGGGCAAAATGGTAAGGTCGGCGATGGCATATCGCCGCTAGCGGACCTCATCGCGGTCGGTTCGGAGTTGTACGGCACGACGCAGTCCGGCGGAAGGACAAACGTTCAGTGTTACGTCGGGTGCGGCACGGTTTTCAAAGTAAGCGCCTCGGGAGAAGAGAGCGTACTCTACCGATTCAAAGGCGGCAGCAACGGCTTCGCGCCGTCCGGCGGATTGATTGACGTCAACGGCGAGCTCTTCGGCACGACGAGCACCGGGGCGAACGGAAGTGCCTGCTCGTATGGCTGCGGCACCGTTTTCAAACTGACGACCGACGGACGGTCGAAGAAGCTGCTCTATACGTTCGCCGGAGGGACCGACGGCGCCGACCCTGTGGCCGGCTTGATCGTGGTCAACGGATCGCTCTACGGCACCACGGAGTACGGTGGCATAACGACAAAGCTCTGCGCTGCAGGA
>JBAVSO010000133.1:0-10551 GCA_049695635.1 Candidatus Cybelea sp. | reverse complement strand
ATCGCACACCGGACGCGTGCGCCGGCGCCGGCGGGTGGGGTGCGCCGAACCCGGCGCCGCGCTGGCGAAAAATGCATCGAAAGCGCGGTCGAACAGCTCGATCTCTTCGAGCTTGCTGCAGCAGACGGCGCGCAGCGCCGCGGCGACACGCCGGCGATCGCGAACGCCGACGAGCTCGATCGCCCGCGCGGCTTCGAGCGCTTCGCGTGGGCCAATATTGAACTTGTGCACGCCGCGCAGCCGCCCGCAGAACTCCACGACCTTTGCGGCGAGGTTGTCGTTCATACGTGAGTCAGCATCGGCTCGTACTGCGGGCGCAAGCTGCGCAGCAGCTCCCAATCTTCTTGCACCTTTAAGATGCATCCGGTCGTCGTTTCGAGCGTCGCTTCGTCGAGCGCGTCGCGATGCAGCCGCACGAGCGCGAGCGCCCAGTCGAGACTCTCCGCGGTTCCGGGAACACGCTGGAACGGCTGCGCTCGAAGGAACTCCATGAAGCGCGCGATCTGGCGCGCGAGGCGTTCGTTGATTTCCGGCAAGCGAGCGTTGAGAATTTCCAGCTCGCGCTCGAACGAAGGGTAGCCGATCCACAGGTAGAGGCAGCGCCGGCGCAATGCGTCGGAGAGGTCGCGGGTGCGATTCGAGGTGACGATGACGACGGGGCGGGCCTTGGCGCGCAGCGTGCCGATCTCCGGGATCGTCACTTGGAACTCGCCGAGCAGCTCGAGCAGAAAAGCTTCGAAGGCTTCGTCGGCGCGGTCGATTTCGTCGATCAGAAGCACCGGCGCGCGCTCTTCACCGAGCGCTTCGAGCAGCGGCCGCGCGAGCAAGAACTCGCGCCCAAAGATCTGTTCCTCACGCTCCTGCAGGCTTGCGCCCTGATGTTCGGTGAGCCGGATGTGCAGCAACTGCTTGGGATAGTTCCACTCGTAGAGCGCGCTTGCCGAATCGAGGCCCTCGTAGCATTGCAGCCGGATCAGCTTCGTCTCGAGAACGTCGGCCAAGACTTTCGCGCTTTCAGTCTTTCCGACGCCGGCAGGCCCTTCCACCAAGAGCGGCTTCTCGAGCGCCAATGCGAGCTCGAGCGATGTCGCGACGTCCTCGTCGGCGATGTAGCCGCGCTGCGCGAAGCGCTCGGCAATCCGCTCCGCGTTCACCGTGCGGTTTCCGCTTCTGCAGCCGCCAGCGTCGCGACGATCTCGGCCAGAATCGAAATTGCCACTTCAGCTGGACGCCGTGCGCCGATATCAATACCGGCGGGATTGCGCACGATCGCGATCTGCTCGGATGCAATACCGCGCCGCTCCGTTTCGGCGAAGACCTCCGCGGCGCGCTTGCGGCTTGCAAGCAGACCGATGTACGCCGGTTCAGGGATCTCAAGCAGCGCTTTCAGCGCGACCTCGTCGTAGTGTCCCTGCGATGCGACGACCGCGACGAGCCGGTCGCGCTCCGCCGGTTCGATTGCGGCCAGAAAGCCGGGAAGCGCGTCGACCGCCACTGCCTGCTCGGCTTGCGCTTGGCCGAGCTCGTGCAACTCGCCAGGTTCGACCACACGAACGACGTTGTAACCATCGAGCGCGCAAGCGAGCCGCGCGAGATCGGCCGCAACCGGAGTCGCGCCGGCAATCACGAGCATGCGGGGCGGCAGATGCGGCTCGACGTAGACGTCGACGGCACCCTCCGACGCGCACTCTCCTTCGATCTGCACCAAGCGAGCTTCGCCGCTGCGCATTGCATCGAGGGCTTCCTGACGCACGACGTCGCGCGAGCACGAGCCGCCGACAAAGCCGAGCATTGCGCCGTCGGCGAGAACGATGGCGCGGTCCCCGAGGTGCGAACTGATCGGACCCTCGCGCTTGACGACCGTCGCAAGGGCGAAGGGCGTGTGCGCGCGCTCGAGCTCGGCGGCGCGCTCGAAGAACTCGCGCGCGGTCATCGTGTTAGCCGCCGCTCAGCCGATTCTTCACGTTCTCGAAGGTCGTGGCAATCACGCGCTGCGCTTGGGTGTCGACGGTGCGGCCTCCGATCGTCGCAATCGGTCCGCGCAACGAGGCCGTCCCTTTCCAGTCCAAAATGGTCGTCGCGCTGCCGTCGGTGGTTAGATCGGCGCCGGCGACCAAATCAACGACGCTGCCGAGACCACCACCGCTAATCTTCATATCCATGTGATTACCATCGGGGCCGGGCTCGAGGACGATCTTGAACGTGAACTTTCCGCGGACCGGGCCGACCGCGACGCCGACGGTCGCGTTGAACGCGTGCGCGTCAATGACGTTGGTCGATTGAACGTCGGGAAGACACGCGGAGATTTTGGCCGGGTCGTTGATGAAGTTCCAAACCGTCGCCTTATCGGCGGATATCCGCTCCTGCCCGCTCCAGTTGAGATTCATTTCAGTGTCGCCCTTCGACTCAGGTCAGGGTGACACTGACGCGTCGCGGATGGCGCGCCAGACTTTCTCGCGCGTCAGCGGCATGTCGAGGTGCGTGATCCCCAACGGTGCGAGCGCGTCCATGACGGCGTTGACAAAGGCCTGCGGCGAGCCGACGTTGGGACTCTCGCCGACGCCCTTGGCGCCGATCGGATGGTGCGGACTCGGCGTCACCGTGCTGTCGGTCTCCCAACGCGGCGCTTCGAGCGCGGTTGGGATGAGGTACTCGGTGAAGTCGGTGTTGAGATTGTTACCGCCGTCGTCGTATTTGATCTCCTGCATGAAGGCCATCGCAAAGCCTTCGGTGAGACCGCCGTGGATCTGTCCTTCGACGATCATCGGATTGATGACGACGCCGCAGTCGTCTACCGCCAAGAAACGACGAACTTTCACGGCCCCGGTATCTTTATCAACGTCCACGACCGCGATGTACGCACCGTTGGGGAATGTCAGGTTCGGCGGATCGTAGTAATACGTCGCTTCGAGTCCGGGTTCGGTCTCGGGCGGCGGGTTAGTGTAGGCCGCAAATGCGACCTCTTTCATCGTGACGCTCTTGCCGGGAACGCCTTTGACGCCGAACTTATAGTCTTTCCACTCGACGTCGTCCTCAGAGGCTTCCAAGAGATGCGCGGCGATCTTCTTCGCCTTCTCGCGAATTCGCCGCGCCGCCAACGCGAGCGCTCCGCCCGCGACCGGCGTGCTGCGGCTCGCATAGGTCCCCAAGCCGTAAGGAGCGGTGTCGGTGTCGCCCTCTTCGACGAGCAGCTCTTGGGGGTCAAGTCCGAGCTCTTCGCCGACGATCTGCGCCCAGGTCGTCTCGTGGCCCTGCCCCTGATGGCGCGTACCGGCGCGCACGATGCCCGAGCCGGTCGGATGGATGCGGATCTCGGCGCTGTCGAACATCTTGATGCCTAAGATGTCGAACTGCTTGCCCGGTCCCGCGCCAACGACTTCGGTGAAGGTCGAGATGCCGATCCCCATCAGCTCGCCACGCGCGCGCTTCTCGATTTGCTCCTTGCGCAGCGCGTCGTAACCAATCTTATCGAGTGCTTTGCGCAGCGTCGCCGAGTAATCGCCGCTGTCGTACGTAAAGCCGAGCGGAGACGGATACGGAAACTGCTCTTTCTTGACGAAGTTTTGCTCGCGGAACTGCGCCGCGTCCATGTTGAGCTTGCGCGCGAGAATCTCCATCCCGCGCTCGATCGCAAACGAGGCTTCGGTTACGCGGAACGAGCAGCGATAGGCAATCCCACCGGGCGCCTTATTGGTGAAGTAGGCGTCCACTTCGGTGAACGCTGCCGGAAAGTCGTACGATCCCGTGACGATGCCGAACATTCCGGCCGGATACTTACGCGGATCGGCGGCGGCGTCAAACGCGCCGTGATCGGCGACCGTCGAGACCTTGAGCGCGGTAACCTTCCCCTCTTTGGTCGCGCCGATCTCGACGTCCATATGATAGTCGCGCGCGAATCCGGTCGTGGTGAGATTTTCGGTTCGCGACTCGACCCACTTCACCGGAACTCCGATAATGACGGAGGCAACCGTAGCGACGACGTAGCCCGGATAGACCGGAACCTTATTGCCGAAGCCGCCGCCGACATCGGGCGATATCACGTGGATCTTGTCTTCCGGAATTCCGGTGACGAGTGAAAACGCGGTGCGATGGACGTGTGGGGCTTGCGACGTCATGTAGAGGGTCAGGCGGCCCGTCGCCTTGTTCATGTCGGCGAGTACGCCGCACGGTTCGAGCGGTGCAGGGTGACAGCGTGGCGAGAGAATCCGTTCCTTGATGCGAACCGGAGAAGACTCGAGCGCGCTCTCCGTCTTGGCCTTGTCGCCGACCTCCCAATGATAGATGTGATTCGTCTTCTGCTCGCGGTCGTCTCGCAGAATGATTTTATCTTCGCGCGCGTGATACGGATCGGTGACCGGATCGAGCGGCTCGTACTCGACCTCGACCAGCTCGGCGCCATCCACCGCGATCTCGCGCGACGTCGCGACGACGCCGGCGACTTCCTGATACTGGTAGAGCGTCTTGCGGAACGCCAACACCATCTGTTTGTCGTAGCCGTGGAAGGTGGGCAGCCATTCCAGCTTGGCAGCGTCGAGATCTTCGCCGGTGATGACCGCTTTGACGCCGGGCAGCGCCATCGCCTTGCTCTTATCGATGCTTTTGATGCGCGCGTGCGGATACGGGCTGTGCACGAGCGCCAGGTAGAGCATGTTGGGCAGCTTGATGTCATCGACGTAGCGTCCGCGCCCGCGAATGAAACGCGGGTCCTCCTTGCGCTTCATCGCGACGCCGATGGCGTGACGTTGCTGACCGTCGATCGTCGTTGACATGACTAACTCCCCGCCGCGGCGAGTTCGTTCGCCGCCTGCTCGACCGCCTTGACGATGTTCTGGTATCCCGTGCAGCGGCAGAGATTCCCCGCGATCTGCTCGCGGATCTCCAGCTCGCTCGGCCGCGGCTTGTGTTTAAGCATCACGTAAGCCGTCATCAGCATGCCCGGCGTGCAGTAGCCGCATTGAAGTCCGTGCTGGTCCCAAAAGGCTTGCTGGAGCGGATGGAGTTTGCCACCTTGCTCGAGACCCTCGACGGTGGTGATCTCGTGGCCGTCGGCCTGGACGGCAAACATCGTGCACGACTTGACGGCTCGATCGCCGTCGAGCGCGACGACGCAGCAGCCGCAGCTCGACGTATCGCAGCCGACGTGCGTTCCGGTTAGGCCGAGCTCTTCGCGCAGAAAGTATGCCAAGAGCATGCGCGGTTCGACGTCACGTTCGTAGGCAGTGCCGTTGACGCTAAGGCTGACCTTCATTTTAAATCTCCCACGCCAAGACGCTCCAAGGACTGCACGATCGCGCGGCCGACGAGCACGCCCGCCATCGACTTTTTGTATTCGACCGAACCGCGATTGTCGGGGCTCGGGTCGGCAACCTTCTCGGCTTCGCGCATCGCCGCTTCAACGAGGCTCTTGCTCGGCTTGGCACCTTTGAGCAGCTGCTCGGCGGCCGGTACCCGCAGCGCTTTTGCACCGAGCGCGCCGATCGCGATTCCGGCGTCGGCGATCGTTCCGTCGCCGGCGAGTGCGATCTGCACTGCCGCCGAGGCGGTCGCAAAGTCGCCGACCTTGCGTTCGATCTTTTGAAACGAGCCCGAGGCCCGCGCACCCGGGGTCGGAAAACGCGCTTCTACGGCAATCTCGCCGGTTCCGACCGCCGTCGTATACGAATCGACCAAAAAATCGTCGATCGCAATCGTTCGGGTGCCGCCTTTTCCGCGGACGACGATCTGCGCGCGCGACGCAAGCGCCGTCGCAGGCCAGTCGCCGGCCGGATCGTTGTGGCAGAGGCTGCCGACGACCGTCCCCATTTGGCGCACGACCGGATCGGCGACGACCGCTGACGTATCGGCGATAAGCCGATAGCGATCGGCGATCAAGGCGGAGCTTTCGAGCGCGAAATCGCGCGTCATAGCGCCGACCGCAAGCGCGCCGTCGCTTTCGCGCAGATAGGCCAACTCTTGAATTGGATTGATGTCGACGAGAAGCGAGGGCCGGGCTAAGCGGAATCGCATCGCCGGAATCAAGCTTTGGCCGCCGGCCAGCACGCGCGCGTCGTCGCCGCCGCGGGTGAGCAATTCGAGCGCCTCTTCGACCGAACGGGCCGACCGGTAGTCGAACGGGGCTGGAAACATTCGCGCCTCCAAACCAGCATGAGGACCAGTGATTTCGGTACCCTCGAGTTCGACGCCGGGCCGCTGCTTCCTCAGCGCTCGCCGGCTGCGCCTATGCTCGCGGCCGGATTACCAACTCCGGTTGAGGTTTCGGCGCCCCAACTGCCAGCATGAGAGCAGCCTTCTCACGACGGCCGTTGATGGCGAACACGTCGCCGGTGACCGCTGCGGCGTAGGCGCATTGTTCGTCATTTTCCCAAGCATACGAACAGGGCGGCGCGTCGAGAGGGCGGTTCATCAGCGCCTCATACTCCGGTGTGTATGCACTACAGAATTGGCGGACCTAGTTTTCGAACAACGCCATCGAAGTTCGGTAGCGCACGACGCAATGGTTGTCCCAATTGGTGGACTGAACGACGGTGCCCCCGCATGCGGCGGGGTTTGGCCTCGCAAGGTTGTCGATCAACCGCTGACCGGCGCACGTCCCGCGCTCCGCGAGCTTTTTCAATAACTCGGGGCTCATGTTAAGGTTCATCCCGCCTTCATCGGCGTTCAAGTAAACGTGGACGACGCGATCGCGAAAGCCGGGAACGCGACTCTGCATGTTGTCTTGCCAGTTTTGCATCGCATTGAAGATCGCAGCAAGGAAACCGCCGAGGTTGGGTTTCGGATCCTCGAAACGCGTCCACGTCTCGAGCAGTACGCCGTTGCGATCGGGCATCCAGACGTTCTTGCACTGATCGTCGTTCTCGTCTTGACCGCACGGAAAGGCATCCAAGTCGATCGCGAAAGTCGGCCTCGTCGGGACGGGTGCATCGAAAAGATGGATTGGAAAGTTACTCGAGAGGCCACCGTCGGAGAACCAGCACCGCTCGAACAAAGGGGCCTCTCGGTTCTCCTGATTGCGTGCCAGACCCCAGTCAACGGCGTATAACGGCACCGCGCTGATCAGAAGCGGGAATGAGAGGCTCATTCGCGCGGCGACGACGATCGGCAGATCGCCGGCTTCCGGCAACGGTATCCGCGGCAACGCGGATTCCATGCGAGCCGGCTCAGTGGGATCCTTTCCCGAGGGCTTCCGGCTCTTCTCGATCATGTGGTCGACGATACGGGCCGGAAAGAGCTTCCGGAAATCGGCCGGGTCGAAATAGAAGATGCTCGTATCGCACGGAAAACGATAGGGCCGGCCGTGGGTCAGGTTCGTCGTGATCGTCTCGAGATTGATTTCGCGCGCTTCCCGTTCGCGGGCGCGCGCGTACGCGTCTTGTTCGCTGTCGGCGACCGGGCTAGCACCCGGCGCCGCCGCTCCCAGCCCCCACAGGTCCTTGAACGTTAACGGTTCTTCGCGACCTTCGACCCCGGCAAGTTTGTCCACGGTGTTCGCAAGCCATGCCGTGAGCACATTCGTGTCGTTTGGATCGGTATCGTCGAGCCCGTTGCAAATGCCGTAGAGATTGGCGGGAATCTTGTTTGCAAGAGCATCGAATGCGATCCAGAGCGAAATGAAAAGCGGCAACACCAAGATCAGAGAAACACCAAAGGCGACGGCCCACCCGTGCCCGCTCGCAATGCCATAGACGACAAGGAGCGCGCCCGGCGCCGCCGCGGCTGCGCAGACCGGCACGTTCCAGGAGAACAAGGCCGCGAAAAACGCAACAAGCTTACTTTGCCCTCGCGGCGAGCCGAGCACGCGCGTAAGAAGCGCGAGCAACGGCCGCGTGCTGCGATTCGCTTTAAAGAGCCCGAAGAGATTTCCGCCTCCGCAAACCCAGCGACGTATTTCGAGGAGTCCTTGAAAAGCGGTGCCGCTCTTCTTTTGCCGGCCGTACTCGGCAGCGGCCGTCATAGCCGCAGCGATCGCTCCCGCCGACGTCCCCCCTATGTTGCGAAAGCGATACTTCTCCGAAAGCGCGACCACGGCCGCGGGGTAAACCACGCCGCTCGTGATTCCGCCTTTCATTACGATATCGCATTGGTTTGGCGCAGTACGAAGTTGTCCGCCATCGTTTGATGGTGTGGTCGTCATCCGGCCCTCCTGACTCCTGAGTTCGAGCCTATCGTCTTTCACCGGCAACCGCAAGTTCGGCGGCTTGGGCGAGCGGCGTTAGCTGCGCCGGCAGATAGAGCGGCGCATGACGCACGCGTACGCGACGCGATGTTTCCTGAGCAGGTCGCCGAAGGACGGCGTGCTCGTAACCGTCACGCCCCCGAGAGTTCGTTCTCTCGGGGGCGCTTCTTCTTACACTAGTTGAGCGATAGCGCTTTGGCGGGCACCGGCGCGCCAAAGAACGCCAAAAGGTCGGAGTTGACGCGATCTTTCAGCGTGGAGGGCAGCCCGTGCGGGGCACCTTGGTAAACTTCCAGGCGCCCGTTTGGCACGAGCTTCACGGCGAGCATTGATGCGTCGGCGATCGGAACGATTTGATCGTCGTCTCCGTGAATGAACAGCGCCGGGACGTTCATCTTCTTCAAATCTTCGGTGAAGTCGGTCTCCGAGAACGCCTTAACGCAGTCGTAGCAGGCTTTGATGCCTGCCAGCATTCCCTGCAGCCAGAACGAGTCGCGCAGACCTTGCGAGACTTTTGCGCCCTCGCGGTTGGCGCCGAAGAACGGACTGCTCAGATCTTTCCAGAATTGCGACCGGTCGGATTGAATCGCCGCGCGGATTTGATCGAACGCTTCGATCGGCAGCCCGCCGGGATTCGCCGGCGTCTTGAGCATGAGCGGCGGAACCGAGCTAATCAAGACCGCCTTTGCAACCCGCTGCGTGCCGTGTCGACCGATGTAGCGCGCGACCTCGCCGCCGCCGGTCGAGTGACCGACGTGGATCGCGTCGCGCAGGTCGAGATGACCCACGAGCTCGGCCAGATCGTCAGCGTAGGTGTCCATGTCGTTTCCGTCCCAGGGTTGGCTCGAGCGGCCGTGACCGCGCCGGTCGTGCGCGATACAGCGGTAGCCATGCGCAGCTAAGAAGAGCATTTGATCTTCCCAGGCGTCAGAACTGAGCGGCCACCCGTGACTGAAGACGACCGGCTGGCCGGTTCCCCAATCCTTATAGTAGAGTTGCGTGCCGTCACGCAGCGTCAAATACATCATGCGTTCTCTCCTTTGTTTCACTAGGATAGCCGGATAGCGCGTGCCGCGGTAGTAGAGCGACTCGCACAATGGGCTTCGAGGGTGGATTTTTCGCCGGGCGAGACGCTGGTTCGGTCAGCGCCGCGGGCGTTGGGCCGCGGGACCCGCTGGTTCGAACGGGACGAAGCGGCGTGGCGCAGCGGCTCCCGCTGACGCCGGGGTTCCGACATCGCCCGGCTCGTGCAATCGACCGGCGAGCCGGTTTTCGGCGTGACGAACCGGTCATTCACCGGCGGGTACGCCGAGTGCATCAGAACTGCAACACCAGGCCTGCGCCGATGTAGTTGAACTTCAGCGCGTCGATTCCAGTGAAAGCGTGACCGTACTCGACGTCGATCTCGATTCGGGTACCAAGCAACTTCTGAACGCCGAAATCCGTGAAAGCGCGCGCTCCCTGGTGAGGAGCAACCTTCGACTGCAACACGTACTCGGCGTAGAACTGGTAGTAGTTGGGGATCTGCGTGGTCACGACGACCGACGGCATCGTGACGCCGTATTGGAAGTGTTCGCCTCCGGCAATGGCGCCCGTCGAGGATACGGCGATCGTCGTGCCGATGCTGGTTGTGGGACTCATTGAGAACGCAGCATCGAGGTTTCCAGTGATCGTCGCGTTACCGGCAGTTAGGAACTCCGATCCGTTCGGCCCGGTATAGAGTCCATCGAATGCGACCGCCCAGCGCCCGCTCGGCGGCAGCTCGTACTTGAATCCCAACCCGGAGTCGTCGACGCCATGCAGCGTAGTGCTCGGTATACCGGGGCCATAGGTGCGCACGCCCTGATAGTTCGGCCCGATCACGTCGAACTCGAAGCGATCGGCGACACCGATCCGCAGAAAGTTCTGCGGAACTTGGCTCTCAACGCTGCCTTCCTCCGGCGTTCCTTGAACCTCGTTTTGATAGCCCAACTCGAAGACCGCCGTATGCTTGGCAACCGCGCAGGTGCTAAATCCGACTGTCGGACGATTCGCGGTGGCGAGCAGCCGGCCCGGACCGCCGCACGGGTCTTTTTGCGGCGCCGGTGATGGTGAAGGCTGCGGCTGCGCGCCGGCCGGAGTTCCGCCGAGCAACGCGAGAACGCAAAGTACTATCCTGAGGCAGATGCGTGCCACACCTGAGCACCTTCGGCTAGCCGTCATGCTTAGCGCGATGCTCGTGCGGCATCGCCGATGCGCTCACGACCGCCGAGCGTTGCAAGAAAATTGCGGCGTGTCGTCAGCATTACTCTCTCACACTCCAAGTCATACGTGGCAAGAGCAGGCGAGGGCGCGCCGATTAGCATCGTGCCTGAGGGGTATTATACGCCCCATGTACA
>JBAVSO010000132.1:0-17402 GCA_049695635.1 Candidatus Cybelea sp. | reverse complement strand
CTCCAATTGTATAAGATCCGCACTGCCAAGAAAGGATGACCGCACATGAAATGGTTCTTCGAGCCCGGGCACACCGCTGCCGAGTTTCGGGCGCGGCACATGATGGTCACCTGGGTGCGTGGCTCCTTCAAGAACGTCACGGGGCACCTCGAGTTCGATCCGGCGGATCCAAAGGGGCTGGCGGTCGAAGCGGTCATCAACGCGTCAACCTGCTGGACCGGCGTAGATGCGCGCGACACTCACCTGCGCAGCGCGGATTTTCTCTACTGCGAGCGCTTCCCCGAGATTCGCTTCAAGAGCAGCGGCCTCACCGAGGTCGGTCCGGTCGACTATCGCGTTGCGGGAAATCTTACGATTCGCGAAGTTACCCTCCCGGTGACGCTCGCGGTGAGGTTTCTCGGCACCTGGGAGACGCCTTGGTGGGAAGACGGCGCCGACAAAGGGCCGAAGACGCGCGCCGGGTTCGTCGCCCGAACGAGCATTGACCGTTACGATTTCGGCGTCAACTGGAACGATTCGATGCCCAACGGCGGCGTCGTGGTCAGCCCGCAGATAGACATCTTCATTGACGCGGAGGCGATCAAAGAAGGCTAACGCCGTCTATTGCTGCAGGATTTGATGCACGAATGAGATCGCGATCGATCCTTCGCCGACGGCCGAAGCTACGCGCTTGACGCTCCCGCCGCGAACGTCGCCGACTGCAAAGACTCCGGGCAGACTCGATTCGAGCAAGTAAGGCGGACGTAAGAGCGGCCAGTGCGCGGCGGTTAGATCTTCGGGCGAGAGCTCGGAACCCGTCTTTACGAAGCCTTTGGCGTCGAGCGCGATGCAGCCGCCAAGCCAACTCGTGTTCGGAGTACCGCCTGTCATTAGAAAGACGTGCCGAATCTTGCGCTCTTCGGTTTCGCCGGTTTGGTTGTTGCGCCAACGCACCGATTCGAGATGATCGCCGCCCTCGAGTGCCGTGATCTCGGTCCGGGTATGCAGCTCGATGTTCGGCGCCTCCTCGATCCGGCGACTGAGATAGCGTGACATGGTTTCGGCGAGTCCACCCGCTCTGACGAGCACGTGCACGCGGCCGGCCGTTTCAGATAAGTAGAGCGCGGCTTGGCCGGCGGAATTTCCTCCGCCGACGACGATGACTTCATTGTCCGAGCAGACCTCTCGTTCCACCCTCGTTGCGCCATAGTAGATGCCTGCGGTCTCAAATCGCGCGAGATTCTCCAGCGGCAGCCTTCGATATTGAGCGCCCGTCGCAATCACGACGCTCCGTGCAGATATTTTAGCGCCGTCGTCGGTTTCGATCACGTACGGCGTGCGTCCGCAATGAAGCTTGGTGCTGGTGGCGATCAGCATCTGCGCGCCGAACTTCTCCGCCTGAGTATATGCCAGCGCGGTGAGTCTCTCGCCCGAAATGCCGCCGGGAAAGCCAAGGTAATTTTCGATGCGCGAGCTCGAGCCGGCTTGGCCGCCCGGCGAGCCGGTCTCCAAAAGCAGCACGTCCAAACCTTCCGACGCCCCGTAAACCGCGGCGGCGAGGCCCGCCGGCCCAGCTCCGACGATCGCGACGTCACGGATCAGCGTTTGGTCGATGGTTTCGTTGAAACCCAAGCACCGCGCCAAATCTCGATTTTTTGGATTGCGAAGAGGCTGCTGGCCGCGGCAAATCACAACCGGTACGTCAGCGGCGGCGACAAGGAACGTTTGCATCATCTGCTCGGCGTCGGAGTCCTTCTCGAGATCGATGTATGCGTACGGCTGTCCGTTTCGCATCAGAAATTCCTTGATGCGCAGCGTGTCCGCGGAGTGCGTCGACCCGATCAGCGTGATGTCGCCCATGTGCGCGCTCACAAGCGCGACTCTACGAAGGAAGAAGGCTGTTGTGATGATTTCGCCGAGATCCTCATCGGTTTGAAGTAACGCAACTATGCTCTTGTGATCGAGTTCGACTACTTCAGTCGCTTCTCGCGCGCGCGTCCGAAGCAGCGCGGGGCGCCCCGTCAGCGTATTGATCTCACCCGAGAACTGGTTCGGGCCGATCGTCAGCACCAGCGTTTCGACGTTCTTGAAGGGGCGCACGACCTCAAGGCTGCCCGAAAGCACGAGGAAGAACGGGATGAGGCTACGCCCTTGCTCGATGAGAACTTCGCCGGCCTTGACGGATCGTACGCGCCCGTGCGCAGCGATTCGGCCTACCTGCGCCTCGGTCAAGGTCGGGAAGACCTCGTCGGGTGCGCCGGCGGGCGTGATACTGCTTCGATTGACTGGAGCGCTTGGAGTGGATTGCACCGCGCATGCTTCCCGAACGGCCGACAAGAATCCGTCGCCCGGCGGCAGAACAGGTGGACGGTATGCTAAAAGCCGGCGACCACGTTTACATTGACGCGACCAACGAGCGAGGAACCGTTAAGGAGGTTCACCCGCATCAGATCCTCGTGCGGGTACAGGTTCCCGGTGGTCATGAAGAGCGCAAGTTCGCTCTCGAAGATCTGCGACTCGATCCCACGATGAGCGAAGTATCGGACTTCTACGACCACTAGCGAGAGCGCAGTCGTAAAGCGCTCATCCGATCCGGCGAGTCCGGCGTACCAGGGATATGAACTGGTTGGCGCTCGCCGCGATGATTTCGCTGTCACCCCTTAGCGGGGCAGACGACTGGGTGAACGGGCGGGTCGGCGCCTCCGACCTGCGCGGCAAGGTAGTGGTCGTGGACGTCTTTACGGTCGACTGCTCGAACTGTCAAAACGTCGTGCCGACGCTGCGAGAGCTCTATGCCGGCGATCGCGCTCGTGGCCTGCGGATCGTCGGGATCCATTCACCGGAGACTCCGGCCGAGCGTTCGCGAACGTACGTCAAGCAGAGCTTGGATCGTCAAGGTATCGTTTGGCCCGTCGCCTTCGACAACGATTTCGCACTGTGGCGAGCCTACGACGTTACGGCGTGGCCCACCGAACTATTCTTCGATCGGCACGGTACGCTGCGCAAAGTCATCGTCGGCGACTCGCAAGACGAAGAAGTGCGAGCGACGGTCGAAGCGCTACTCAAGAACTAGCCCCGCTTTCTACGGGCTAATATGAGGGATGGTCCTGGCAGCGCTCGACCGAGGGGTCGTCACTCGGAAAGAACGTAAAAACGCTGCCTCGCCGGACGACGACGTTCTTTCCTTTGCGAAAGTAGTTGAAGAGCCCGATCGCTGCGCCGACGCCGAGGACGGGAATGGCCCCGAGATAGCCGGGGATGCCGTTGGTCGCGCCGGACTCGTCCAACGACGCGGTGTTGTGGTTCAGCACGACGCCCATGTGCTGGCCGTCGGGCAGCACGAGATACCGTGGTTCGAGGACCAGCGTGCCGGGATGCGCGTCCCGCGATGCGGGCGCCGCAACGGTAACGACGCCGTATCCAATGGTACGTGCCGGAATCACGACCTTCGTTCCGTCCGTTACGGCGTTAACCGTTTGAAACCGGAAGAAATCTCCGGGCCGCGCGTCGGACGAGTCTACGCTGTCCATCATCTCTGCGGCCACGACCGTGCAACGGTCAACCGTCATGGCGCTCGCCGTGCCGGTCTGCACGCTTGCCATAGCGACCGCGCATGCGACGAGCCTTCGTAGCAGCAACTCAGGTCCTGGGAATCAGCCGCAGCTCGGCTGCGGCGTAGTCCAGCTGGACGACGAACTGTTGCAAAAACGCCGCACCCAGGTGGCCGAAGGCCGTTCCGTGCAGCGTCTGCGTCGTTCCAATTTCCTGCGGACCCGTTTTATAATCGCCGATCGTTACCTCCGGAATCTGCCCGATCATCTCGACGCTGCTTCCTCCGATTCCGCTGACGAACCGTCGCTGGGTAACGTTGAAGAGCCCCGGATGCTTCCCATAGAAATCGTACGTGAGGTTAATATTCGACTCGTCGCCCGTATCCACTGCTAACGACGTCTCGACGACGCCGAGTCCGACGGTGATCACCGGGATAAAGTTCTCGAAGGAAAGCGGAACGGAGATGCGGCTCTGCGCGATCGGCGTGCCGAACCGAACGACGTGTGCGACGCTGTCGATCTGGATGCCGGTAGACGCCATCACGTCGGCGCCCAATACGACGTCGTAGCCATAGCGCCGAAGATCGGTAAGAACGGCGTAATAGGCATCGGGATAGGTGGCGTTGCCGATGCGAAGCGGACCGGCGCGCACGACCTCCGTCGAATAGCCGCCTAAGCCGAGGATTTGATACGTTCCCACGACAGGGCCGCCGAGGCGGCTCGCCAGCTCCGAGCTCATCGAGATTCCAGAGTTGCCGGTGTCGACCAGACACCGCAGCGCGATTCCAGCAACGCTGCAATCAACGATCGGCGTCACGGATCGCGGATCGGTCGGCACCGTTGCGGGCGGGCCTTTAAAGGAAGGGAGCGGTCCATGCGGGGGAGCGAACGGTGAGGAGACCGGCGCGCGATCGTCGTAGCGCTCGAAGAGCTGGCCGTCGTGCAAGACCTCGAACGGCAGCGTGAAGACGCCGATACGCCGGTACGCGCGATACTCGAACCTTTCGCTGCCGCCGACCTCGCGCGCAAGCCGTATCAGCGCCGTTTGCGGATCTATGTAGAGCCGCAGCGGAACGGCATTGACCTCTCCGACGACGATCGTCCGATAGGGTTTTCCGTCGATCGTGCCGGTGCCCGCGGCTCCGACTTGGCCGCCGTGCGAGATGAACGAGGGCGAGAGGAATGCGAGCGACGCGACGATGCGCAGGGAACGCAGGAAGGGCTCGGGCTCGAGCGATCGGGCGAGCGCCGTTCCGTTCATATTGATCGAGTACAGATGCTGGCCGTCGAAGTAGGTGCCGTTGCAGAGCTCCCCGCTGCAATGCCGAACGGTGATCCGTAATCCTTCGCTATCGCTGGAGACGACGCTCTGCTCCCCACCAAGCGCAAGACGAGATACCGAGACAAAATGAGTCTGGTAGATAGGGCCTGCCGCCGTGCGCATGCGCTCGAGCAGGCTGACGACGTCGCTGCCGCTGGGGTTTGCGCCCAGCGTGCCGAGCGCGACCGCGCAGAGCAAACCGAAGCGTGCGGCGAATCTCATGTGCGATGGAGTTCGAGTTGCTCGACGGCTACCTTCTCGATGGCGTGCCCTCGAAGGCAGAGGTGGTCCGCACGCTGCTCGACGTCAAGCCGGGCGCCGAAGGTGCCGCGCCTTTTTACGAGGGACTGCAGCGTCTCGGCGCGCGCACGCCGGATCTCGCGCTGGTCGCCTTGCGCTTGGTTCTAGCGGGCAGGAGAGCCGACGACGCAACGGTTGCGTGGCTGCGCGATGTCGTAGCGCGGGCTCGCGCGGGTGACGCGGCCGCCCGCGATGAGTATCGGACGATCGAGCAGCCGGCGAAGTAGTGCTATCGATCGCAGATCTCGAGTTTCAATATGCGGCCTCGGTGCCTCCAGCGCTCGACCGAGTCTCCATTGATGTCGCTCGAGAGAAGACCGTCGCCGTCGTCGGCCCGTCCGGAGCAGGAAAGACGACGCTCCTTCACGCCATCGCCGGCTTGTTGACGCCGCGAAGCGGCGACATTTGCCTGGGCGGTGAGTCGATTCTTCGCAAATCGCCGCAGCAGCGCCGCATCGCGCTCGTGGCGCAGAGCGATGCGCTCTTCGCAAACATGACCGTGCGGGAGAACCTCCGCTTCGGGCTGCGCGGCCGCGAACGCAACGGCGATCGGGTTCGTGAAGCGGCCGCTGCGCTGCACGTAGAGGGTCACTTGGAGCGGTGGCCGCGTCAGCTCTCGGGAGGCGAGCGGCAGCGGGCTGCCATCGCCCGCGCGCTGCTCTCCGATCCGTTAGCGCTGCTGCTCGACGAGCCGCTCGCGCACCTCGATCCTCCCTTGCGCCGTTCGGTGCGCGACGAAGTCATCGGCGTACGCGAGCGATTCGCCGGTCCGATTCTCTACGTCACGCACGACCATGTCGAAGCGATGAGCGTCGGAGATTTCGTTGCGGTCCTCATTGATGGAAGAATCGAAGACTTTGGAGAGCCTCAGCGCGTTTACGACGCCCCGCAGAGCGTGACCGTGGCGAAGTTTCTCGGCGAACGCCCGATGAATCTTTTCGAGCATGCGGGAATCGTTCTCGGCATTCGGCCGGAGTGCATCAACGTGACGGCCGGCGGCACGTTGAGCGCACGCGTCGCGCGACGCGAAAACACCGGCGCCGATGCGTATCTCGAGGTCGAGACCGACCACGGACCGCTCGTCGTTCGCATCCCGGCTTTCGAACCCGCAAGTGCCGGCGATCGTATCGCCCTCGAGCTGCCGCCGGAGTCGCTTCGTCGCTTCGATGCGGCCACCGGAAAGGCGATCGCGTGAACGGCACGCAGGAGTTGGCGCGTGGCGTCATCATGGCTGGAGTCACCGGAACGACGTTCGATCCGTCGCTGCCGCGCTTCGGCGGCTATCTGCTTTTTGCCGGCGACGGCGCAACGGTCGGCAATATCCGCGCGCTAACCGATGCGTTACGGCGGCGCGATGACGACCTGCCGCCGGTAATCGCAATCGATCAGGAGGGCGGGTCGGTCGCGCGACTCCGGCACGATGTGGAGCCGATACCGTCAATGATGTCGCTCGGCGCCGCCGACGATATCGTTCTTGCGCAACGTGCCGGCGAGCAGACGGCACTCGATCTGCGGCGAGCCGGCTGCACGCTTGATTTCGCGCCGGTTCTCGACTTGGCGCTCGAATCGGAGAACGACGTGATCGGAACGCGTTCCTTCGGCGCCGATCCGCAGCGAGTCGCCTCGATAGGCGAGGCTTTCGCGCGCGGACTGCGCCGCGCGGGCGTGATTCCTTGTTACAAGCACTTTCCCGGTCACGGCGCGACCTCGCTCGATTCGCACGAAACGCTGCCGGTCATCGAGACCGACGCGGCAACACTGCGCGCGCGTGACCTCGTGCCGTTCGCCGCCGTAGCCCCCGCCGCTCCTGCGATGATGAGCGCCCACGTGTGCGTGCCGGCCTTCGACCCGCAGTGTCCGGCGACGCTCTCTCGACGCATCGCAAACGATATGCTGCGCGCGGAGCTCGGATTTCGCGGTGCCTTCGTCACCGATTGCTTGGAGATGAGCGCCGTCGCCGCCCGCGGCTCCGTCGAGAGCGCGGTCGCGGCGCTCGAGTCGGGCGCGGACCTGTTGCTCTTCAGTCACGATCCGGCGCTGGCCGTCGCTGCCGCCGATGCCGTCGCGACCGCGGTCAATGAGAAGCGCGTTCCGCTCGAGCGTTTGGAAGAAGCGCACGCGCGCGTCATGAAGCTGCGAGAGACGGGCGCGCAGCCGCTCCCGCTCGACGCTTTTCCTGCGCATCCGGGCGTGGGGCGCGAGATCGGCCGGCGCGCGGTCACGCTGCTGCGTGGCGTGCCGCATGCCGGCCCGTTGTCTTCGATCGCGGTCTGCTTCGGCGCGGGGACCCCGATGTTGGCGCGCGAAGCTCCGGCGCTCGAAGAGCTGCGGCCCTCGATCGACCCCTCCGCGCAAGAGACGCAAGCGATCCTAACACGACTTGCGGAGAGCGAACGCCGCCCGCTCGTCCTCGCGCAACGTCCCCACCGCCATCCGGCGCAAGCCGAAGCGATCGCAAGAATTCTCGAGCGCGCTCCCGACACGCTCCTGGTGTTGGTCTTCGAACCGTTCGGTGTACCGCTCTTTGCAAATGCGCGCCACTTGTTGGCGGTATACGGCGACGACGTCTCCTCCATCGGTGGGCTTGCCGACGTGATCTTTGGCAGCACCATGCCGACCGGGCGACTACCGCTATGACGACCGTCGAGCGCATTCTGCGCGAAGCCTGCGGGCGAGAGTTCACCGCCGCCGTCGCGCGCATCGAACATCGCGGCAGCGTGCTTTTCGAGCGCGCCTACGGCGCGACGCGCGCCGACGAGCACGCGCGCGCGGTGTACGTAGACACGAGCTTCGATCTCGCATCGCTGACGAAGCTCTTCGTGGCGACCCTGCTCTTGCAAGTCGTCGCCGATGGAAAGCTAGCGCTGGACGAACCGCTCGCGAGCGTCATTCCCGAGTGGCGGTCGGCGCCGCATCGTTCGATCACCGCACGCATGCTGCTCGATCATACTTCGGGCATGAACTCCGGTGCCGATTACCGAGCGATCTTCGACGAGAACGTCGAAGAGTTCGCGTTGCGTTCCACACTCGTTGCGGCGCCCGGCGAACGCGTGATCTATAGCGACCTCGGATTCATCGTCATCGGGATCGTGCTCGAGCGCGTCACTCGGCGCTCGCTGACCGCGCTGACGCGGCGTTTCTCGCCGTCACTAACTTTTCGTCCGCGCGCGGCGCAGCGCTCGAAGATTCCGGCAACGGAAGAAGACGGCTGGCGGGGTCGCGTGCAAGGCTTCGTGCACGACGAAAAGGCTTATCTCATGGACGGGACGGCCGGGCACGCGGGGCTCTTCGGTACCGCGGCCGACGTGACGGCACTAACCGAATGCTACCTCGGGCCGCTCGACGGGAGGCCTTGCGCGCTGCTGCCCGAGGCACTCGTGCGCGAAGCGATCTCTGAACAGGCCTACGATCCCGTTTTGCGACGCGGCCTCGGCTGGGCGCTCAAGACTAGCGACGAAAACTCTTGCGGGCGTTACATGGATGCGTCGTCGTTCGGACACACCGGCTTCGTCGGGACGTGCGTTTGGGCCGACCCGTCCCGCGATCTTCAGGGCGTGCTGCTCACCAACGCCGTCTACTTCGGGCGCAGCGGCGACATGCGGGATCTTCGTGCCGCCTTCTACGAAGCCGTGGTTGCGGAGGTTTCCTAAAATGCTGGCTGTCGGACTAATGAGCGGAACGTCGCTCGACGGAGTTGATGCGGCGTTGGTCGAGATTCTGCCGCGCGGTGAGGGCTACGAAGTGACGCTGCGGAAGTTTTTCACTCAGCCCTTCGAACGCGATCTCCGCGATGCGCTGCTTGCGGCGCTGCCGCCGAATGCGGGCGACATCTCGGCGCTCGCGCACCTGCACCGCTCGCTCGGACGCGCCTACGCGGCAGCCGTTGGTGCCATCGCGCCACCCGATTCAATCGGTTACGTTGCCTCGCACGGCCAAACGGTCTGGCACGACGGTGCGGCGCACGTGACGCTGCAGGTCGGCGATGCGTTCGAGATTCGCGAGGCTGCCAAGACGACCGTCTGCTATGATTTTCGCAGTGCCGATTGCGTCGCGGGTGGTAATGGCGCACCGTTGACGGCCTTCGTTGACGCGTTGCTCTTGAGCAGCGCATCGCAAGATCGCGTAGCCGTTAATCTCGGCGGTATCGCCAACGTCACGCTGCTCAAGGCCGGCGCGCGTCCGCAAGATGTGCGCGGCTTCGATACCGGCCCGGCCAACATGCTGCTCGACGCTTTCGTGCGCGACCGCTCGCGCGGCATGCAGAGCTTCGATCGCGGGGGCGCGCTGGCAGCGGCCGGACGCGCTGACGATGCGCTGCTGCGCGCGATGCTGCGCGACGAGTACTTCGAAGCCTCGCCGCCCAAAACGACGGGACGCGAGCACTTCGGCGTTCAGTTTTTGAGGCTGCACGCCGAGGCTCTGGCGCGGCTCTCGCTCGAGGACGGCGTGGCCACGCTAACCGAACTGACCGCGGCTACGGTCGCGCAGGCAGTTGCGCGCGAGGGTTTCGGCGACGCGTGCGTCTTCGTCAGCGGCGGCGGCGCTCGCAATCCCGTGCTGCTTTCGCGTCTAGCCGCGCGGCTTGGGCGGTCGCGGGTCGAGACAACCGACTCACTGGGTATGCCCGTAGACGCCAAGGAAGCAATCGTCTTCGCGGTGCTCGGTTACGAGACGCTACGCGGTCGCGCGGCCAACGCGCTCGGTGCGACCGGTGCGGCTCGCCGAGTCGCGCTCGGCGCAATTGCACCCTATGGGTTACGCGAGCTGCTCGCGCAAATCGAATCCGAATGCGCCGAAGCGGCGTGAGCTCCGAGCTTCCGCCCACCGAAGAGATAAGCGTCCGAAGTGCTGGGCTCGATCTCTTGAGCACGCCCCGGCTGGTCGAGCTGTTGATCGGCGAACAGCGCGATGCGGTCGAGGCGGCGATGGCGCGCACGGACGCGATCGGCGAAGCCGTTGACGAGATCGCGGCGCGGCTCGAGCGCGGCGGCGTCCTTCACTACGTCGGCGCCGGCACGAGCGGACGACTCGCCATGCTGGACGCCGCCGAGATGCCGCCGACCTTCGGAACTGCGCCGGAGCTCGTCAGAGCGCATGTTGCCGGCGGCACACCCGCATTAACGCGGTCGATCGAAGGCGCCGAGGACGATGCTGCTGCAGGCGACGAGGCGATGCGTGGTGGCGTGAGCTCGAGCGATGCGGTCGTCGGCATTTCGGCCAGCGGGAGCGCAGCTTTTGTGGTGGCGGCGATCGAGCGCGCGCGATCCTTCGGCGCTTTCACCGTCGCCCTTACCGGTTCGCAGCATTCAGCACTCGCGCGCGCCGCGAATTTGGCGATCGTGCTTGCGACCGGCGCTGAGGCACTGAGCGGTTCGACGCGCATGAAGGCCGGAACGGCTCAAAAGATCGTACTCAACGCGATCTCGACCGCGGTGATGGTTCGGATGGGCAGAGTCTACGATAATTTGATGGTGGACCTCGTCGCGTCGAACGCCAAACTGCGTGCCCGAGCCGTTCGGATCGTGCGCGCGATCGCGGAGGTGGAGGAACCGGCAGCACTCGAGTTGCTCGCCGCGGCCGGCGGTCACGTGAAGCTGGCGATCGTGATGGCACGGCGTGGTGTCAATGCGGCGCAAGCTCGCGCGCTGCTCGAACGGACGAACGGATCGCTGCGCACGCTACTCTGATGCATCTCATCGCGTTGCTCGCGACGATCGCGTTCCTGCCGATGGACGACCGCCCCGTCACCGCGCAACTGCCGGTCATGCTCGGGCGAATTTCCGGCGTGCCGGTTACAGTGCCGCCGCGCGCGCTGATCGGGCGTTTCCTGGAAGCGGGGCAGTCGGACGCGCTGATCGCTTGGCTCAATCACGAGGCGGCTAAGCCGCAGACCGATGCGTTCGTGATCTCGACCGATATGCTCGCGTACGGCGGTCTTACCGCATCTCGCGTTCCCGGCGCCTCGTACGACGATGCGTACTTTCGATTGCGCGAGTTGGCGCATCTGCGAGCGCGCCGGCCTCAATCCTGGATTGGCGCTTTTGGGACCATCATGCGACTGGCACCGACCGGTATACCGGCCGGCACGCCCTTTTTCGCTTCCTATCCGATCTGGGCGTATCTGCAGGAGTACGCGAACCTTCATTACCCGTTGCTTCCGAGCGAAGAAGCCCGCGCCGATAAGCTTCGCGATCTGATCGGCCCGCAGATTTTCGACCAGTATATTGCAACGCGGGGCCGTAATCTCGCGGTCGACAGGCTCTTGCTGAAGATGACGGCCAATGGTGTCATCGATCGGCTCGTGCTAGGTCAAGATGACGCCGGCCCAGTCGGCCTGCACGTTCCGGACGTACGTCTCTTGCAGGACGATCTCGCTGCCGCAAACCTTGGGGGACGCGCCTCAATCGAGCCGGGAGCCGACGAGCTCGGGATGGCGTTGGTCGCACACGCGATCGCTCGCGCTGCGCGCTGGACGCCTCGGATCGCGGTTCGATACTCGACACCCAACGGAGCTCTCTTCCAAGACCCGATCGAGTACGCGCCGATCTCGACTGCAATTGATGCGCTTATTGCGGTCTCGGGCGCAGAGCGCGACGACCAAAATCCCGAGATCGTGCTCAACGTACGGGTTCCCGGCACGAGCGCAACCCAAGACGACGCGTTAGCCGCAGCGATGACGGCCGATGCTTCGGCCGGCCGTTCCGTCGCGCTCGCCGATCTTTCGTACCTGCGCTCCTATACCACTCAGGCAGACTTTGCGAGGCGAATTCTCGCTTCGGGCCTTGCGTCGCGGCTCGATGCCTACTCTTCCTGGAATACCAATGCGAATACGGTCGGAACTGCGCTCGCCGAAGCGATCGCGGCAGGCGCCGGCCGCCGCTTGGGAACCTACGACGCGCTCGCGCACCGCACGTTCACGTTCATGCTCTTCCTCGACGATTACGCGTTCCACGACGAGGTGCGCCCCGACCTCAATGCGACGCTTGCCGCGCAAGGCATTACCGACCATACGCTGCTGACCCCCGGCGTTGCGGCGGCCATGACTGCGCGCGACCGCGCGTTGCTTTGGAGTTACGCCGGCGCGATTCTCACCCAGCTCGATCCCGGCTATCACATCGCGGCTATGTCGATCGGGTTGCCATGGTCGCGGACGTTTGAAACGTCCATTGACGTCGGCCTAGCGCCCAATCTTTAAAAAATGAGCGGGATGACCGGTCGGCCATCCCGCTCTTCTGTTGTTGCTTCCTTCGGTTTATTTTCTCGTCTTTTGTGCCGGATTGTAGGCGACGCCTTCGATCTTGCCGCTGACGCTCAGCCCATTGCTGTAGCTGTAAAAGTACGTCAACGATGTCGGAGTGTATAAATAGACGTCCACTTGCCCGTTCGCAAAATCACCGGCCATGAACGTCATGGATTGCTTGTTCAGTGCGCCGAAGACCGTTTCGCCTTGCAGCGGGAACGGCCCGCCGATGACGCTGCAGGCAGGGTTGCAGCCCTTGTAAACCCAGAGTTGAATGCCGGCTTTATCCACCGAAACTAAATTGCCGTTTCGATCGAAGCTGAGGCTGCCGTAGTCGGTGTTCATGAACCCCGACGCTTGCTGACCTGCTCCGGTGCAGCCTGCAAAGTAGGTAAGCGTTCCGACGCCGGTCGGGTCCTCGGCCGAAACATAGCAGTTTCCGCTCTTATCCATCACGACGCCCGCAACCTTATACATTGCGGCGTTCGTAAGGTTGCCGGTGCATCCGCTGGCGAGCGTGCAGATAGAGACGCTTCCCGCCCCACCGGAGTTATTGAAGATATTTGAGACGAGGATCGTTCCGTTTAACGCATCGAAGCTGAAGGCATCCGACGGTTGCCCATCCGGGTCAATAAAGGTTCCTACCTGCGCTCCGCACATCCCGGGTCCTTGCCAGATGTCAACGGCGTGTTGGCCCGAGTAGTTGGCCGCGACGGGCGTGATGAGATTTCCTTCGCCATCTACCCCGATGCCGTTCACGTCGGCGCCGCTGCCGGTCGCGACCGTGCAGAAGGGAGGACTGTCCGCCTTATTGTTTATCGGATACGCCATCGTGCCCGCGCCGTAAAACTCGTTCACGTACATGCCCTTGGCGGGATAGCTTGCGGCGTTTTTGATCGAGGATATGACTCGACGATAGTACGGTAACGGCTGCTCTACGGCGCCGTTGTCGATATAGTTTGCGGGTGACGCCCAGACCGGCCTGTCGTGATGGTGCCGGCTCAGCGGCGTCACGGGTATCGTGCTCGACCCGCCGGAACTCATTTGAGAAGTGCCGCCGGAGCAGCCCGCGAGTAACGCAACAGCGACCGTCGTACAGAGCGCTGTCGATAACAATCGCATAGATACACTCCTTCGCAGTAGCAAGAATGGGGACCCGGATAATGCCGGGGGAGGCTTGGGTTTCGTTAAACGTCGCCTCGCACCCCCGCGAGCGCCGCTTCGACTTCAAACGGCAGGGGCGTCGCGCCCTCTGCGATGCATTCGACGTTACCGGCCCATGCCCGAGAACCGGACGCCTCAGCCGGAGGCTCGATCGCGAATCGGGCGCGCCGCAGCTCGCGAGCAAATCGCATCGTGTGCAGGGCGCCACCCTCGATCTCGCTGCAGATCAATACCACGGCGCGCACATGCTCTACTTGAAGACGGTCGCGCGCGACGCGCGATTCTTCTGAGACAGGCGTTCCCAGCGGTAAGAGCGTCGCAACCGCGCCGCCGGCTTTGACGATCGCCTCTTCCAGCTCGGCGAGCTCGGGCGGATCGGTCGCGCCGAAGCCATACGCGACGAAGGCTACGGTCGGCGTACCGGCAGCGAGCGCCCCGCGATGGGCGGCAGCGTCAATGCCGGGTGCGAGTCCGGCTACGACGGGCTCCCGGACCCGCAGCGCGAGGTCGTAAGCGAATGCGCTGGCCTGCGCAGGCGGCGTGCGGCTTCCGATGATCGCGATGCCGCGGCTCGGCAGGCGGCCGCGAACGTAAAGTGTCATATTCTTTCTTTCACCCTCGCTGGAGGTTTCAATGAAGAGAACTTTGCTTTTTCTTACCCTTGCCGTTGCCGTTGCCGCCGGAAGCGCCGTCGCTCCGCGCGCGAGCGCCGCTTCCGACGACAATGCGCAAATCAACGCCCTCTACCAATCTTTCGCGACGGCCTTTCGACACAAGGACGTTGATGCGATCATGGCATTATATCCGCGTGGACAGACACTGTTTGTCTTCGATGCGGGTCCACCCCGCCAGCACGTAGGCTGGGACGACTACCGCAAAGACTGGGTAGGTTTCTTCGGCTCGATGAAAGGTTCACCAACCTTTTCGATCGGCGACCTAGGCGTGACGATCAGCGGCGATGTCGCCTACACACACAGCATTCAGCGCGTCACAGCGACGGTTGGGAAGAAGACCATGACGGCCAACGTCCGCGTCACCGACGTGCTACGGAAGATGGACGGCAAGTGGTTGATCGTGCAGGAGCACGTCTCGGTGCCGGTAGACTTCAACACGTTAAAACCCGACCTGCTCTCCAAGCCATAACCGTTTAGTGCGGGCGCTCGACGTACGACCGGTCGAGCGCGCCGGCATCGTGGCATCCTAACAACCGCAGCGTGCGGACGATATCGCTGCGAAGTATTTCGATTGCCCGAGCGACGCCCGCGCCGCCGGCGGCGGCGAGCCCGTAGGCATAGGCACGCCCGATCAGCACCGCTCGCGCGCCCAAACAGAGCGCTTTCACGACATCGCTTCCGCGTCTGATTCCGCCGTCCAGGTAGATCTCGGCGCGGTCGCCGGCCGCTTCAACGACTTCCTGCAAAGCATCTATAGTCGGAGCCACGCCGTCGAGCTGGCGTCCGCCGTGATTGGAAACCACGATCGCGTCGGCGCCGGAGCCGATCGCCCGCCGGGCGTCCTCCGAGGTCAGCACGCCCTTGACCACGATTGGGCCCTTCCACTGCTCGCGAATCCAAGCCATGTCTTCCCACGCGACTGTCGACTGTTCGAGCGCCGCCGCAACGTCCGCATATGCCATCGGACCGGTTCCCGGCAGCAGCACGTTGGGAAATCGCATCATCCCGCCGTCGCGCAGGAAATCGTAAAGCCACGCCGGGCGCGCCAAAATCTGCGGCACGAACGGCAGCATTTTGCGTAGGTCTCCGCTCGTGAGCTCCTTTGCGCCGCTGCGAACGTCGCGCTCGCGGTTACCGGCGACGGCCGTGTCGATAGTTACGACGAGCGCGTTAAAACCCGCATCGCGCGCGCGCGCGATTGCCGCGGTCGCGACATCGCGCCCCGCGACGAGGTAGAGCTGATACCAGGCCGGCCCGCTGGAGGAAGCCTTCACGTCTTCGAGCCGGCATCCCGAGAGCGTTGATAGCACGTATGCGGTGCCCGCGGCGCCGGCCTGCGCGGCGGCGACGCACTCGCCGCGCGGAAAGAAGAGACGGCTGCTGCCGACCGGCGCGAATAAGAACGGCAGATCGAGCGTCGTTCCGAGAACGCTCGTTCGCAGCTCGCACGGGGCGTTGGCGACCGCGTTGCGCGGCCGAAATCTAATGCGCTCGAACGCTCGGCAGTTTTCGCGCAGCGTTGCTTCGCCGTCGGCGCCGCCGTCAATGTAGTCGAAAACCACGCGCGGCAAGCGGCGTTTCGCCAGTCCTCGCAAATCCTCTATGGTAACGGCACTCGCGGCGCGCATCGAGGCTTGACGTTTGCCTCCAATTGGCGATAACCTGTCAGCGCACCATGGACGTACGATTTGTCGCGACCGCATTCGCTACCGCATTTACGATCATCGACCCGATCGGCATGATCCCAATGACGCTTGCGGCGACCGCGCGCGTTTCGCCGGAGCGGCGCAAGCAAATCGTCAACGAAGCGGTGCTCGTCGCGGCCGGCATTATCTTGTTCATGGGAGTCGTAGGGCGCCTGCTGCTCGATTACCTCGGCGTAACCCTGCCGGCGTTTATGATTGCCGGCGGAATCCTGCTCTTTTTGATCGCGATCGACATGCTCTTTGCGCGTCCGACGCGCGCGAAGCGAACGGAAGCCGAAGAGCGCGAGGCGGCGGCGGGCGAGAACCCGGCAGTCTTTCCATTGGCCGTACCGATGATCGCGGGACCCGGCACGATCGCGACGGTGCTGCTGCTCGTCAATCTTTCGCGCGGCAACAGGTTCGAGCTAACGGTCGTTACGGTTGCCTACATCGTTGCTTTGATGGTTACATGGCTCTGCATGCGCGGCTCGACCTTGTTGCAGCGATGGATCGGCACGACCGGAATCCACGTCATCACCCGTTTGTTGGGGATTATTCTGGCCGCACTCGCCGTGCAGTTCGTTCTCAACGGGCTGGCACAAACGCCGCTGCTACGGCGCTGAAGTCGCGCTGGTGGCGGTGACCCACTGTTGGTAAACGGACTTTTCTATCGGCGGAAGCTGCGCGTCCGAGGGCAACTTAAAGCCGGCCAGCGGAAGTGGAAACGGGATCGGATGCGGCGGCAACTTGAACGGATCCGAGCCTGGATCGTAGCAGAAAGGCCAGACGATATCGCCGCTCTCCATCGCTCCATCGGGATAGGTGAACTCGTAGCGCCCATAGTAGCAGTCGTACCCTCCGTCGTGCCAGCTTCGCGTCGGCGTAATGATTCCGTTGCCGTGCTCCTCGCCGCGTAGCGAAGATGGAACGTTAAATGAGTACGTCTTCGTATACGATTCGCGCGACGCGGGATCGATGGTCGGAATCGCGTGGGGATCGTTCTGTTCGTTGAGCTGCGCGACTTCGTGCGCGAACCCCGCTTCGTCGCGCTGGATCCGTGACGGAAGCGGCGGGGTGCGATGTACCGGTTGGGGAGGCGCTGGAGCCGAGGTCTCTTTGGCAATTTCCCTACGTGGCGTATTCGCCGGCGCCGAGGCATGCTGACGCGCGGGCCGATGGCGCGCGGGGGCCCGCGTCGGCACCGGGGTCGGCACCGCCGCCTTGTTAATTGTAATGGTGTTCGTCTGGGAGACGACCTCTCGCTCGCCTCGCGGCACGAAGAGCCGGGCGATTTCGTAGAAGAGCAGCGTCAGGAAGATTAAGTGAAAGGCCGCCGAGGCAATCGCCGACCAAAAAAGCGCCCGCCGGCGCCGATCGAGCTTTCCGGAAATCAACGCCGCAGAGTTCGCTAGGGAGACCCCGTGTCACCCTCAACGCAACATCCCCCAAGCGTTGGTCGCGACCCGAGGGCGGTTCGGTCTTCGTCAA